>JANMTV010000202.1:0-5310 GCA_031390905.1 Ilumatobacteraceae bacterium | reverse complement strand
GTCGCTCACCCGGCGTTCGGTGAAGGCGTGATCATCCACATTTCCGGCGTCGGTGACAAGGCAGAAGCGGTCATCAACTTCGCCGGTATCGGCCAAAAGCACCTTGCCTTGGCCTGGGCGCCACTCAAGAAGATCTAAGTGGTCCAGATCGATAGGTGACGATTCTCTGTGCTGGACTTTTCATTTCGCCTGCTGCGCAGTCGAAATAGCGAACCGTAACGATTGGTCGCCTCGCCTAACGGCTCGTCTCCTAGGATCGATCGTGTGAAAGCAGCGTTGCTCGTCGAGAGTCTCACCGGAAACACGTGGAGGGCTGCCGAGTTGATCGGCGAGAAACTCCAGCAGGAGCGGTGGGGGATCACCGGTTTGTCGAGGGTCGGTAGCCCTGACCTCGCATCGATCCAGCAAGCCGACATCGTCCTCGTCGGAACGTGGACACACGGTCTCTTCGTACTCGGCCAGGCGCCGTGGGCAGCGAACAAGATCTCCAACCTGCCTGCGATGAAGGGCAAGCAGGCGGCCTGCTTTCTGACGTTTGCACTCAACGCCGGCAGGAGCATCGAGCGACTCGACGCAGCAGTCGGTGCGACCGGTGCCGAGGTGATCGGGGGACTCGAAATCAAGCGCAACTATCTCGAGCAACACACCGATCTCTTCGTCGAACGCCTACTCAGCGTCGTCGCTGTTACCCCGCGCTAGACGCCAGCTCGGAGGGCTTCGACCGGTTCGAGGCGGGCAGCTCGAATCGCTGGGTACAGACCGGCTATCAGGCCAACGATGGCACCGGCCGGAGGCGCCGCCAACGGCAGCCAGGGGTCGAGAACCGGTGTCCAGTCGCGGGCAGCCGACACCGCCACGACGGTGACGATTCCGGCACTGGCACCGAGAATTCCTCCCACGACCCCCATCGCCGCCGACTCCGAGAGGAACTGTGCGGCAATGTGTCGGCGTCTGGCCCCAAGAGCTCGACGCAGACCGATCTCACCGGTTCGCTCCATCACCGTCACCAGCGTGACGTTGGCGATACCAATCGCACCGACGGCCAGCGAGATCAAGCCGAGCAGCAGGAACATGCTGTTGACATCGCTTTCGACGCCCTCTCTGGCGGCGTTCGGGTCGGCCGGAGCGGAGACCGAGAGCCCTTCCGGCGAGTTGGGGTTGAGGGCCGTCGCCGCCTGCGACGCGATCAGCGCTGCCGCCCCGAGTTCGGTTTCGATCACGACCCGATCTGGTCGAGTGACACCGAACCGTTGCACGGCAACGGAGCTGGGAATCACGATCGCTCCGACGAGTCCACGCTCGCGCGGTGCCTCATCGATGATCCCGATCACCGTGAACAACTCATCTCCGATGAACACACCGGGCTGGTTGGCGACGCCGATGATCCCCAGTTCGTCGGCCAGGTCTGCTCCGATCACGGCAACCCGATCGCGACGTTTGACGTGACCGTCGTCGAACCATCGTCCCGTCGCGATGTGGCCCCTGACGGCTCCAAGGACTCCGGGGGATGCAGCGATGATCGGAACGGTTCGTTCGTTCGAACCACTCGGATCGATCACCGGCACCGTTCGAACCTGTCCGGGGTTGGTGACGTCGGCCACGGCGCCGGAGGCGACAACGCCATTCAGTCGATCGAGTCTGGCTTCGACCGACCAGGGCAGGGGAGCGCCCGCCTGACCGCCGGACGATCGCGACTGAATGATCACCTGCGTCGCTCGGAGCTCATCGAAACGACCGACGATCTGCTCACCTGCGGTGCGCGAGATTCCCAACGTGGCGACCAGCGATGCGAGCCCGAGCACTGTCCCGAGTGTGGTGAGTGCGGCGCGCGCCGGCCGGGCGAGAACACCCGCCAAGGTCTCGTCGCCGACGTCGATCGCACGCATCCGACTGACGGGCGCAGACGAGTTGCGCGACTTGCGGAGTTTCATCGGGTCACAGTTCCGTCAGCCGACCGTCGATGATTTCGACGCGTCGTCCCGCGCGCTGGGCGACATCGCGATCGTGCGTGATCATGATGATCGTCAAGCCGCCATCGACCAACGTGGCGAAGAGGTCGAGCATCGATCCCGTGCTCGTCGAATCGAGGTTGCCGGTCGGCTCGTCACACAGCAGGACGCCCGGGTCAGAGGCCAATGCTCGGGCGACCGCGACGCGTTGGCGCTCACCACCGGACAGGTGGTTTGGTTGAAACGCCGCTCGCTGGGCGAGCCCAACCCGTTCCAATGCGTCGAGCGCCCGACCGCGCCGCTCCGATCTGGAGTGGCGACGGTACAAACCAGCCATCATCACGTTTTCCAAGGCGCTGCGATGGGAAAGCAAATGAAACGACTGAAACACGAATCCGATCCGGCTGGAGCGCAATCCGGCCCGCCGACCATCGTTGAGCGTTCCGGCATCGATCCCATCCAGCAGGTACGTTCCGCTGGTCGGGCGGTCAAGGAGTCCGAGCACGTTGAGGAGTGTCGACTTGCCTGACCCCGACGGACCGACGATGGCGACGTGCTCACCTGACTCGATTGTCAGATCGACTGCACGCAGTGCATGAACTGGCGGCGTGCTGTCGAAGACTCGTGACACGGCCTGCATCGATACGACCGGCGCAGGTTGAACTTCAGTTGTGCCCTCGTCGGAAGCCAGATCAGCCGTTGCTACTTGCATCACCCGACTCATCACGGTTGCGTCGCTCGTTGGTCTCAGAACCGACGACGACGAGATCGCCTTCCCTGATGGTCTTCGAGACGATCTCGACGAGTCCTTGCGCCGTGAGGCCGACCTCGACCTCGACAGTTTCGGTCGCGCCCGGATCGTTGTCAGTGACCGCACGCGTTTCGATCTCGACTCGCGAATCCCCTCCCGGTCCGACGGATAGAGCGGCGACCGGCACGACGAGCACCTCACCGTCAGTTGAGGCGATGTCGATCCGAACTCGGGCAGAGTAAAACACGAAGTCGCGCAGGAGGGCGGCATCGTCCGGTGCGATCAAGACCTCCAACCGCCCCGAACCGCTACTCGCGTTTCCACCACCCTGTTCACCTCCAACCGATGGGTCAGCTTCCTCACGCGGTTGTCCAACTGACAGGACGGTTCCGGTGGTTTCGACCGACGTGTCTCGAATCTCCAATGTGACGGTTGCCCCCACCGTTACCAGGCCGGAATCGGCCCTGCTCACACGAGCTGATACGAGCGTGTCGGCGGTCGACAGGGTGCCGAGTTGATCGGTGGTCGGTGAACCGGGAACGGCGTACAACTCGGTCACCGTGGACGGAAGGATCGGGACGAAGATGATCTCTCCTGGCGAGATCCTGATGCCGATCTCGGAGTCGAGCACGGCCAGATCGTCGCGTGCGGCAGTGACGTTGGCGTCGGCTTGAGCCACGGCGGCTTGTGCGGCGGCAGTGTCGGCCGGCGCAGTCGACTCGTCGTACTGCAAGCGCTGCAGCGTCCGGTTGTCGATTGCCGATTTGAGATCGGCGGCTCCTTGCGACCGGACTGCCTCCTGGTTCGAGGCGGCGGCGACTACGTCAGCCTCGGCTCGTGCGAGCTCCTCCTCGGCGAGCGCCAAGTCAGTTTCCAGAAAGGCGATCGACTCCGCGGTGTGAGGCTCGCCGGTGTTCACGTCGATCGCCCCTGGAACCTTGGCGGCGTTGAGCAGCACCGCAGCGGAGTCACGCAAGGTCCGCTTGGTGTCGCGCGAAACGGTTGCGGTCTGCAACTCCTGGGCGGCCGCCTCGTTGGCGCGAGCAGCTGCTCGTTCGGCGGCGGGTACGGCCGCCTCGGCGGCCTCCAACGCTTGATCGAGCTGCAGCAACTCCGATGGAGTCCGTGTGTCGGCTTGCTGAGTGAGATCCTTCTGGGCCGTCCGCAACGCTTCCTCGGCGTCGGTCACGGCTTGTCGGGCTGCTCGCAGCTGGTCGCGTTCGGCCTGCGACGGTCCTTCGGCGTCGTAGCCCTTCTCGGTGTAGAACGCGCTCACGGCTTGCTCGGTCGCCTCATCGAAGATGTTGTCGACGGTTCCCGGCGAGAAGCCGAGCCGATTGAGTGCTTGCTCGAGCTGACGAACGTCGGGCCCCTGTGAACCGGCGGCCAGGCTGCGATACATCGGCAACTCGCCCTGCAGCGTGAAGACCGGCCGGCTGGTGACGTCGAATATCGCGTCACCTTCCTGAATCAGCTGATCGATTTCAGGGACCCGCGTGATCACCGCCGCCTCGCCCGCCTCGACCCCAACCGACCCCGCAAGCTTGATCGGCGTCGGCTCGTTGAATCGCACCTCGCCAGACAGAACCAACGACGAGCTGAGTAACTGGCGTTCGACCGGAACAACGATCCGTGAAGCGAGCGGCGCAGCACGGTCGGCTGCTTCATCGGCAGGCGACTTGATGCTGCGGCCGATCAACACTCCACCACCAGCCGAGGCGAGCGCCACGGCGAGCACGATTGCTCCCTGGCGTCGGCGCCGGCGTCCGTCGAACTTCGATGCAGCATCGCGCCATGAGCTATCGGTCAGTGAGTTGTCGGTTAGCTCGACGTTGTTCGCCGCATCCGGCAGAACCTCAGTCGCCTCGTTGTCAGGTGCGTCGGCTTCGATCTCTACAGTCACTTGTCGGCCGTTTCGGTCAGTTCGGGGAAGTCGGCGATCAGTTCGTCGACCAGTCGCTGTTCGCTACGCTTTCGGATTCCTGCCAGGTCGACGTCTTCCTGACAACCGAAATCGACCTTCCACAGTTCGAGTTCTCGTTGACGAAGTGCCTCGAGGTCAGTTTCGCTGATCGGCTTCGGGGTGCCAACCGACGCCCATCCGGTTCCGTCCTCATTCGAGTTCCCGCTGTACATTTGTTTGTCGCCGACATCTCCGATCGGCATCCCGGTGTCGGGATCCATCGGGAACATTTCGAGCCCTTGGGCGATCTGCTTCAGACCGTCGACGTAGCTATACATCGAGTCGGGCTTGGTGATCGTCATGATCGCCAAGCCGTCGTTTTCGGCCATGTCTTCGAGGTTGCCGAGTTGGTCGACCATGCAGGTCAGCCAGTCCTCGAACGCGGTTTCAAGCTCTGGGTCAGCTTGCTGGTTCTCGTAGTACTCGTTCATCCGTTCTTGGATCTCAGGATCCTGGAACGGCTGCTCGCCGTAGACCTCGGCGGACGCCTTTCCGTAGCAGCCTTGCTCCTCGATCGGAACCATCACGGCCGTTGCGGCCGGAGCGTCCTCAGCGATTGCCGAATCGCCCTCGATGAACACTTCCTCCGCCGACATCTCGTACATCGACTGGTCACCGTGCAAGACGATGTAGTAGGCCTCCTGCTC
>JANMTV010000193.1:0-2317 GCA_031390905.1 Ilumatobacteraceae bacterium | reverse complement strand
CCGCTTGCGGGCTCTCCTATGTCAATTTGGTGGTGGTGTGGTGTTGGTGTTTCGGATGGTTTTCCAGATTTGGCGGGTGATGTGTCGTTTGACGGCTCGTAGTGCTTCTTTTCTGGTTTTGCCTTGGCTCATTTTCTTGGTGATGTAGTCGGCGGCGGGGCCGTGGTGGCGGAGTTGGGTGAGGGCGATGGTGTGGATCGCCCGGTTGGCTTGACGGTTTCCGCCCCGGTTGAGCCGGTGGTGTTGTTGACGGCCGGAGGAGGCGTCGAGGGGTGCGGTCCCGGCCCAGGCTGCCATTTTGGCGTCGGTGGCGAAACCGTCGGTGCCGGCCATCTCGGCGAGGAGAGCGGCGGCGGTGATGACTCCGATCCCTTCGATCTTCCCGATGAGGGCATGACCGGCTGGTGGTAACAGCTGTTTGAGGTCGGTTTCTAACTGGCGGATCTGGCCGAGACGGTGACGGCAGTCGGCTCCGATCCGACGGATCAGAGCTGCCACGGTTTCCCGGTGTCGGTTCCCGCCGTATCTGACTTTGGCCAACATGTCGAGCTGGGCCAGGCTTCTGATCCGACCGATAGTTTGGGCCCGTTCCGGGTCGATGGCGGCTAGTAACGCTCGGAGCCGGTTGATCTCCTGAGTCTGAGCCCTGACCAGTTCGTCCCGCCGGTGCGAGACGACCCGTAACGTTTCAGCGTCGGGATCGTCTCTCCATTCCGAACCTTGCCCGGAGACGACCGCCCGGCCGATCGCCGCCGCGTCGCCCACATCGCTTTTGCCGGAGCCGTCGACTTTGCGGAGCCGGGCGGTGACCCGGGTCGGGACTTCGACCACCCGCAGCCCCGCCCGGGACAGGGTCCGGGCTAGAGGCAGGCCATAACCCGACGCCCCTTCGATCCCCACCCTCGACACTCCCCACCGGGCGCACAGATCGACCGCGGTTTCCCAACCCCAACCCCGGTTGGCCAGTTCGACCGTCTCCAACCGGCGGCCGCTCCGATCGATCACCGCCACCGTGAAACTGTCCAAATGTGGGTCGCAACCTGCCACCAGTTCTATACCCTGGCCCATACTGTCCTCCTTGTAAGAGACGCCCAAACGTTTCCTTGCCAGGGGTGACCAAAAACGCGGACAGCCCTTTGTCGAGACACCTCTCGGCGACGGTCACCTATCAAGTCACGCGTTGATGGGAACCGGACCTCGAGACGACAAGCCCGCAACCAGTCACATCAACCCCACCAGGGAAGATCGACACGGGGACCGAGAGTCAACCTTGAGGTCCGGTCACCCCACCCCACAATGACACAAAGGGGGACCGATCGCCGCTCTGGGCGATCGAGGGGGGTGCGCGAACTCCGGTCGCAGCCGAACCGGGTAACCGCCGCCGGTTCGTCTAGAAAACCTTTACCGCCCGCCTAATACTCGACCGGCATGTCCTTTACGGCGGCGGCCCATTGGTTGATTACTGCTTGGTGCATCATCAACTTGGCCAGGTTGCCGCCGACTTTGAGTTTTCCGGTCATGAAAGCGGTTTGGGTGTTGAGGTCGCCTTTGGAGATCGAGGCGGCAGTGTCGTAGCTGCTGCCGACGGTGACGTCAGGGTTGTCGAGGGTTCCTAGGCCGAGCTCGGCGGCGCCGGCGGCGGTTCTGATGAAGTAGGAGACGTCTCCACTCGGGGTTCCGCTCACGTTGTAGACAATGCCAAGATCCGCATTGGCGATTGCACTCTTGAAACCGGGATGGGAGTTGAGGATGGACGAAACCTCGCCGGCCCACTCTTCGGTCAGAAACTTGGACGCCACATGTTCTCCTTTTGGTGATCTGCCTTGATAACGGTGGTTCGAGAGTAGCGCCCGATTTGAACTTTGATCAAGCGCTCAAGAACTAGACGAGGGCTCGCAGCCGGCCGGATTCAGGTTCCGGCAACGAGGAGAGAGGTAGCAGCGGATGGCCCGCCTGCAGCCCGGCGGCTCCTGCCGCCGCTTTCACCCCGGGGATCCCGTGGGCCTCCACTGCCGCCGAGATTCTCGAGATCTCCTGTTGCAAGGGTCGAGCCTTGTTCGCACTCCGCCGGGCCGATGTCACGGTCTCGAGCACCTTTTCGGGGATGTAGTTGGTCGATGCAGTGATGGCTCCATGGGCCCCAGCCGCCACCGCCAGCGTGATCGCCTGGGTAGAACCGGTGAACACGATGAAGTCGGCAGGAACCGACGCGATCATTCGCTGCATCCGGACCGGATGTCCCCCCGAGTCCTTGATCCCGATGATGCGTGGATGCTCGGCGAGCCGGGCAATCGAGTCCTCCGGCAACTCGAAGGCC
>JANMTV010000178.1:0-14275 GCA_031390905.1 Ilumatobacteraceae bacterium | reverse complement strand
GGTCTGACAACCATCTTCGAGGACCCGCGGTGCGTCGCCGCGCTCGTACGCGCTGCGAAAAATGCTCGCCACGCCGGCGTAGGGCGTGTTGCGCGGCATCCGTGGGCCGTACACGTTGTGGTATCGCAGGGCTGTCACAGCACAGCCGGGATGCTCCCGTTCGTACGCCGCGCACAGGTGCTCTTGGGCGAGCTTGGTGGCTGCGTACACGTTGCGCGGATCGAGCCAATGATCCTCCGGCACCGGCTCGGCCCCGAGTTGTGCGCTGCACGTCGGACACGGAGGCTCATACCGACCTGCCTCGAGATCGGCGAGGCGCCGCGGACCGGGACGAACGACGCCGTGCTGAGCGCAGCGATAGCGACCCTCGCCATAGACGACCATGCTCGATGCCAACACGAATCGTCCCGCGAAGCCAACGTCGTGCAGCGCACGCAGCAGGCTTGCCGTGCCGCCATCGTTGCGCGACACGTACTCGTCGACATCGGCGAAATCGACGCCAAGCCCGACCTTCGATGCCTGATGGCAGACCGCATCGATACCGTTCAGAGCGTCGCGCGACACCGACGCGTTTCTGATGTCGCCCCAGATGTACGTCGCACGGTCGGCGAGCCCCGCTGGAACTCCGTCGTGAGCCGCCGGATCGAGATCGTCGACCACAACAACGTCGGCACCCAGGTGCAGCAGTTGATCGACGATGTGCGATCCGATAAACCCGGCTCCGCCAGTCACCAGTACTTTCATGTGGCTTTCCCCACTAGGTTTCGCTCCCTCACTCTGCCCGTTCCGAGTTTCTCATGCCCGATGTGATCCTGCCCGCCCTCGACGAAGCAGCAGCGATCATGTGGGTGCTCGACCGAATGCCAGCCGGATATCGCCCGATCGTGGTCGACAACGGGTCGACTGATGCGACCGCGCAGCTTGCCGAGCAGGCAGGCGCGCTCGTCATCCACGAGCCGATTCGCGGATTTGGTTCGGCGTGTTGGGCTGGGCTGCAGGCAGCCACTGACGATGTCGTGTGCTTCATGGACTGCGACGCGTCGCTCGACCCGGCGGCGTTGCCGATGTTGGTCGAGATGTTGCGACGCGGCGACGCCGACCTGGTGGTCGGCGAGCGGGTTGCCAAGCAGGGAACCTGGCCGGCACATGCCCGCTTCGCCAATCGGGTGTTGGCTGCCGAAGTTCGTCGCCGCGCCAAACTGACACTCAACGACTTGGGCCCGATGCGGGTCGCTCGGCGAACCGACCTGCTGGCGCTCGATTTGCGCGATCGACGGTCCGGGTGGCCGCTGGAAATGGTGCTGCGAGCCTCCCAGGCGGGGCTTCGGGTTCAGGGAGTTCCGATCGCTTACCACGAACGGGCTGGCCGTTCGAAGGTGACCGGAACTGTCCGTGGCACTGTTCGCGCCGTGAAAGACATGAGTCGGCTGTTGCGCGAGGACCATTCGCCGTACTGGTGAACGGACCGCCTGATGCACATCACAATCATCGCCAAGCAACCGAGGCCCGGTTTTGTCAAGACCCGTCTTTGTCCACCGTGCAAGCCTGAGCAGGCTGCTCGACTCGCCGCCGCTGCGCTGACGGACACGCTTGATCAGGTCGACCTGCTGGTTGGCCGTCTCGCCGATCGCTCGACTGAACGCCTCGAACGCGTGCTGCTTTTCGAGGGTGACCCTGAGCAGTGGCAGCGTCGCGGATACACGGTTGTTGCGCAGCGAGGGGACGGTTTGGAGGAGCGGCTGTCGAACGGTTTCGACGACTTGGGACCCGGAATCATTGTCGGGATGGAGACCCCCCAGGCTGTGGCCTCGTTCTACGGAGGTTTGGCTGCGTTGCGGCGAGGTTGCGACGCGATCGGGTTGGCTACCGATGGCGGGTACTGGGCGATCGGTGTTCACGACGTCGACGCTCGGATCTTCACCGACGTCCCGATCAGCGCCTCGCATACAGGGCTGTCCCAACTGCGTCGACTGCACTGCATGCGTCGCAGCGTCTATCTGATGCCGATGGCACGCGACCTGGATACGTTCGACGACCTGAAGGCAGCTTCGCAACGATGTGGGGGCACAACCCTGGTTGACACCGCCAGGGCCGTGCTCGCTGAACTCACCTGAGCAAGTTGGGGTTTTGAGATACGTGTTGGAGCCGACCGGCCCCGCAGTGATCATGCTCAACGAATGCCGAGCGTGGCGTCGTGTCCTTCCGGCATGCCACCAAGCGCGGTGAGTAACGCCTTGGCCGGCACGGACAGCGGCAACACCGTGCGGGTCAAGAGCAGATCGGTGTCGAGCCGACCGCCACGTACGGTCGGACCAAAACTTCCCCAATAGGCGCCGTCGGCGGTAATCGTCAGCTCGCTCGGAATGTCCTGGGCTCGCGCCGTCAGGCCAATCTCGAGTTGATCGGCGCGGCCACGGCGCACGATCGGACGCACGAGGTGATCGTCGCGAGCGACGCCCCACGATTCGACCAATTGGCGTAACGGTTCGATCGCCGGGTCGTCGAGCGCTCCGGCCGTTGTGGTCGCGATCCGAACACGAATCCCACGTGCAATCAGGCGCGGCACGGCGTCGGCGACCTTGGCGAAGTTGTCCGGCCCTCGCGCCATGTCGTTGAGATCAGGAAGGTGCGAGTCGAGCGAGATCTGCAACGCGACGTCGTGTCCCGCCAGTATTGCTGCTCGTTCGAGCCGGTCGCCGCTGAACAGCGTCCCGTTCGTGAGCAAGATCACTGGCAGATGGTCCGCCATGGCGATAATCGCTTCGGGAAGCCAGGGCAGCAGGAACGGTTCGCCGCCGGTAACGCCAAGCCCTGTGAAGCCGAGTTGACGGGCCTGTTCCGCGATCGCGATCATGGTTGTCGGCTCGAGTTGGCGACGTTCGCTACGCGGTGACGACTCGGTGAGGCAGTACGAGCAAGCCAGATTGCAGTTGTAGTTGGTGTAGATCCACACCCGACCCGGGAGGTTGCCTGCTGCGACGGCGTCCGCGACCGGCCCATCGACGACGGCCGAGATCATGCCAATCCCTCTCGTTCGAGACGCTCAAGCACATTCTCAGATGTCGGAAGTTCGAATCCGGTGGCAAACCGATTCAGAAACATCGTGGCTCCAATCGTGACGCTCAGCTCAGCCAGCAAATGTGCAGGAGTCGATACTCGCGCCGCATCCCACACGTCGTCGGGAACCGGCCCGGTAGCGCCGGCCATGGCATCGATCCATCGAATCAGACTCCGTTCGCCGACGTCGGAGAATGCTTCCTCCAGTGCCAACTCACCGCGAAGTCCGCGCACCTCCGACGGGGTCAGCCCGACATCGAGAGCGACTGCCGTGTGAGCGTGGATGCAGTATCGGCACCCCTGAAGGGCCGAAGTTCTCAGAATCGCGAACTCCTTGTGACGTGTCGAGGCTGCTCCATTGCCGAGCGCAGCGCCGATGAACCCCAACGTTGGTCCAAGCAGCTCGGGAACGTTGGCCAGGGCGGCAACGATTGGCCCAGGGTCGCCGCCGGCGAAATAGACGTTGGCCGTGATCGGCACGGTCAATTGGTCGAGCAACTCGATGCGGGCCATGCCGCCATCCTGGCAACTTCGCGGACACACCGAAGCGATCGCCAACATACTTTCCGATTTGTTTTCAGGCCGTCGATCGTCAGCACTGCAACAGCCACGTATCGTCGCCGCCATGGTCACCGATCAACAACATTGGGACAGTGTGTGGGAAACCAAATCGCCCGACGAGGTGAGCTGGTACCAACCAACGCTGGAACCCTGAATCAGCTTGTTGCGCCGCGTGACGGCGCCCAACTCGGTGATCATGACAGTCGGTACGGGGGGTTCTCGCTTGGTCGACGAGGTGTTGGCCGATCGTCACCACGTGATTGCGGTTGACCTGTCTCAAAGGGCACTCGACCGGGTTCAAGAACGAGTCGGACCTTCGGATCGATTGAGATTGATCCACGCCGACGTTCGGAATCTCAGGCTCAAAGAACAGGTCGACGCCTGGCACGACCGAGCGGTATTTCACTTCTTCACCAGTCAGCAAGATCAGGCCGGCTACGCCAGTGCGGCCGCACGAATCGTGCGGTCAGGTGGCTACCTCACGATTGCCACCTTCGCTCCGACCGGGCCGAACAGATGCAGCGGGCTCCCAACCGCGCGGCATGATGCCGATTCACTCGCCGCGATTTTCGGACCATCGTTCGAGTTGATCGAATCGTTCGAGGCCGATCACGTCACGCCATGGAACGCTGTCCAACGTTTTACGCACGGCGTCCTCCGACGAGTATGAAGCCATAAGAAAATCCGCGAAACGTTCAGGAAACGCCGACAAGAGTTCGGGTGACCGCTGGCAGGCTCGCCGCCATGACATCGAAACGAAAGTTCTCGGACCGGGTTGGCTTTCGTGGTGCGGCGATCGCAGCGGCACTTGCGATCACGCTCGCCGCCTGCGGTGACGACGGGTCAGTTGCACAAACCGACGCACCAGCCACGGTTTCCGCACCAATCTCGGAACCACCGTCGGCGACCGATGCGCCGCCCCCAACTGTCACACTCGAGAACACTGATGCCCCGCCGACGACTGACGCCGCGCACCGCGTGCTGCGAATCGGGGCGATCCCCGACCAGGACCCTGAGAAACTCGCCAGACTGTACGAGTTGGTCTCGGAGCGTCTAGGAACTGCGCTCGACGCCGAGGTCGAGTACGTGCCGGTGACCGATTACGCGGCTGCTGTCACGCTGTTCGCTACCGGAGACCTCGACCTCGTGTGGTTCGGCGGATTGACCGGCGTGCAGGCCCGGCTGCAAACACCGGGGAGTGAAGTAATTGCCCAGCGCGACATCGACGAGCGGTTCCAATCAGTGTTCATTGCCAATGTCGACGCCGGAATCGCTCCAATTGGTGATGTTGCTGAACTGTCAGCGTTCGCTGATCGGCGATTCACGTTCGGGAGCGAGTCATCGACGTCGGGCCGTCTGATGCCGCAGTTCTTCCTCGACCAAGCTGGAATCGAAACCGACAGCTTGAGCGGCGAGGCAGGATTCTCCGGGTCTCATGATGCAACCGTCGACCTCGTCGAGTCCGGCTCGTTCGAGGGCGGTGCGCTCAACCTGCAGGTTTGGGAGCGACGACTCAGCGAAGCAACTGTTGACACATCGAGGGTTGTGGAGATCTTCCGCACGCCGACCTATCACGACTATCACTGGTTGCTCCACCCGTCGGTGGCCGAGCGGTACGGTGCCGAGTTCCGCGATCTGATCCAAGACACGATCCTGTCGCTCTCCACCGAGAGTCCGCAGGACGCGGCGATTCTGGAACTGTTCGGAGCGGCGGCATTCATTCCGAGCGACGCCTCCAACTACGCCGATATCGAGCAAATCGGTCGAACACTCGGTCTGATCACCGAGTGAACTCGAACACCCCCGTCGTTCAACTCGATCAGATTTCGTTGCGTCATGGAGCGTTGGAGGCGCTTCGTCAGGTGTCGTTGCGAATCGACGCCGGCGAACGGGTCGCACTGCTCGGGCCGAGCGGTGCCGGTAAGACCAGTCTGCTTTCGATCATCAACACGTCCGTCGCGCCGTCGTCAGGAACTCTGCACATCTTTGGGCAGCAGCCGGTCGACCTGACGCCGCACGATCGACGGACGCTTCGGTGCCGGATTGCAACGGTGCATCAGGGATTGCACCTCCCTGGATCGCTCCGGGTGATCCACAACGTGAATGCGGGCAGGCTCGGTGAATGGTCAACCCGACGGGCATTGTGGTCGTTGGCACGGCCGCGAGAGACAGAGCACGCCCGCGCTGCGCTCGACGAACTCGGGATTGTCGAGATGCTGTGGCGTCGAACCGACACACTGTCGGGCGGGGAACGCCAGCGCGTCGCGCTGGCACGGATGATGGTCCAGGGTGCTGACCTCGTACTCGCCGACGAACCGATCGCCAACCTCGACCCTGCGCGCTCCCGTGATGTGGTCGCTGCACTGGTGGCAGCCGCACAACCAGCCGACGGCTCACAACGAGCGCTCGTGGTCAGCTTGCACGCGATCGATTTGGCAACCGAGTTCTTCGACCGCGTGATTGGCCTGAAAGGTGGGCGAATTGCCTTCGACCTGCCAGCAAAAGGCGTTACCGACGAGATTGCAGACGACCTGTACGACTTCGAACGGGAACGATGACGCTCACCGTCGCTCCCCCGGAACTCACCCAGTTTTCGGAGCTCGAACACCGTCGATCGGGTCACCGCGCCGGTCGTCGCGACCGTCGTCGCGATCGTGCCCCGGACCGTCGATGGTTCGTGTTACTCGCTGCGATCGGCGTGTGGTCATTCTGGGATGCCTTTCGTACGCAGGACCTGTTCAATCCCGGCGGATGGAATCAGGTGGCGAAGTTCTTCGCCGCGTCATCTCATCCTGAGACGAGTCCGGAGTTCCTCCGTGTTGTTGCCGAGGCGGCCGCAATCACCACCTCGTATGCGCTCGTGGGGACTGCACTCTCGTTGGTGATCGGCGTCGTCGGCGGAGTGCTAACAAGCGAAACTTGGTGGAGACGCGACCCGCTCGCGCCGCCAGGTCGACTCACGCTCCCGACGGGATGGGCGTCAACCCGGTTCGTTGCGGCAATGCCACGTGGGATGCATGAAGCGGTCTGGGGCTTGGTGCTCCTCAAAGTGCTCGGACTTGACCCGTGGGTAGCCGTGTTGGCGATCGCGATTCCATTCGGAGCAATCACTGCCAAGGTGGTCGCAGAGACGATCGATGACTCCGGCGGCGATGCCTATCGCGCCTATCGCGCATCCGGAGCAGGGCGACTGTCGTCGTTGTGTTATGGCATCGCCCCGACGATCGTTCCCGATGTCGTGTCGTATGGCCTGTATCGGCTCGAATGCTCTGTTCGATCATCGGTGGTGATGGGCATGATCGGTGCCGGCGGGCTTGGCTATCAACTTGCCGTGAGCTTCCAATCGTTGAGGTACGAGCAGATTTGGACGCTGTTGGTTGCGCTCGTGGCGATGTCGGCGACGGCCGATTGGTGGAGCGCATCGCTGCGGAATCGGCCGAGCCGACGCCGGATCGCGGTGTCGGCGGGGGCAGCGTCGCTAGCGACAGTTCTGGCGGTGCTGAAACTTCGGCTCGACCCGGCGACACTCGTCTCCGACCGTGCTCAGCGGCTTGGCACCCAGCTCATGCGCGACGGATTCCCTCCACGACTTCCGGCGGGTGGATGGCGGACGCTGTTGAGCGCCACGCTTGACACGGTGCAACTGTCGGTGATCGCGATCTCTGTGGCAACAGTGGTTGCGATCCCGCTTGCCTTTGTCGCCGCCCGCTCGACTGGCCGAACTGTATCGATTGATCGGTCGTGGATGCGCCGCGGCGCTGGTTTCGTGGTCCGATGGTTGCTGTTGTTCTTACGTGCGTTGCCGCCTCCGGTGTGGGCCCTGTTGGTGTTGTTCGTCGTGTTTCCCGGCCCGCTCGCCGGCGGAATCGCGTTGGCGGTGTACACGATCGGGGTACTCGCTCGCCTTGATGCGGAGGCACTCGAAAATTCTGACCCGGCACCTCGCGCCGCACTTCGGACTGCCGGCGCGCCTACCCTGCCGTCAATGGCGTACGGCAGCCTCCCACTCGTTGCGCCGCGGTTCGTTTCGTTGTCGATGTACCGCTGGGAGGTGGCGACCCGTGAGACGGTGATCGTCGGACTGGTTGGCGCTGGAGGGCTCGGGAGGCTCTTGGCGCAACAGAATGCGGCGTTCGATGAGGCGGCGATGTTGACCACGATCATCACATTGATCGCGGTCTCGCTAACGATCGATCTGATCAGTGCTCGAGTCAGGGCGGCCGTCCGTTGACTGGCGTACGGGTGTGGCTGGTCGGGCTGACACTATTTGCCTGTTCTGGTGTACCCGAGGGCGCTGCCGCCTGCGAGCCAAGTTCGTTTCGGTCGTCACCGCCCCGCGTCATCGCCCATGCGGGAGGTGAAGGTCTCGGGCCAGGTAACACAATCCTGGCGATGCACCGTTCGATGGAGGCCGGAGCTGACGTGCTTGATGTCGATATTCGGATGACGTCAGACGGCGTGATCGTGGCCCGTCATGATCGTGATCTGTCGACCACGACCGACGCTGTCGGCAACGTTGATGAGCACACATGGGAGCAACTCCAGGCGCTCGACACACGGGCGAAATGGACGGGTGAGCCGATCGGCGAGCCAGTACAAATTCCGTCGTTGGAACAGGTCTTGCTCGAGTTTCCAGACACCTTGATTTCGATCGAGCTGAAACAGGAGCAACCGTCGATGGCGACCGAACTCTGCGATGTGCTCGAACGAACCGGTGGCTTCGATCACACCTACTTCAGTTCCAATACTGATGCGTCGCTGTATGAGGCGCAACGGACATGCCCCGGTCGACTAGAGATCACGACGACTTACGCCGATGTCGATGTGATGCGCGAGGTACGAACGACCGGCGAGCCGTGGTGTGCGCCAGCAGAAATCGGGCAGCCACCGTATCGCGATGATCGGTTCACACCTGCCGATGTGGCCTGGTCGCACGATCGCGGGCTGGCGATCTTCACGTGGACGGTCGACGACCCCGAAACCCTCCGTGAACTGGCCCTGGCAGGCGTCGATGGTGTCTACACCCGCCGCCCAGACATCGCCCGCGAGGTATTCGACTCGATCGAGTCGAACAACGAATAACGCACACATCGGGCGCCGCCTTGACCTCAACCCGAGCGATGCCTCCGTCGGGTGTTTCGATTTGCGGACCGCAACAGCGGTCGACCGGCGAGCTCGAGTATCATTCAGCTCTCGTCAGCGGACGAGCGTCAGAAGCTGCTGGGTGGTGATGGTGTTGGCACCCAGTGCTCTGACATCTCTGATGATTTCCTGGTCGTTGGTGACGACGACGACGGACCGGTTGACAGGAAGTCGGCGGACCTCGTCGCGGATCACGTCGTCGGCGATTACTCCGGCTGGCGAGTACACAACTCTGGCAACACGTCGCCGATCGGCCGTCGCACCGATCACGTCGGCGCCGTCGAACACGACCGTGATGTCGCTCCCGAATCGCCGAGCCAGGTTCTCGATCACGTCAAGCAGAACGACTCGCTGACCCTCGAGATCGAGCGATGGCCAACCGGTCTTGGCAACGTTGTACCCGTCGACCAGCACGGTCGCCCCGGATCGGAGCAGATATTCGGTGGCCGCGTCCGAGTCACCCATCACGCCCCCGGGAAGCGGGAGTGCCTTGCGCTTTGCTTGCGGGCGAGGCTTGCCAGACTGCGGCGGCGAGGCAAACGCCGCCAACTGTTCCGCCAACGATCCGGCTGTCGCTGCCAAACGAGCCAGCTCGGATCGTTCGGCGGCTAGCACGGCGCGATCGGCGAGCACGCCGTCTCGAACCAACTCGGCTGTCCCTTGCGCAGTGATCGCACCGACGCGTTCGGATTCGACCCGAGCGAGTCTCGACATCGCCGCCGCCTCGCGGTCCCTGGCATGGCGCAACTCGGTGCGGGCATCGAGCAACTCTGCTCGCAGCTCGACAACCGACTCAGTCAACTTGGCGAGATCGTTACGGAGATCGTCCGTCAGGCCGTCGCGATGACCGAGTTGTTCTTGTAGCACGACCAGCTCGGCGCGGGTTCGGGCGGCAACCTGTTCGGCCGCCTCTCGACGCTTCTCGGACTTCTTCAACTCGCCGGCAGCATCGGCTGCATGTTCGGCGGCTTCCGCCGCAGCCACCAGTTCTGCGATCGAGGCTTCCCAGCCGACAGGTCGCTCCAACCACAACTTGCCGATCGGATCGACCAGTTCCGGCAACGCTCCGACGGCGATCCGTGACCGAAACGTCTCGTCCTGTTCGACCATCCGCCGGATCGCGGGAAGCGCTACCGATGGGATCCGCGGCTGCTTCATGAACTTCTTCAGACCGACCGGGAACTTCATCGGTGGCTTGAACTTCTGGCCTTCCTCTGCCATCCGAACGGCAAACTCGAGCGCCGACCGCAGGTAGCGGTGATCGATCGGTGGATGCGGCACACATCGAGCGTACATGTTCCCGTTCATCGAGAAATCGAACGTTTGTTCTTGACGCGAACGTGTGTTCGTGGTTGGATCATGTCCTTATGTTGGGAACCCTTGCCGGACAACGCAGCTTCGACGACCTCGGAACACCACTTTGGGACGCCACGTTCTGCGTGCTCGATCTCGAAACGACAGGAGGAAACCGCAACGACGACATGATCACTGAAATCGGTGTCGTCAAGGTACGCGGTGGCGAGTGCATTGGAACGTTCCACACGCTGGTCAATCCGGGCCGGGCGATTCCACCCCAAATCACGGTGTTGACCGGGCTGACTGACGCTGTGGTGTGTACCGCGCCGCGAATCGAGACCGTGCTCGGCTCGTTGATCGATTTTCTCGGTGATGCCGTATTCGTTGCGCACAATGCCTCGTTCGATCTTGGCTTCCTACGAGCGGCGTTCACCCGCAATGACCGACCGGCCTACCGCCCGACCGTCGTCGACACCGCCGCCTTGGCGAGAAGGATGCTGCGTGACGAGGTGCCGAACTGCAAGCTCTCCACGCTCGCCTCGCGATTGCGGCTCGACCACCAGCCGAACCATCGGGCGCTCGACGATGCGCTGGCAACTACCGATCTACTCCACCTCCTGATCGAACGCGCCACCGGTCTCGGTGTGATGGGACTCGATGATCTCGTCACACTGGCGAAGCTGGCTGGTCACGCCCAGGCCGCCAAGCTGACGTTGACCGCCAAGCTGCCACGAACTCCGGGCGTGTACATGTTTTGCGGGCATCGCGACGAGGTGCTGTACGTCGGCAAGGCAACCAATCTTCGACAACGGGTGCGCAGCTATTTCGGACGCGAAGATCGGCGACAGATCGGTCCGATGTTGCGCGAAATGCAACAGATTCGGCACCTCGAACTACCTGATCCCTTGTCGGCCGAGATCGTCGAGTCACGCCTGATCTCGCGAATGCTTCCGCGCTACAACAAGGCGGGGACCCGCGCCGACAAGTACTGCTACGTACGGCTCGATGACACGATCTGGCCGCGTCTGTCGGTCGTGAAGGAAGCCTCGCCAAGCGGGTTCCATCTCGGACCGTTGCCGTCACGGGCGATGGCCAACCTCGTTGTTGAGGCGCTCCAGTCGGCACTCCCCCTCCGCCGTTGCTCGACGCGATTGACAGCCAACCATCAGGTGCCACGAGATGCCACACCGTGCAGCTTCGCCCAGCTCGGCGTTGCCCAATGCCCGTGCGCTGGTGCCACCGACCGGGACGCCTACAACGCCGCCGTCGCGGCAGCCAGACGGGCAATCACCGGCGACCCCGCGATCGTTGTCGAGCAGCTCACCGCCCGGATGTGTGAACTGGCATCCGCCCAGCGATATGAAGACGCCGCACTGGTGCGCGATCGACTCTCGGCGCTGCTCGGGGCGATACGACGACACCTCCATGTCGAAGCGCTGCGCGCTGCAGGCCGACTGGTCGTGCGCCGCGGCGGTGTCACGTGGGTCATCGATCAGGCTCGCCTGGTTGATGTCTCGATCTCGGGCGAGATCGGCCGCGCCCTCCCGGTCGATCCGCCCGAACCTCCGCTGGCTGATCGCCCGCTACGCCGCCACCACATCGACGAAGCACTGTGCCTCGCCAAGTTCCTCGACCGGCACGCTGATCGACTCGACGTTGTCAGTTGCACCGGCGAGTGGCGTTTCCCGATCACGGCTTCCGACGAGTTGCCGCGCATGGCAGCGCGCCGCTCGCTTGATGCTCAGGGGTTGGCGGCCTGATCCGGCTTCATGACGATCGCTCCATCGTGATCAATTCGGAGTTGCTTGCTGTGACCAGACGCCGGAAGCGCAGCAACGATCTCGTCGGCGTGACTCGAATCGCACATCATTGCCACCGTCGGCCCACTCCCTGACAGCCAAGCCGCCCATGCACCCGCGTCGAGTGCGGCTTCGAGCGCCAGTGCCGACTCGGGGACGCGCTGCATCCGATCAGCTTGGTGAAGCCGATCCTCGGTTGCTGCGCGGAGCGCTTTCACGTCGCCGGTAACGCAGGCCGCGATCAGCATCGCCAGGCGCCCTAGGTTGAACACCGCGTCGCTGCGGTCAACCGTCGACGCCAACTGCGTTCGCGACTGATTCGTCGACGTGGTCGTGGCGTCGGGCACCCACACCACGACCACCGGGTCGAAGGCCAGTGGGATACGCATCACGGTGTCAGCGGCGGCGACCACGACTCCGCCATACAGCGAGGCGGCAACGTTGTCGGCGTGACCTTCCAGTGCTGCAGCCGCCGACATAGCCGTGCGCCGGACAGCGTCGCCACCGATGTCGAACTCATCTCCGCCGCGCTGTGCCAGGGCAGCAACGGCTCCGCCGACCCGCATCGCACCACTGAAGCCGAGGCCGCGCCCAATCGGAATCGGTGACCGAACCCATAGCGGACCTACTCCTCCGATCCGCCGAAATGCGACCGCTGCCGGATGGTGCTCGTCAACGAGTCGTGCTTGATCAGGAACGCTGCCGACACCGAATTCGGCATGCAGGGTGAGTGCCATGCCGAGCACATCGAAGCCAGGGCCCAGGTTGGCGGACGATGCCGGAACCCGTACGACCCAGTCCGTCATGGCGAGTTCAGCCGGCAGCTTCCTGTGACGCAGCCACGAAACGTTCAAGCGTCGCCTCTCCGGCGCCGCTATCGATCGTGCGCTGCGCCAGCGTTACGCCGTCGGCAAGCGAATCGACGGTGCCGCTGACGACCAAACCCGCACCTGCGTTGAGCACCACGATGTCGCGGTGGGGTCCTGCGTCACCTGCGAGTACCCGGCGAACTGCCTCAGCATTCTCGGCGGGTTCGCCTCCACTGAGGTCCTGGTTGCGGGCTGGGGCGAGCCCAAACTCGGTCGGGTCGACGGTCAGGTGTCGGATCTCACCATTGTCGAGTTCGAGCACGTCACTGCTGCCCGTCGTCGTGAGTTCGTCGAGACCTCCACCGTGGACGACCCACGATCGAACCGAACCATGCGATTTCAGTGTTTCGACCATCCGTTCGGCGAACGCTGCGTTGGCGACACCGATCACCTGTCGCCGGACCCGGCCGGGGTTGGCCATCGGTCCGAGCAAGTTGAACACCGTCGGGATCCCGATCTCGCGCCGCGACGGTGCCGCAAAACGAAAGGCCGGGTGGAATGACGGGGCGAGGCAGAACCCGATCCCTGCAGTGTCGATGCAATGCTTGACGCCCTCTGGCGACAGTGCCACAGCAACGCCCAGTGCTTCGAGTACGTCGCCGGTCCCGCATTTCGACGAGGCAGCTCTCGCACCGTGTTTGCACACAGGGACGCCGGCAGCCGCCGTGACGATTGCCGCCATGGTCGACACGTTGATGCTGTGGGAGTGATCTCCTCCGGTGCCGACGATGTCAACCGCCGAATTCCGCTGCTCCTCGCTCAATGGCACGATCGCGGCTGCCGCTAGTACTGCGTCGAGCAGCCCTGACAGTTCCTCAGCGCTTTCACCCTTGGCTCGCAGCGCGACGACGAATCCGATCAGCTGAGATGGTGTGGCGTCGCCCGACAGGATCGTCGTCATCGCCGCACGAGCCTGCTCGCTGGTCAGGTGATGGCGGTCAAGTAGCAGGGTCAGGAGCGCGGGCCACCCGCCGTGGTCATCGATCGTCGACATGACGGCGAGGCTAACGGGCCGACGTCACGCGCTACGACGACGTTGTCGCAACATGCGACGTCGTTCTCGCTCAGTGGCGCCTCCCCAGACGCCGACCTTCTCACGACTCTCCAACGCGAAGTCGAGGCATGTCTGACGAACGCCACATCCTTCGCATACCTGTTTGGCGATTTCGGCTTCTTCGTCGGTGTCCGGGTAGAACACGCCCGCGTCAAGCCCTCTGCAGGCTCCGAGCATTCTCCACTCGAGTTCATGTATCGACACTTCGCGTCCCCCTATTGGGCGTCTCGTCGTCGCCACGGAGAATAGAACGCCCGAGCCAGAAACGCCAGGGGAAATTGAACGAAAAGTTTGGCTTTCTACGCGACGAGGTCGGCGAGCAGTTCAACAACAGCGATATCGGACAGTTTGGGAGCTGGCGCGGCTGACGGGCTCCTTGCGGCGGGGGATCGATCGCTGGCTGAAGTGCGCGGCAGCAACGTGATTTCGGGCATCGTCTTCGACGTGCTCTCCGATCGGGATCGGATCCTCCTCAGGAAAGCGGGGGGTCGAGTGGC
>JANMTV010000247.1:0-10956 GCA_031390905.1 Ilumatobacteraceae bacterium | reverse complement strand
GCTGACATTCGGAGCCAGGTATCCGTAGCGCCACACCGTGATCTCCAGCGGCGGCAGCCCCGCGAGCGTCTGCAAGCAGATCTCGTCAGTGATCGCAAGCGGAACGATAAACAGGTTGTCCGCATATCCTCCCGCCATCGCAGTGAGCGAGGGCCAGAATGCATCGGGACCGGTGCCGTCGCATGACGCCAACTGCACTGCGGCGAGTTGATCCTCCGGTGCCGTGATCGTCACCCAAGCTGCTGCGGCCTCGGCCACAAGTGGCAGATCACCCGGAGCGAACCGATACAGACCGTCTACGAAGCTGCCGACCAGTTCTGTCGGCTCTGTCGCGACGTAGTTGAGTCCGGCGACCTCGTTCTCGTAGCCGACGACATCCACGATGACGTTGCCGTCACCGATCAGCGTCATACACGGTGGCGTCGTCAGATCAACTGGCACCATGTTGACCTCCTGGGTCCCGGCGTCGCCGTAGTTGGCGGCTCGTTCTCCAAGATTCGGTGCCTGGGAACACGGATGGATGAACAGCTTGGTTGGTTGGCTCGACCCGCCGACGAACGTGTTGACGATCGCTCGGCGACTACCGACCGGCAGCACCGAGCTGATTGAGAGCGACGTCGCAACACCACTCGTCATCTGCGACCCAGGATTCCGGCTGTCGAAAATTCGCACCGGGTCGGCGAAATGAAAACTTGTCGAAGAGACGACGGCTTGCGAGGGCGAGGCAAACGCCATCGTCACGCCGAGTAACAAACTGACCGCCAACAGGATCCGTTTCATTCGGCGGCACGCTACATGACGGCGAGCGCTGTGGCGATTCCCTCGTAGAGACGGCCCGACGTGATTGCACCGAAGCCGGCGACTTCGTCGAGTTCCTTGGGCGTCGTTGGCCGTCGTTCGGCGATCAAGGCCAGGATCTGATCGTTGCAGACCGCGTCGGGGAGAATCCCCCCTGCTCGTGCTACCGAGGCGCGCCACTGGTGAAGTCGTTCCAACCGCATTTGCCGGTCACCCTTCGGCCGTGATCGCAGCTCGATCGGAGGGCCAGTGGTCACCGCCGGCTCACTCGTAAAACCCGCCAGCAGCGGCGTCAGCTTTCGCTGGTATCCACCCCGTCGCTCGGCCCAATTGACGTACAGCAGATCGGTGGCGCGCGTGAGAGCGACGTACAGCAACCGTGTCTCCTCCGCCTTGGCTGCGTTGGTCGACGCCGAGCGATGCGGCACGAGACTTGTTTCGCAACCGATCAGGAACACGCAGTTCCATTCGAGGCCTTTGGCACCGTGAAACGTCAACACGTCGACGCCAGGCTCGTCGCCCCCGAACGGATCGGTTGTCGATACCCAACTTCTGAAGGCGACGCCATCACCAGTCGGCTGTTCGCGCAGGAACGTCATCGCCGCCCTGGCGACCTCCGCTTCGGGTGACATTGGGGCATCCTCCGGGAGCTTCCCCGACAGGGACTGAGCGGTTTCGAACTCGTCGTACGCCCATCGCCGGAACTGGTTTGCATCGCTGTTGCGGTAGGCCGCTGCGAGCACCGGGCTGAGCACGGAGCCGGCGCCGTCCACAATCCGACGCACCGACAGGCCTGCGGCGGTCAGGGCGGTTCGGATCGGGACGAGTACGGCATTGGTCCGGCCGAGCACCGCGACATTGTTGGTCCTGATCACAGTCGGGTCGAGACGGGCGATCCGTGAGGCGATCGCCGTCGCTTCTGCTTGGTCGTCCTCGTGGGCCGCCACGGTCACTACGGGTCCATCCGGTCGTGCTGAGCGAATGTCGGTGTGCTGGCCATCGACGTGCAGAACGAATGCTCCCGCTTCAACGACCTGCGGCGTGCAACGGTGATTGACCGGCAAGCGGACGATTTCGATTCCTGGGAACTGTTCGGCGACGTCGAGCAGAAGCGTCGGGTTGGAGCCGTTGAACCCGTAGATCGCCTGCGCCGGATCGCCGACGATGAACAGGTCGTCACGACCGTGCCTGAGCAGGTCGACCAGTCGATGTTGCAGCGGGTTGATGTCTTGCGCTTCGTCGACGAGCACATGCCGGTAGCGCCACCGAACGGTCTCGGCGAAGTCGGGGTAACGCTCGATCTCGTCGATCGTGAGCGAGAGCAGGTCGTCGAGGTCGACCAGGCCGCGATTTCGTTTCTCACGTTGATACTTGGCCAACGCCTCTGCCACCCGACCACCCTCTACGATCGACCGACGTTGTGCCTTTCGCAGGGCGGATTCGTACTCGCTCGGCTTGATGCCACGTGCCGTTGCCCAGTCCATGTCGGCGACGAGTTCATCGAGTCCAGCGCGACCCATCAGATCGGCGACGACGCGTCGCCGATCATTGAGGATCGTCGGTAACGGCTTGTCCTGGTCGAGCCAGCGTTGCCGCAATAGACCTTGCGAAACCGAGTGGAACGTGCCGGCCGTGATCCGTTCGGTGAGACCGAGTCGGGGGAGCCGTCGTCGCAGTTCGCCGGCCGCTTCCCGAGTAAACGTGAGCACGACGGTGTGACCTGTGGCGGCGGTTCCAGTGGCAATCCGGTAGGCGATTCTGCGGGTGAGTACCCGTGTCTTGCCGGACCCTGCGCCGGCGATCACGGCGACCAGTTGCGAGTCGGTGGTGACGGCCCGGCACTGATCGGCATCGAGATCTGCCAACAGGTCGTTCGGGTCCACGCCGTAACGGTACTGTTCGGTTCATGCCGTATCCGAAGAAACTGTTGAATGACTATGAAACCGTGGCGTTGGACCTCCACCCACACTGGTGGTCGTTCGCCAACCCTGTCCTTGCCGTAATCGGGGCGATCATCCTCGGGATCTTGTCGATGACGATGATCGATGACGACTCAGATGCCGCCACGCCGGTTCGCTGGGTCGCTTTGATCTTGGTTGTGGTGGCCGCCCTGTGGCTGCTGCTCCGCTACGTGAAGTGGGCGACCACCAACTTTGTGATCACGAGCGACCGAATCGTGTACCGGCACGGCGTGATCGCCAAGAGCGGGATCGAGATTCCACTCGAACGTGTCAACAATGTTCTGTTCAACCAGTCGATCTTCGAACGAGTACTCGGGTCCGGCGACCTGCTAATCGAATCCGGCGGCGAGAGCGGCCAGCAGCGCTTCACCGATATCAAACGTCCTCAGCGGGTCCAGAACCTGATCCATTCCCAGATGGAGTCCAACGAGAAGCGCCACTTCAACCCTGGATCGGGCGGCGGCGACGTCGCCTCGCAGCTGGAAAAGCTCGAAGGAATGCTCGAACGCGGCACCGTCACGCCCGCCGAGTTCGAAGCCCAGAAGCGGAAATTGCTCGACGGTTGATCAACTCGGATTGCGGCGTGCCACACTCGCGTCATGACGCGAGCCCTCGTCCCGAACGGGATTGAACTGGAATACGACACGTTCGGATCGCCCGCGGATCCGACGCTGCTGTTGGTGATGGGACTTGGTGCCCAACTGATCGTTTGGGACGACCGGTTCTGCCAGCGGCTTGCTGACGCAGGCCGTTACGTCGTTCGTTACGACAATCGCGACATCGGGTTGTCAACCAAGTTCGACGGCCAGCACGTCGATGTGATGATGCTGGTGGCGGCCATGTTCGCCCGGGCTCCGATGCCTCCCGTTCCATATTTGCTGACTGACATGGCGGCCGATGCGATTGGGTTGCTCGATCATTTGGGCGTTGACCGCGCCCATGTTGTTGGGGTCTCGATGGGCGGGATGATCGTCCAGACGATGGCGATCGAGCACGCTGACCGGCTGCTCAGCGCCACGTCGATCATGTCGACGGTCGGAGATGTTGCCTACGGAACTCCCAGTCCGGAAGCGCTGGCTGTGTTGCTGACGCCGTCACCGACATCACGCCAGCAGGCAATCGAGCAAGCTGCCAGCTACGCCGTGACGTGCTCGAAGCGGTACTTCGACCTCGACTGGGCCCAGCAGTTGGCGGCCGCCTCGTACGACCGCAGTTGCTACCCGGAAGGCGTGATGCGGCATGTCGCCGCGATCTGCGCCAGTGGCGATCGCAGCGCGGCATTGCGCCAGGTCAACGTGCCAATGCTGGTGATTCACGGACTCGACGACACGTTGATCAACCCGAGCGGCGGGAGGCGAACAGCCGAACTCGTGCCCGGAGCACGACTGGTCGAGGTTCCCGACATGGGGCACGACATGCCGGAGCCGTTATGGCCGATGCTCGTTTCGGCGATCGTCGCCCACAGTGATGTGGGAGTCGCGTCGTGACCGGGCCGCTCAAGGGTTATCGAGTTGTCGAGATCGCCGGGATCGGGCCTGGGCCATTCGCGGCGATGATGCTCGCAGACATGGGGGCCGAAGTGATCCGAGTCGATCGGTCGGGTACGGTCACCGGTCCGGCGCCCGACGATGTTCACCCTGATCTGCTGCGACGCGGCCGACGCAACATCGCTGTCGATCTGAAACATCCCGACGGGGTGGCCGCGCTGCTTGATCTCGTCGCTGGTGCCGACGCCTTGATCGAAGGGTTCCGACCCGGCGTGATGGAGCGGCTTGGTGTCGGACCCGACGAGTGCCTCGCCAGAAATCCGAAGCTGGTGTTCGGCCGGATGACCGGTTGGGGTCAGGACGGGCCATACGCGCTCGCCGCCGGGCACGACATCAACTACATCTCGTTGGCCGGCGCGCTGGCGCACTTTGGTCGCGCTGGTGGCCCTCCGACTCCGCCGATGAACATGGTTGGTGACTTCGGAGGCGGTGGCATGCTGCTTGCCTTCGGCATCGCCTGCGGTCTACTCGAGGCGCAAAAGAGTGGCCGCGGTCAAGTCGTCGATGCCGCCATGATCGACGGGTCGGCGATCCTGATGACGATGTTCTGGGCGTTTCACCACATGGGGATTCACGACATCTCGAAGCGCGGTGTCAACATGCTCGACACCGGAGCTCACTACTACGACGTGTACGAGTGTTCCGACGGCGAGTACATCTCGATCGGTTCGATCGAGCCCCAGTTCTACGCCGAACTCTTGCGGTTGACGGGTCTCACCGATGACCCTCGTTTCGCGGCGCAGCAAGATCACGCACAATGGCCGACACTCAAACACGAGCTGACGGCGATCTTTGCCGAGAAGTCGCGTGACGAATGGTGCGCGATCATGGAGCACACCGACGTCTGTTTTGCTCCGGTGTTGCGGATGGACGAGGCCGCTCGACACCCGCACAACGTCGCCAGGTCGACGTTCGTCGATGCGTTCGGGTACACACAGCCTGCCCCGGCACCTCGGTTCAGCCGAACCGGTGCCGAGCTCGATCAGCCTCCAGCCCACCCCGGTGAGCACACGACTGCGATTCTGGCCGACTGGGGATTCCCGACGTCTCGGATCGAAGAGTTGGTCACCTCCGGCGCAGTCAAGCAGGCGTGATGGGAACCCTCGTCTGTTTCCACGCTCACCCTGACGACGAAGCCATATCGACCGGCGGATCGATGGCGCGAGCGGCGGCCGAGGGCCATCGAGTTGTGCTCGTGGTCGCGACCGATGGCCGCCACGGCGAGGTTCCCGAGGGTCTCGGAACTGACGACACGCTGCAACTGCTTCGGCGTCGCGAAACTGAGGCTTCGGCTGCCGCGCTCGGCGTCGCACGTGTCGAGTTTCTCGGTTATCACGATTCGGGTATGACAGGTTGGGAAGCCAACGATCACGCTGATTCGTTCTGGCAAGCCGATCTCGACGAGGCGGCGGGGCGATTGGCGGCGATCATGCTCAACGAGCAGGCCGACGTGTTGACCTCGTATGACTGGCACGGCAACTACGGGCATCCCGATCATGTCAAAGTCCATCGCGTCGCCAATCGAACCAAGCAACTCGTGGCAGACGAGCTGCTTGGGTTGCGAGTCTTCGAGGCGACCATGAATCGCGACGAGATGGCGCGCCAGATCGCCATGTTGCGCGAGATGGGTGCCGACGACTTCGGGACGCCCGAAGAACCGTTCGACCCGAACGGTCCGATGGATGACGGCAACCCGATGGGCACTCCGGAAGCAGAACTGACGATGCGTGTCGATGTTTCCGGATACGTGGCGCAGAAGCGGCGATCGATCGCGGCGCATGCCAGCCAGGTCTCAGACTCAAGTTTCTTCCTCCAGATGCCACCCGATATTTTCGCAATTGCCTTCGGAACGGAGTGGTTCATCGAGCACGATGCCGAGCCAGGCCTGCGCCCAGGCTGGCTATTCGATTGATCGCCGTCGCCGGCAGTCCCGTCGCCAGTAGTGAATGTGATCCGCTGAAACGGCGGCTGCTTCCACCACAATGACGGTCATGATTCGGTTGTCTGGTTCCGCCCGAGCGAACCTCGTCGTGCTGGTCGTTGTTTCGGCGCTGCTGGCTGCTTGTTCGCAATCCGGCGGCGACGCCGTGCCGACGCCTCCGTCCCTGACGTTCGATGTCCAAGTCGACAGCACGGTTGACGTCACATCGGGCGAGGCATCGAGCGACATAGCCGACGGTTCGACTGATCCAGATCCGAGCGCGACCGCCGATGACTCGTCCGTGAGCACTGAACCAACGATCCCTGTGCAAGAGACCATCCCTCCGGCACCGACGTCGCTGGCTCCCGTCACGACGACGGAACCGATCGCCATTCAAGAGTTGCTGCTCCGCGGTGACGGGATCGGATCAGCGGTGTTCGGTGCCGCCCCTGATGGCGTGATCGAGTACGTCACGTCCCTACTCGGCGGAAACACGGGTGACACCGGTTGGGTCGACAATTTTGCGTTCGCAGCATGCGATGGCACGAGGGCGCGACGGGTCGACTGGGGAGTGCTGTCGCTGCTGTTCGGCGATCTCTCTCTCGTCGCCGGCGAGCGAGACCATTTCATGGCGTGGGAGTACGGTAGAATCGGCGAACTCGGTGGCGACCCGGTTGGTTTGCGGACACCTGGCGGGACCACACTCGGCACGCGAATCGTCGACCTGCTGGCCGAGTTTCCGGATGCCAGCGTGAACCCGGGTGAGGAAGACCTGAATAGCCCGCCAAACTTCTACGTGAGTGACAGCTTTCGTGGCCTGGTCACCGGGGTCGCCGATGACGAAGTCGTGACAGTGATTTTTGGTGGCCGCGGTTGCGGCGAGTGAGCATCGACCGGTGACACTTCACGACCTCCACGAGGTCAACGCGTATGTGCTGATTGCGCTCAACGCGCTGGCCGGAGCAGTGTGCCTTGCCGCCTATCGCTGGTCGGTGCGCTGGTCGGTGGGCTGGTCGGTGCGGCGGGTTCGAGCGACCTGGACGCTCGTGATCGTCGCACAACTGACGACGTTCGTGCAGGCCACGCTCGGCACCGTGCTGTTCCGCCGATCCGGTGCCGAGCAAAGCGATATGCACGCGTTGTACGGCTTCTCGGCGATTATCGCCGTGGCGATCATGTACAGCTATCGAACCAGTCCGTTCATGAAAGGCAAGCAGCTGTTGTTGTACGGCCTCGGCAGCCTGTTTGTGATGGGCTTAGGACTCCGCAACCTCGTCCTATAACCCCCCAACCCCTCGTTCATGTCGCGCTCAGTACGACATGGAGGGGTTCCGCGCGACATGAACGGGTTAGTTGGCGAGTTGGGATTCGAGTTTGTCGACGGCGGCGTGGAGTTGTGACGGCAGCCGATCACCGAACTGGGCGAAGTGCTCACGTATCTGTGGGATCGCCTGGCGCCAACCATCGCTGTTGATCCTGGTGATCTCAACGAGGTCCGCATCGGTAATCTCGAGTCCGTTTACATCGATCCCGTCGGGAGCGGGAAGCCTCCCGATTGCCGTGTCGACTGCGTCGATCGTGCCGGCGACTCGTTCGAAAATCCACTTCAGAACACGACTGTTCTCGCCGTAGCCGGGCCACAGGTAGCGACCATCGTGGTCTCTCCTGAACCAGTTGACGAAGAAGATCCTCGGCAGGTTGCAGGCGTCGGTTGATTCGCCGATCTTGAACCAGTGGTCAAAGTAGTCGGCGTAGTTGTACCCGCAAAACGGAAGCATCGCCATCGGGTCGAATCGCAACTTGCCAACGGCACCCTGCTGCGCGGCCGTTGTCTCGGATGCCATGATCGATCCGAGGAACACGCCGTGTTCCCAGTCGAATGCCTCGGTGACCAACGGCACCGTCGTACGACGGCGGCCACCGAAAAGAATCGCCGAGATCGGCACGCCGTTCGGGTCCTGCCATTCGGATGCGATCGATGGGCATTGCTCGGCGGGTGCCGTGAACCGAGCGTTCGGGTGGGCGGCGGGAGTGTCTGTTTCTGGAGTCCAGTCGTTGCCGCGCCAGTCGATTGCCCGCGCCGGGGGAGTGTCGCTCATCCCCTCCCACCACACGTCGCCCTGGTCGGTGAGCGCTGTGTTGGTGTAGATGCAGTTGCCCCACAGGGTTTCCATGGCGTTGGCGTTGGTGTCGTATCCGGTGCCAGGGGCGACGCCGAAGAAGCCGGCCTCAGGGTTGATCGCGTAGAGGCGCCCATCCTCACCGAACTTCATCCAACAAATGTCGTCACCGATTGTCTCGGCCTTCCAGCCTGGAATCGTCGGCACGAGCATCGCCAAGTTGGTCTTGCCACAGGCAGACGGAAAGGCGGCGGCGATGTACTTCGATTCGCCGAGCGGATTGGTGAGTTTGAGGATCAACATGTGCTCGGCCAGCCAGCCGTCGTCGCGGGCCATCACGGAAGCGATGCGCAGCGCGAAACACTTCTTGCCCAGCAGGGCATTGCCGCCGTATCCAGATCCGTACGACCAAATCTCGCGCGTGTCAGGGAAGTGCACGATGTACTTGTTGTCAGGGTTGCACGGCCACGGAACATCAGTTTCACCTGCCGCCAGCGGTGCCCCGACGGAATGTAGGCATGGAACCCAGTTGCCGTCGCCGAGCACGTCGAGCGCACCCTGGCCCATTCGAGTCATGATCCGCATCGACACGGCGACGTAGGCGGAATCGGTCAGCTGCACGCCGATGTGGGCGATCGGCGATCCGAGTGGACCCATCGAAAACGGAACGACGTACATCGTTCGGCCTGCCATTGCCCCGGTGAAGAATGCAGTCATCTCGGCACGCATCTCTGCTGGATCGCGCCAGTTGTTGTTGGGGCCGGCTTCGTCAGGCGTGGCGGAGCAGATGAACGTGCGATCTTCGACGCGAGCGACGTCGCCCGGGTCGGAATGCGCCCAATAGCTGTTGGGCCGCTTGGCCTCGTCAAGTCGGGTGAACGTGCCCGATGCGACCAGTTCAGTGGCCAGCCGGTCGTACTCGTCGGCACCGCCGTCGCACCAGTACACGGCAGCGGGCTGCATCACTGCTGCCCACTCGGCGACCCACTGTTTCAGACGCTCGTTCGTCGAAGTACCACTCATCGCGACTCCCTCGGTAGACCACTCAGCTCACAGTGTGGTCCAGTGCGTGCGCTTGTGATGTGGTCGAACACGTCTTGCGGCTGAGATTTTAGGGATGCGGCCATCTGGAAAACAGATGATGAACGATTGACCAACACCAGAAGCGTTAGCCATCGGCACCCCAACGCCGAAGAATCAGCAGGAGATCGGTTGAATCAGTTGAAGCCGGGAGTTCCCATGTCGACCTCGGAACCGAGGTGCAAGTGGGTTGCCCGTCCGGCCTCGTCGAGATCGAACACGACTCGCTGCCCCTGGCGGAGCATGCGAAAGATCGAGCCCTTGAGGGCATCGGCGGCCAGATCGTAATCGGCCAGATCGGTGTCGCACATGATGACGCCGAGCCCCGAGGCCGGGTCGTACGCCTTGACGACGCCTTGCATCAGCCGGCCTTGACGACCTTGCCGGACTTGATGCATCCGGTACAGACGTCGATGCGCTTGGGGGCGCCCTTGACGAGCGCACGGATCCGCTGAATGTTCGGATTCCACCGACGCTTGGTGCGCCGATGAGAGTGAGACACCGACATGCCCCACGAGGGGCCTTTGCCACATATTGAACAAACCGATGCCATCGAATTTCTCCTGCGAACGCTTCTGACGCCTTGACTGACGCTGATGTGGTGGGACGACAGAAGTCTGTCCACACGGCCACCAAAGGCTAGCAGCCGTTTATCAATCTGCCTCCCGGCCGACCACCAATCCGTGCCGGGACGCGGCGATGTGACCCTCATAGTTGGAGGGTCTGGATCGTCTGGTCGTCCGGTTTGTCCTGTTTGCGTTGGCGGTGTTGTTCGACTCGTCGGCCTGGTCTGATCTGGATCGGGACCGTGGCGTGTATCTCGCCGTCGGGGGTTCGGATCGTGAGGGTCCGGTCGTCGGTGAGGGTGAGTGTCCATCGGCCTTCGTGGATCAGGTGGTGGTGGTGTTTACAGGTCGGGATCAGGTGGCGGAGGTCGGTTCGTCCGCCGTTGGCCCATTCGTGGAGGTGATGGATTTCGCAGCGGTCGAAACTGATATCGCAGCCATGAAACGCACACGTCCGGTACATCGTCCGTAACGCACGTCGTTGGGCCCGGTTTGCAAGTCGTTGTGTGCGGCCGATGTCGAGCGGGATTCCGTCACCGTTCAAGACGACCGGGAGGATCGAGGCGTTGCACGCCAATCGGCGTGCGATTCCGACCGGGATTGGTGTTCCGTCACCGAACTCACACACCGAATCCTCATGTAATCCGTCGGTGAGCGTGTCAAGATCGACAATCACGGTCATCTCCACAACAGCAGGCCGAACGGCTTGATGACCGCCAGATATCAGGTTGCTGAGGGCGTGGGCGGCGAGGTGGTTCCGGTCGAGATCACGCAACTCGGTGTTGGCGGTGATCATGGCGGCGATTTCGGTTTCGAGCGAGGTGAACAGTTGATGACCCAACTCGGGGTCAAGTTCGGCGTTGATCCGGTACATCCCGGTGCGTGGGCAGATCGAACGCCGCAACGTGGTGTCACGCTTTTGGCGTTCGGATCGTTCGATGCCTTGATCGCGTGAGATCCGGT
>JANMTV010000172.1:0-3911 GCA_031390905.1 Ilumatobacteraceae bacterium | reverse complement strand
AGCGTCACCATCATGGAAGACGACCCGTTGATCGTGAACGGCTAGCACGAACTCAGCGATGTGACGCGGCGTGAAACTGTGCTGCTGCGACGGCGTCGTCATGTTGCGTCCCGTGGCGAACGCAACTTCTCGGTCCTGCACATGAAACCGCGCCGACGGGAACTGGTCGAATCCGCCGACATGGTCGTAGTGCAAGTGGGTGACGATCACATCGGTCACCGCAAAGGCGTCAACGCCGATCAAGGCGAGGGCTTCGGACGCAGTCCGCAGCAGTCGACGCTTGCGACGATCGGCATCCTCCTGATCGAAACCGGTATCGACCACCCACGTCTGCCCGTTTCCGATGACCGCCCAAACGAAGTAGTCCATCGGCATCGGATCGTGCTCGTGCGGATCGCCGCCGATGAAGTGCTCTCCGCGCACCGCATCTCGTTCGGCGTACTTGACGGCGAACACCTCGTACTCCGGCACGGCCGTGGTGTCACTCATCGACCTACGTTAGAGCCGTGCACAACGACAACAGGGATCAAACAAAGTTCGAAGCAGGCTTGGAAGCGCGCAAGCGCGTGCTTGGCGAGGAGTACGTGTCACGCGCCTTCGACACCGCTGATGCGTTCAACATCGAGTTCCAAAGAATCGTCACGGAAGCGTGCTGGGGTGAGGTGTGGGGCCGCTCGGTATTGACCGACCGACAGCGGAGTCTCAACAATCTGTGCATCATCGCCACGCTCAATCGGTCGCACGAGTTCAAGATCCATTTTCGAGGGGCGCTTCGAAATGGATGCACGTTGGAGGAACTACGCGACACACTGGTCCAGATCGCCGTCTACGCCGGTATCCCGGCTGGAGTCGAAGCATTCCGGCTGGCCCGCGAAGTGCTTGCCGACGAGGGAATCGACCCCGGTCCCGCCACGACTACAGGGGAGTCTGCGACCGGATGAGCGACTCAATGCGGCGAGTGATCGGATTCGTCGGACTCGGGAACATGGGGTTCCCGATGTCCGAGAACATCGCCAAGGCCGGATACCAACTGATCGGCTACGACGCCGACGGGACCGATGGTCGGCTCCCGTCAGGGGCGTCGGCGGCGAGCTCGATCGCCGAGATCGCCCAGCGCGCGGACACCGTGCTGCTGAGCGTTCCCGATGGCAAGGCGACGCTGGCGATTGTCGACGAGATCGTCGCAGCCACCGCCTGCACCACAACCGTCGTGATCGACCTGTCAACAGTCGGGCCGGTGGCAGCGCAAGAGGCGGCGGCAACGCTGGAATCGCATGGCATCACGTACGTCGATGGACCGGTGTCTGGCGGTGTCGCCGGGGCGCGCGCTCGCACGGTTGCGTTGATGTTCGGCGGCCCAACGGAGATCTTCGAGTCGCACCGCGAACTGCTCGAAAGTTTCGCCGGCAAGGTCTTCCATGTCGGCCAACAAGCGGGTCACGGACAGGCGATGAAGCTACTCAACAACTACCTGTCAGCGACTGCCCTGGCGGCTACATCAGAGGCGTTCGCCCTCGGGCAGGCCTACGGACTCGATTTGGCAACGATGGTCGATGTCGTCAACGTCTCGACAGGTCGCAATTCGGCGACGAACGACAAGTTTCCGAATCGGGTGCTCACTGGCACGTACGACACCGGCTTCTTCACACGCCTGATGGCGAAAGACGTGCGGCTGTTCAACAGCGTCGCCGATCAAGTCGGCACGCAACACACGGTCAGTGACGCCGTCGGTGAGGTTTGGGACGAGACCGATCAGGCGATGCCCGGCAGCGATTTCAGCGAAATCTGGAAGTTCGTCAACATCAGCCGAGTCGTTCGCGGCGCGGGATGACGACGACGGTGCCGTCGGTCTCATGATGGACAGCGACACGCACGCCGTAGAACTCCTTCAGCGTGTCCGCCGAAAGAACCTGCTGAGCCGTACCTGACGACACCACGACTCCTTCGTGCATCAGGGCTAGACGGTCGGCGTACATCCCCGCCAAGGTGAGGTCGTGCATCGCAGAGATCACGGTCAACCCGTTGTCGCGTCGCAGCGAGGCGACCAGTTCGAGCGCTTGCTGCTGATGCCCGATGTCGAGGGCGCTGGTCGGTTCGTCGAGCATCAGGATCGGAGCCTCCGTCGCAAGTGCGCGAGCGATCACCAGTCGCTGCTGCTCACCGCCGCTCAACTCGCCCAACCGGCGTTCGGCGAACTCCACCAAATCGAGTCGTTCCAACACGTTGCGAACCAGCGCCCGGTCATGTCGCGACTCCGTTCCGAAGTAGCCGACGAACGGTGCACGGCCAAGCAGCACGTACTCATATCCGGTCATGTCGCTCGGCATCAGCGGGTCCTGCGGAACATAGGCGACGAGCGCAGCACGGCGAGCGCGCGAGCGAATCGACAGCCTCGCACCGTCGACGACTATCTCGCCGGAGTAGTCGACGATGCCAACGGCCGCTTTCAGCAGTGACGACTTGCCGGCACCGTTTGGGCCAATCAGTCCGAGCCACTCCCCCGACCTGACCACGTCGGTGAATCCGTCAACGGCGACCCGCTTCCGATACCGGACGCCAACGTCGCGGAACTCGATCGAACTCATCGCGACACCTGCCGGGTTCGCAGCAGATAGACGAAGAACGGTGCACCGCAGAACGCCGTGACAACACCGATCGGCAATTCTGCCGGCGCCGTCAGGGTACGGCTTGGGATGTCGGCAAGGATCAGGAAGGCCGCACCGAACATCATCGAAAGCGGCAGAAGACCCCGGTAGCTGGCACCGGCCAACAACCGAACGATGTGTGGCACGATCAGCCCGACGAATCCGATCAGTCCGCTCACCGATACGACAGCGGCGGTACCCAATGTTGCGGCGATCACGACTGTCAATCGAATTCGGGTCACGTTGGCTCCGAGCGTGACCGCCTCGTCGTCGCCGACCCGCAGCACGTCGAGATGACGGCGGTGCAAGAACAGCACGAGGCAACTCACGGCGACATACGGCGTCACGAGCACCACGTCGTCCCAACTCGTCGTCGTCAGCCGACCAAGAATCCAGGTGTAGACCTCGCGCACGACTTCCGAGTTGCGTTGCAGGACGAACGTTTGGACCGCTGTCGTGAACGACACCACCGCAACGCCAGCCAGTACGAGAGTGCTCGTGCTTCCCGTTCCCCCGAACGACGCTCCGACGAAGTACGTGACAGCGACCGTGCCGAGTGCGAACACAAACGCCACCAACGGCACCGGATCGACGACCCAGCCGTCGCCGACATCGCCCCACACGGCGATCATCAACGTCGCCCCAAGTCCCGCTCCTGCGGCAGCACCAAGCAGATAGGGGTCGACCATCGGGTTCCGGAACACGCCTTGGTAGCCAGCGCCTGCTGTCGCCAGCATCGCCCCCACGACGCCCGCCAGCACGACCCGCGGCATCCGGATATTCCAGATCAGCGACCATTCCCGCTCGTTGACCCCGCTGTCGATCGATATCCCAGGTAGGTGATCGAGCAGCGCCAGCGGGATCCGCCACCAGACCGGACCTGCTGGTCCGATCATGACTCCGAGCAGCGCCGCGAGCAGCGTCGCGACGATTGCCGCGGGTATCCACGCGGTGCCCTTCCTTCGTCGCTGACGCTGCTCGGAGTTCACGAGGATCAGCCGACCGGCTGGGATGCGGCAGTTGTCAGAGCGGCACCGACCTGCTGGATGTACTCGACGATACGCGGGCCCCAACGCGAGGCAATATCGTCGTCCATGTTGATCACGTTGCCGTTGACGACTGCGGTGATCGCTTCCCAACCCGGACGGGCGGCGATCGTCTCCGGCGTCTCACCGCAGTACTTCGAACACGCATTGAAGATCAGGTCGGGGTTGGCTTCGACGATGTATTCCGCGGTCAGCTGCGGATATGGGCCAGCGTCCCCAG
>JANMTV010000121.1:0-8287 GCA_031390905.1 Ilumatobacteraceae bacterium | reverse complement strand
GAACTCGTGACGTCGAGCGCGGTGTGGAGACCGTCGCCGACTTGTAGGCACAGTTCGTGACGTCCTGCTGCGAGGTAGATCGCTCCGGTCGATTGGCCCTTGCCGAAATGCACACGATCGTTGTCGCGCGCGATCGCCTCGCCGGATTTGACGCAGCCGCCGTCGGCGATCACGTGGAAGTGGCCGGCACCGTCTCGGGCCTCGCCTGCCTCCTCGATTTCGATTCCATCCGCGGCCATCGACAACTCGACCGCGCCGAACACGGCTTCGCCGTCGGCGGGTGCGACGAACGATGCGGACGTATCCGGATCGTTCGATCCGCACGCCGCAAGCACGACAGCGAGCGTCATGGTTCCGAACACGAATGAAACGAGGCGATTTCGCATGATGTGCACTCCCGGTGATGGTGTCGAAGTTGGCAATGCCTCTGTCGCGCCGAACCACCAATCCGGTTCGCCTGATCGTGGTTGCGGTGGTGAGTCGGCGTGTAAGCGGGATTCTGTGACACTTGCGTGCCGGTGGCCATCCATCTATGCGGCCTACCCGAGGGGAGTCCGTGTTGCCACGGACGGACGAGCCGCCCGTCCCCTCTGCTCGGCCTTGCTCCGGGTGGGGTTTACCAAGCCGCACGAGTCGCCTCGCACGCTGGTGCGCTCTTACCGCACCGTTTCACCCTTACCTGTGACCGGTTTCCCGGACCATCGGCGGTTTGCTCTCTGTTGCACTTGAACCGTCAGGTCACCCCAACCTGGCTCTCGCCAGCACCCTGCCCTTCGGAGTCCCGACTTTCCTCGACACGGTCAAAGCCATGCCGCGGCCACCCGACCGACTCACCATCGCACACCGGAGTGTATGGGTCATGACAAGCTGGATGCCATGTTGTGGTCGTTTCTCGGGTCGTTTCTCGGCGCCGCGACACCTGATTCCGGATCGGTGCCGCCAAGTACCGTTCCTGACGCGCCCGGTGATGGCGTTGGCGGTGGCAGCAACTCGACGGTCTCCGATGTCATCAGCACGATGGTCGACAACGTGACCGAGAGTGGCTATCAGACCGGAGTGGCACTCGTCGTCACGACGATCGCGATCGTGGCGATGCTCAATCTGAAAGTCCAGAAAGCTGTCCTCATTCCGGTTGCGGTTGGTGCGTTTTGGGCCGGTTGGCTCGGATGGAACACCTTCACCGGGCAGGACAACCCCCTGTTCCCCGGTGACGTGTCAGCCACCAAGTTGTGGGACCTGGCGACAACCGGTGAGACCGGTTTCCTCCTGGTCGTGATCGTCGGATGCGTCGCCGCCGTGTTCCTCTGGCGGAAGGGAACGACCTTGCCGAGCCGCATCGCCCTGCTCTTCGGGGCAGTGCTTGGGGCGTCGTTCGTCTACAACCTCGTCGAGGCGTTTCGCTACTCGTGACGACCTGTCGCCAAACCGTTCAGCACGACTGATAGTCGTAGACAAACGTGTTGGCGGCCGGCGTCTGCAGCTGGGTACTGAAACGAGCACCTTCTTCGTCCGTGCCACCGACCACGAGGTCGATTCCCGTGAGACGGCCGAATGCCGCCGGAATCGCGTACGGGATCGGGAACCCGTCAGCATCTTTGTCGACCGGCAGTCCAAAGAAGATCGGGCTGAGCAGTACCTCCGGATTGATTGCAGCGGCCAACGCCGCAGCGTGGCGATGCTCCTCGGCACCGATCCGCATGGTCTCGCGGCGAAGCATTTTGTCTTTCAGCGAGGCGACGAACGCCTGATACGAGGCGCCAGCCAGAGACTCGAATCCGTGTGCGATGTTGAGCACGTCGCGGTGGGCATCGTCGCTGCCTTTGATCGCCGCCAGAATCGGGTTCACAGCCCGATCCATCAGGAACGGATTGGCGCACGTGAACTCTTCGCCGCCGGCATCGGCGATCAACGTTCCGAGCAACGCAGCGTGGCCTGTGTGATCACTCACGAACCGTTCCGCCAATGACGCCTCACCTGAAGTCAGAACTCCGGTCTTGCCGGCCGCCGAATAGACCTCGAGCGCGGTGTACTCGAGAGACTGAAGCGTGCGCAGCAGAACGAGGTCGTCGACGGTGGCCTCCGGCAGCGTCGGCAGCGGTGCCGCGTCACCCAGCAGACCGGGGTCGGTGCTTCCACTGCGGTCACCGCAGGCCGCCACGATGGCACCCATCGACAACATCAGACCGCCACTACGAAGCAGTTGGCGACGGTTCAGTGAGGGGGTCGAACGTGAACTCACGATGTCACCCCTGCCGCGATTGGTGTTGCTGCGTTGAGGAACTGAGCGTCGAGACTTTCACCGCGCAAGCCGGCGATGACTGCTGCGTGGCGCGATTCGATCGCCGCGATCGATGCCAGCGCGCCGGCGATTTCCGAATCATCGATCTTGCCGAGCAGGTCGAGGTGAGTGGCTGCGGCCGCTGATTCAAGGTTGTAGCCGACGATCGACGGCGTGTTGGTGCCGAAGCCTTCCGCGTTGGCGCTGAACAACGCCTCGTCGCGAGTGTTCGCAGAGATGCCGGTGATCCCGGCCAGACGCTGTGCATACGCCTCATGGTTCTCCCGGATCGTCATCCACAGTTGCTGGTCGGCGCCAGCCTCCAAGGCGACATCCCACAGGTCGCGGGCGGCGAGTTCGAGCGAGATGGCGAAGCTGGCGAGCGACAGATCGTCGTCGGACAATCCGGTGGATCGCGCAGATGCCGACCGGGAACCGGCGACAGCCAGTGCGGCACCGATCACGCCGGCACCAAGCAAGGCGCGCCGGGTCGGTTGGTCGAATCCAGCGTGATCCGCAACGGCGGAGTCAGTCACGAGTGAGTGTCCTTTCGGGATGTTCTAGTGCGCCACCGTAGCGAGTGGTCGGCTCGCCAAATGGCTCGGCTCGGTAGTCTAGAAGTCCAGGGCCGAAAGCTCAGGAATCCACGACGTAGTTCTACCAATTGCACGGGCCCAAATCTCCCGATCCAGCTGTCCGGTCGGCTCGACCGCAACGCTCGGCGACCATGCCGCGGCGGTGTCGTCGAGGTCGCTCCAAACGCCGACCGCGATTCCAGCCAGGAATCCGGCACCCAGCGTGGTCCCTTCGACGACAGGCGAAACCTCGACGGGCTTTCCGCTGGCGTTGGCGAGAGCCTGGACGAATGTCGGGTTTTGGCTCATCCCGCCGTCAATCCGAAGCGACGGAATCGAGAGTCCCGTATCAGCTTCCGCAGCGGCGACCATGTCGGCACCGCGATGGGCAACACCTTCCAGCACAGCCCGGACGACGTGCCGACGTTCGGTGCCGCGGGTAATCCCGAGCAACGTGCCGCGTGCGCCGAAATCCCAGTGAGGTGTGCCGAGGCCGAGCAGCGCCGGGACGTAGACGACGCCATCAGCTGTCTCGCACTGGCTGGCGAGATCGTGGCTGGCGGCCGCGTTGGCGATGATGCCGAGGTCGTCGCGCAGCCAGTCGACGTTGGTTCCGGCCGACAGCATGATCGCCTCGACCCCCCAGGTGACCTCTCCGTGGCGTGACCAGGCGATGATCGGGAACGTGCCGTTCTCAGAGCGATCGGCGGCCGCCGGCCGAACTGCGCCGGTGCATACATCGAGCATGCCACCTGTCCCGAACGTGATCTTCGCACGGCCCGGCAGTACACATCCTTGACCGACGAGTGACGCTTGTTGGTCGCCGACGAGTGCAGAGATCGGTGGGCTGCCCGGCAGGACGGATGCTTCGCCGACGATTCCCGAGGAGTCGACGATCGTCGGCAGAATCGACATCGGGATACCGAGTAGGTCGCAGATCCCGGCGTGCCAGCCATGCTCTTCGATCGAATACAGGCCAGTCACGGCGGCGTTGCTGTGGTCGGTGACGTGCAGCCTTCCACCTGACAGCGTCCAGGCGACCCAAGTATCGACCGTGCCGAAGCACAGCTCAGCTGGGTCTCGGTCGCCAGCGCCGGCGAGCAATGCGCCGATCTTCGTCGCCGACTGATTCGGGGCAAGCCGGAGTCCGTGGGTGACCTTGGCGGTGATGCATTCGCCGACCGTCCGGAGGTCCTGCCAGCCGAGCGCCGGGGCGATCGGGTTTCCCGTAGCGCGTTCCCAGATGATTGTGCTGGCGCGTTGGTTGGCGATGCCGACGCCATCCACAACCGGATTGCCCGTCTGTCGCAGCACGGCATGTGAGGCGTCGAGCACCAGTTCAGCCATACGCGCTGCGTCGAATTCGACCAGGCCGGGAAATGGGCTATCGGGTGCAAACGGTCGATACTCGACCGCAGCCAACGATGTGTCCGGTCGCACAATCGCTGCGCGTAAGCCGGTCGTACCGACATCGATGACGAGAATCATAAGTCATTCTCCATTCCGGTGTCGTTCATGGCAGAGGGTCGAAAGCCCTTGGCTCGCATTCGACCGCCGAGCAGGCCGCCGATCAATCCGGCACCGGCGACCATCGAGAGATTGAACAGTGCTGCGAACCAGTTGACGTCGTTGCCCCGGAGGAGACGAACGGCGATGAACACGGTCTGGGCAGCGACGTACGTTGCGATCGCAGTGGCGAGCCCGTGCGAAAGCGGCAGATCGCGACGTTGCACCCATGCCGCGCAACCGGCACCGAGCACGAAACCGATCACCGCCCCGAACGACAGCCACGCTGCCAGGGTCGAATCGTCACGACTGTCGGCTGCCCAGCGAGCGGCGATCGAGAACGGGACGGCGAAAACGAGCGCCACCATACTCCCGGCCTTGAGGGCGTCGAGATCCCAGCGTTCCAGATTCACGGCCATGATGGTGGCCCGAACGGGCTCGGAAATCCCAACTTGCCGGGATTGAGAATCCCGTTCGGGTCGAGTGACTGTTTGATCCCGATCAGCACCTGATGTGCCGGACCGAGTGCCGTCGCCACGAATCGGGCCCGGTTCAGCCCAACCCCGTGATGATGCGACAGATTGCCGCCCGATTCCAATACCGCTCGCTGTCCCGCGTCCCACAGCGCGATGTACGTCGATTCGATCTGGTCTGAAGGCGGCTGGGCTGCAAACGTGAAATACAGGCAGGCACCGTCGAGGTAGCTGTGCGAGAGGTGGCAACTGGCGACAAGTGCGTGCGGCACGTTCATGATCGCGCTGGTAGCCGCGTCGTACACATCGTTGAGCCTGCTCCACGGGGCTGCGATCTCCATCGTGTCGACCACGAGACCCTTGCGGCTCAAAGCCTGCAGAGCGGAGGTGTCATTGCGATGTTCGAGCCAGTCGGCAACCAGTTGATCCTCGGCCCGTGTCCCGAGTGTGGCGGCCACGTTGTCGACCATCAGCATGGTCGCCTCGACCATCAACTCGTCGCCCTCGTCAAGCACCAGCAATGTGCAGTTCGTGCCATCGCCTCCATGACCTCTCGCTGACTCGACCACGTCATACAGTCGCAGGACGGCCGGTGTTGCACCCGACCGGATGACACGGCGTACCGCCTCGAATGCTGTTGCCAGATCGGGGAGCCGGTAGGCGGCGCGACGCTGCGTGTCGGCGACCGGGTGAGCCCGTAGCCAGACCGACGTGATCACGCCGAGGGTTCCTTCCGAGCCGACGAATACGTGGTTCAGGTCGGGCCCGACCGCCGCCGCCGGAGCACCGCCGGTTCGGATCACCCGTCCATCAGCGAGCACGACTTCGAGACCAACCACCATGTCTTCGATCTTGCCGTAACGCGTCGAGTACTGACCGGCGCCGCGACACGCCACCCACCCGCCGACCGTCGCCAGTTCGAAGCTCTGCGGAAAGTGGCCGATGGTCAGCCCGTGCAGCGTGTTGATGCGACGCTCGAGGTCTGGCCCGAACACGCCTGATTGGGTCTCCACGACACCGGAGATCTCGTCGACGTGACCGATCTGGTCGAGGCCCGTCAGATCGAGCAGCACGCCTCCGTGAACGGGGACCGAAGCGCCGCACACGCCGCTGCGACCGCCCGCCGGGGTCACCGGAACCCCAGCATCGTTGCACGTCGCGAGAATCCGGCAAACCTCGTCGGTCGATGTTGGGCGGACCAGAACGGCCGCCCGCCGAGGGACTGAACCGGCGAGTGCCCAGTGGAGCGCCAGGGGCCACCAATCGCGGCTCGCCTCGCCGGTTGCACCGACGTCGGTGACCGTTTCGCAGATACTGGCGAGCGCTTCGACAAACCCACCGGGCAGAGAAGCTGAGCCGCCCTCGAATCGGTCTGCTGTCCCGTTGAGTTCGATCGGGGGAGTCGGTCTGGTCATGCAGGCGAACGTTCCTGAACCTGAACCTGAGCGTGGCGAGCATCCGGTTCGTTCTGAGCGGCGATCTCAGAGGCGTACAGTGACTGGTAATCGGCGATCTGCTCGTTGACTTGGCTCGCGGTCCAGCCGAGCTCGGCGGCGAGCAGCCGGGCGACGGACGGTGCCGCAGCGAGGCACGCCGCTCGATCGTGGAGGTGCGCCCGCGTTCGTCGCGCCAGCACGTCGATCAAGGTCGTCGCCATTTCGTTGCGGGCGGCGAACACGGCTTCAGCTCGCACGTAACCGAGGCCAGGGACGAGCGGCTCGCCCAGGTTCGAATCGAGGGCGATCAGTTGTTGCAACGCGGCCGTTCGATCAGCGCCCACGAGTTTCAATCGACGCGTCCTGCACCGGCCTGATCGCTTGAGGCGCTTGATCGCGAGATCAACTGTGTCTTCTGCCATCTGACGATACGTCGTGAGTTTTCCGCCGATCACCGTGATGACGCCCGAGTCACTTTCGGCGATCAGATGGTGGCGTGACAGATCGGCGCTGCGTTCCGACGAGGCGGATCTGACGAGCGGCCGCAGCCCCGCCCATGAACCGCTCACGTTGTCACGGGTGATCGTCGAGGTGAGTGCATGGTTGAGGGCGTTGATGATGTAGTCAAGATCGTCCTCGTTGGTGTGGGGTGCGTCGGTCGATCCGGCAAAGTCGGTGTCGGTCGTGCCGACGTAGCAGTGTTGGAAGCTGCCATCGGTTTGCTGACCGCATGGGATCAGGAACAGGCTGCGTTTGTCCTTCGGAACCGAGATGATCACGGCAATGTCGTTACGAACGAGCGACCAGGGAATCGTGATGTGTACTCCCTTGGCGGGTCGCATCGAATCTGAGACGGCTCCACTGTCGAGCAGCTTGATTTCGTCGGCCCACACACCAGCCGCCGAGACGACGACTCGCGCGCGGACAGTGACCTGACCGTCGCCCGAGTCGACCACCGCTCCCGTCGCCCGCCCAGCAGCGTCCTTGGTCAGCGCCACGACGTTGCATCGATTGGCCACGACCGCTCCGTGCGACGCCGCCGTGCGGGCGATCGTGAGTGTCAGCCGGGCATCGTCGGCTGAGGCGTCGTAGTAGATGAACGCTGACGACAACCGGTCAGCTGGCATCGTGGGGCAGTGGGCGAGGGCCTCGGCGGTGTTGAGTCGTTGATGCCGTTTGCCGATCCGTAGCCCGCCCGTGACGTCGTACATCCAGAGTGCCGAACGTAACGTCTTGGCGATCCGCTTCGAGACTGGTCCGTTCTTGGTCAATACGGGGAGCAAGAAGGGGAGTACCGAAACCAAGTGGGGAGCGTTTCGGAGCAGGCGTTGCCGCTCGCGAAGCGCCTGGTACACCAGTCGCACATCACCTTGCTGCAAATACCTGAGACCGCCATGGATCAGCTTCGAACTCTTCGATGACGTACCCGATGCGAAGTCTTCACGCTCGACGAGTGCCGTCTTCAACCCGCGAGTTGCTGCGTCGAGTGCGACCCCGACGCCCGTGATTCCTCCACCGATCACCAGCACGTCGAACTGCTCGTGACTGAGCCTGGACACCATCTCCGCTCGATCGAACCGCACGATTCCAACCCTACGCCCGTTCTGTCTGCCCAGGATCAGCACAACGACGGTTAGACGCAGACAGTTGATAGATAGGTGATGCAGAGAGGAACGAGTCGGTGTCGTCGTCCAAACTCGCCGACTGGGGGAACACCGTTGACACTCTCAACCGATCTCGTCAGCGTCATGCATCAGATCTTCGAACTCATCAGCGATCCGTGACTCATACTCCACGGACGTTCCGACCGCCATCAGAAATCCACGCCAACCACTTCGAGTCAAGACCACGACCTTCCGTGAGAGCCGCTCCGATGAAGCCACTCGACCCCCCGCTTTCCTGAGGAGGATCCGATCCCGATCGGAGAGCACGTCGAAGACGATGCCCGAAATCACGTTGCTGCCGCGCACTTCAGCCAGCGATCGATCCCCCGCCGCAAGGAGCCCGTCAGCCGCGCCA
>JANMTV010000047.1:0-12756 GCA_031390905.1 Ilumatobacteraceae bacterium | reverse complement strand
TTTCGACTGTAGCCGGTCGGCCCCCAGTCTTCGTGATGGCGGTCGCTGTGGGGGTTCCTGCGGATCACCCGGTGACATGATTCGCCATTCAGAGACCGCTGATCAGGGGGTCGCGGTGTGTTTGTGAACTCGTTCTGAGTGTTCGGAGACGAATTGCCCGCCGTCGGGTACCAGAGGACTCGATTTTCGTGGATTTGGGGGCAATTCAGGGACGAATGAACGCTCGCTGTAGCACCCCCCTGGTACAATCACATTGACGTGATTTGGGCGCTCAGCAGCACCAATCACCGCTTCGGACCCATCGGTCCTGACCAGACTCCAGACGATCGAGGTAGTGCGTGTCAAACGACACTGACAAGGGATCCAGCAACAAGCCCGGCGGCGACTACGGCGCCAAGGATATTCAGGTACTCGAAGGGCTTGATCCGGTCCGCAAGCGGCCAGGCATGTATATCGGGTCGACCGGTCTGGCTGGTCTTCACCACCTGATATGGGAAGTCGTCGACAACTCAGTCGATGAGGCGATGGCCGGGTACTGCACCAGGATCGACATCACCCTGCTCGAAGGCGGCGGTTGCCGGGTCGACGACGATGGTCGTGGCGTTCCGGTCGACCCGTATCCATCGGGACCACACAAGGGCAAGAGCGCGGCTGAAGTCGTGCTGACCGTGTTGCACGCCGGTGGCAAGTTTGGCGGCGACGGTTACAAGGTGTCGGGTGGTCTGCACGGTGTCGGTGTCTCGGTTGTGAACGCGCTCTCCGAGCGGCTCACGATCGAGGTCGACCGAGCTGGTGAGCACTGGTTCCAGGAATATGCCAAGGGCGGCAAGCCGCAGGGCAAGATGGCCGTCGTCGGAGCGACGCCGAAGCTTGGCCGTACGACCGGCACCACCGTCACGTTCTGGCCGGATCCGATCATCTTTCAGGCGGAAGGCACCGAGTTTGTAGCCCGGACTGTACTTGAGCGTCTTCAAACGATGGCGTTCCTCAACAAGGGTCTCGAGATCGTCTTCACCGACGAACGTCCCGAGCGCCAGCAGACCGTCACATTCTGGCCGGATCCGATCATCTTTCAGGCGGAAGGCACCGAGTTTGTAGCCCGGACCGTGCTTGAGCGCCTCCAAACGATGGCGTTCCTCAACAAGGGCCTCGAGATCGTCTTCACCGACGAACGTCCCGAGCGCCAGCAGACCGTCACATTCCAATACAAGGGTGGCCTGATTGACTTCGTCAAGCACCTCAACGCTTCGAAGGAACCGCTGTTCTCCAAGGTCTGTGCCTTCGAGGATGAGGATGAGGATGGTCAGGTGATCGATGTCGCAATCCAATGGAACACCGGCTACTACGAAGGTATCCACGGCTACGCCAACGGCATTTCGACGACCGAGGGCGGGATGCACGTCGAGGGTTTCCGTACCGCCCTCACCACGGTGATCAACAAGTACGCCAGAGCCAAGAATCTCCTGAAGGAAAAAGAGGAAAACTTGCTCGGGGAGGACATCCGCGAGGGGATCACCGCGATCATCGCTGTCAAATTGCGCGAGCCACAGTTCGAGGGTCAGACGAAGGCCAAGCTCGGCAACGTTCCGATGCGGTCGTTCGTTCAGAAATCGACCAACGAGCGACTCGCTGAATGGTTGGAGGAGAATCCGCCTGAGGCCAACAAGGTCGTCAAGAAGGCAATCGCCGCCGCCCAGGCTCGTGTTGCCGCCAAGAACGCCCGCAACGCGATCCGCCGTAAGACAGCGCTGTCAGGTGCCGGCATGCCTGACAAGTTGAAGGACTGCTCGTCGAAGGACGCCTCCGAGTCCGAGCTGTTCATCGTCGAAGGCGACTCGGCGGGCGGCACAGCGCTCGACGCCCGCGATCCGCGGGTCCAAGCGATCCTTCCAATCCGAGGCAAGATCCTCAACGTCGAGCGGGCACGCATCGACAAGATGTTGAAGAACAACGAGATCCAGGCCTTGATCACGGCGATCGGAGCCGGCGTCGGTGAAGAGTTCGACGCCACCAAGTGTCGCTATCACAAGGTCATCGCATTGTGCGATGCCGATGTCGATGGCAGCCACATTCGCACGTTGCTCCTGACGTTCTTTTTCCGTCAGATGCGCGACATGGTCGAAGCCGGGTTCGTCTACATCGCCCAGCCGCCGCTGTTCTCGACTGAGATCGGCAAGGAAAAGGTGTACTTGAAAGACGAAGCCGCCAAGTCGCGCTTCCTGGCCGAGCGTCCGAACCACAAGAAAGAGTTCCAACGCCTGAAGGGTCTTGGCGAGATGGACTGGGAAGAACTCAAGTCCACAACGCTCGATACGGCGACTCGCACACTGCTGCAGGTCACCGTTGACGAGGCTGCCGAGGCCGACCAGATCATGAGTGTGCTGATGGGCGATGACGTCGAGTCGCGCCGCAACTTCATTACCACCAACGCCCGCGACGTACGAAACCTGGACTTCTGATGAGTGATACCCCGAACCCACCGATCGACCTCGACGACGACGGAACCGGCGACGACAACTCCGTGCAGCCGATTGCGCTCCAGGACGAAATGGAGAACTCGTTCCTCGACTATGCCATGTCGGTGATCATGTCGCGGGCTCTGCCTGACGTGCGTGACGGCTTGAAACCTGTCCATCGCCGGATCATCTGGGACATGGAGCAGCAGGGTTTCCGACCCGACCGCCCATTCGTCAAATGCGCCCGAGTCGTTGGTGACACAATGGCTCGCTTCCACCCGCACGGCGACAGCGCGATCTACGACTCGTTGGTCCGCATGGCTCAGCCGTTCTCGCTCCGCCACCCGCTGATCGACTTCCACGGAAACTACGGAAGCCCAGACTTCGGCCCGGCCGCCTCGCGGTATACCGAATGCAGGCTGCATCCGTTGGCGATGCAGTTGTTGGCTGATATCGACGAGAACACCGTCAACATGATCCCGAACTACGACGGCTCGACCGAGCAGCCGGAAGTCCTGCCGGCTCGCTTTCCGAACCTGTTGGTGAACGGCAGCCAGGGCATCGCCGTAGGCATGGCGACCAATATCCCGCCGCACAACCTCGGCGAAGTGATCGATGCCACGATCCATCTGATCGACCATTCCGAGGCGACCTCTGACGACCTCATGCAGTACGTCAAAGGCCCTGACTTTCCGACTGGTGCCTTCATTTTGGGCCGGGCCGGGATCATGGATGCATACCGGACGGGCCGTGGCAGCGTCAAGATGCGCGCCAAGGCGACGATCGAGGAAAGCAAGACGGGTCGGTACGAGATCGTCGTCACACAGTTGCCGTATCAGACAAGTTGCTCGTCGATCGCGGCCCGAATTCAAGAACTCGTCGATGGCGGTGACCTGGAAGGAATTGCTGATGTCAACGACGGTTCAGCGGGGGGCAAGACCAACCTGGTGATCACCCTCAAGCGTGACGCCAACGCCAACGTGGTGCTCAACAACCTCTACAAGCTGACCCAGTTGCAGAGCACGTTCTCGATCAATATGGTCGCACTCGTCGACGGTGTGCCGCGCACGTTGAATCTGCGCGATGCGCTGGTGGGCTACGTGCGTCACCAGATCGAGGTCGTCAGACGTCGGACCGAGTACCGACTCAAGAAAGCACGTGAGCGTGAGCACAAGGTCGAGGGCCGGATCAAGGCACTCGACGTCATCGACCAAATCATCGCCCTGATCAGAGCCAGCGATGACACGGCAGCGGCAAAGGCCGGGTTGATGGCCGCGCCATACGAGTTCTCAGAGATTCAGGCAATCGACATTCTCGATCTGCAACTTCGTCAACTCACTCGTTTGTCTCGGATCGACCTCGAGACCGAGCTCGGCGACCTCCGCGAGACAATCAAGGAGCTCCAGGCGATCCTCGCTGACGACGCACGGCTGCGAGGTGTGATCAAGGACGAGATGCTGGCGATCAAGGAGTCGTTCGCCACACCTCGCGTGTGTGAGATCACCTATGACGACGGTGAGATGTCGATTGAGGACCTCGTCGATGACAAAGAACTCGTGATCGTGATGACCGAGGCCCAGTACGTCAAGGCCGTGTCGGCTGACTCGTTCAAAACGCAGGGTCGCGGCGGGCGCGGAGTGAGTGGCGGCAAGCTCAAGGCTGACGACATCGTGCGCCACGTGATCTTCACGACCGCACATGCCCACCTTCTGTTCTTCTCGAACCGCGGGAAGGTTTACCGTCTCCGTGCCCTTGATGTGCCGGAGCGCGAACGAACGGCAAAGGGTATGCCGATCGTCAATCTGCTTCCGTTGCAGGCTGGCGAGCAGATTCAGGCGATCATCGACACGCGCGACTTCGCGGGTGAGCGCTTCATCTTCTTCGCCACCAGGAAGGGGACGGTCAAGAAGACCGTATTCGATGCATACGACTCCACGCGACGCGACGGCATCATTGCCATCAACCTCAACGATGGCGACGAGTTGGTCAAGGTGATCGAGACCAGCGGCACCGATCACATTTTCATGGTGAGCCGTGACGGCATGACGATTCGATTCAACGAGGACGACGTGCGGCCGATGGGTCGTAGTGCCGCCGGCGTACGCGGCATGAAGCTCAAGAACGCCGATGATGCGGTCGTGTCGTGCGATGTCGCCCGTGATGATACGGCGATCCTCGTGATGACGGAGTCTGGTTATGGCAAGCGAACTCAGCTTGACCGATTCAACGTCCAGGGCCGCGGCGGTCAGGGAGTTCGAGGCATCAGGCTGACCGGCAAGAAGGGTCACGTTGCGGCAGCATTCATGGTGGGCCTCGACGACGAAATCGTCGCCGTGTCCTCCGGTGGCGTCACGATTCGGATGGCGGTTCGGGAGATTTCGTCGCAGGGCCGTGACGCAACCGGCGTGAGGATCATGAACCTCGACGACGGTCAGACTGTCGCCTCGGTCGCACCGATTCTCGCCAGTGACGACGACGAGTAGCGCGGGCTGAGTCCGCCGATCGCAGCGATCGCTGCCAACAGTTCAGTGGTAGGGGGTGGTTGGCAATGCGCGTGCGCGATCCGGGTCGTGATGTTGGTTCGATGCTCGTTTTGGTGGTGTTCGTCGGTGTCGCGATCACGGCTGCGGGGACGCTGGCGTTGGTCCCGCTGCTCGGCGGTCTGATCGATCACCAGCGTGCCCAAAGTGCGGCGGACGCGGCGGCACTGGCCGGCGTGAGTGGAGGGCGAGTGGCGTCAGGCTCAATTTCCGCCGCCAACGGGGCTGCGCTGATCAGCTGGTCGCGCACGGGACACGAGGTAACAGTGGAGGTTCGTGTTGGCGACCAAACCGTGACGGCACGCGCCACAGATGGACCGTGACCGGGTGCCTACACTCGTGTTGGTGAGTACCCCGGACAGTGACGCATCCTCGCGGCTGTCAAGCGCGCTCGCCGAAATCTTCGGTCAGGCCCCCCAGCTCCCCTCAGTGCCGGGCGAATCGGCCGAATCCGGCGAATCGACCGACACTGAAACGCCGTTCGAACTTCCGCACATCGTGCCGGCGACAGTCGATGTTCCGCTTCCGCAGCAAGTCGCCCCGGAACCGATTCCTACTCCGGTCATCAGCCCGGTGATCAGCCCGGTTCCTAGCCCGGCTCCGGTGGCAACCGGGTGGGGTGACCACATGGCACCGCTGCAAGTCCACACCGGTAGCGGTGCGCAGTTGCGTGGGCCGGGCCGCCGTCCCCGGGTTCGCAAGGTGACCCGGGTGGTTCGCCACATCGACCCGTGGAGCACGTTCAAGGTCGGTCTGATCTTCAGCGCCGTCGCCTACGTTGTCGTACTGACGTCTGGAGTCTTGCTGTGGCGTGTGGCCGACAGCACCGGGACACTCGACAACGTCGAGCGCTGGTTCACCCAGTTCGGATGGGAAACGTTCGAACTCAAAGGTGGTGAGGTGTTCGCCAACGCATGGGTAATCGGCTTGTTTGGTGTGGTCGCGATGACGGGCGCGATGGTGCTGATGGCGACATTGTTCAACCTGGTTAGCGACATCATCGGCGGTATCCGGGTCACGGTGTTGGAGGAGGAGGTGGTCGAGCGGACAGTTTCGTCAACTCGCCGTTATGTGGTCCGGCGGCCGCCTGCTGCGGTGGTCGGGCCATCCAGTTCGGTCGTTCCCGACTGGAATGTTGACGATGACACCGTTGCTGTACCAGTTCAAACGAACAATCCGAACTGGTCGGTCGCTGACGACGAGGGTTAGCCCTGTTGAGGATTGGCGTTGACGCCGATAGCCTCGCTTCCCTGCCGGGGCTATAGCTCAGTCGGTTAGAGCGCTGCCCTGATAAGGCAGAGGTCCACAGTTCGATTCTGTGTAGCCCCACCGCGAAATACCCGGCGGAAATGCGTGAGCAAGTTGCGTCAATGGGCGGCAACTTGCTCACGCGTTCGGGATCGTGTTGGGCCGGTACGCTCCACTTCGTGATCCCATCGTGAAGTTGCTGCGCCGAATATTGGCGGCTTTGGCGATGGCCGGGATCGCTGCCGCCGGAGTACGGATCCGCGGTACCGGCGGGGTACCTCCGCAGCACGGCGGTTGGCGGCCGCTCGAGCTGCCACCGGAGAAACCCGGATCGTGACATCGAACGAACCCACGATTCACGTCGTTGGTACTGGCGTCGTGGCTCGGCGTTTACGACGATTGCTGCATGCGCGGCGGGTGACCGAAGTTGATCCGCGCCGGACTCAGATCCCGAACGCGATTCCCGGTGACGTAGCGATCTTGGCGCACGGTTGCGATCACGCCGAGACGGCCGCCAATCTGATCGAACGAAGCGTGCATGTCGTGACGGTCGGCGACGCACTCGACGACACCAGAGACCTGTTCGAACTTAACTCCCTGGCCGTGGAGTCGCACGCCTCGCTTGTCATTGGAGCGGCGTTGTCGCCGGGGTTGTCGGAGCTGATCGCTCGCCACCTCGCCAATCAATTGCACGAAGTCGACGAGATCCACGTCGCCGTGCACGGCACGTCTGGTCCTTCGTGCGCCCGGATGCATCACCGATCGCTCAGTGGGCGTTCCGTTGGTTGGCACGACGGCGAGTGGGTCGACCACTTGGGCGGCAGCGGTCGCGAGCTGTGTTGGTTTCCCGAACCTGTCGGCGCAAAGGACTGCTATCGGGCTCAGATTCCGTCGCCCGTGCTCATTCACCACAGTTTTCCCGAGGTCGCACGAATCAGTGCCCGCCGTTCAGCGCGTCGTCGAGATCGCCTGACCGCCAGGTTGCCGATGCTGGTTAGACCGCATCAGGAGGGTGGTATCGGAGCGCTTCGCGTCGAGGTCCGCGGCAATGATCTAGCGGGTGGCCGACAGTGTTTGATTGCCGGTGTCGCCGAACTCGTCGGTTCTGCGGCGGCAGCTGCGGCCGCCACCTTCACGACCATGACGCTCGACGGAAAACTGCCCGTCGGTGTTGTCACCGCGGGAGACGCCGCCCTACCGACGGTCGAGCTGCTGAGAACTGTTCAGTCGTTCGGCGTGCGTCTGCAAGAGTTCACAGGTGTTCCCCAGCCGGGCTGATCTGTTCGAGTTGTTCACCGATCCGCTCGATTGCGTCGGTGAGCGTGTCGAGTTGGTCGCGTAACTCCTCGCCGGTGACGACATCGGCGAGGGCGAGTCGGACACCGGCGATCTCGCGGGCGAGGAACTCGGTGTCGGCCTGCGTCCGTTCGGCAACTTCGCGATCCTGTTCGCCGGTGAAGCGATCGCGGCGCTCCTGGCGGTTCTGAGCGAGCAGGATCAACGGTGCTGCATACGCAGCCTGCAGTGAAAGCAAAAGTGTGAGTCCGATGAACTGCCACTCATCGAAGCGCCAATCTTTCGGTCCGAACGAGTTCCAAAGCACCCAGCCGAAGCAGAAGATCGTCTGATACACCAGGAACCGTGCCGTGCCGATGAACCTGGCGATCGACTCACTGAACTGGCCGAACCCTTCGGCGTCGTATGCCAGACCGATGCCGCGACGCCGCGGCTCGGTGAGATCCCGGCGCCGCCTCATGGTGTCACCGCCGGTTGCGAGTCGTCACGGCGGCGACGGGCGCGCTGGCGCCAGCCGGAACCAAGCATTCGGTCGACGACATCGTCAACGCTGACTGCGCCAAGCAGTCGATCGGAGGCATCGACAACAGGTAGCGAGAGCATGTTGTACGAGGCGAACTGTTCGAAGACTTCGCGATCCGGCGTGTCGGGTCGAGCGAGAGCGACGTGGCGGACGCAACGTCCTAGCTCCATCCCGGGAGGTTCCCGCAGAAGTTGTTGGGCAAACACGACGCCCAGGTACTTACCGGTCGGAGGCCGGAGTGGAGCCTGGCAGATGTATACCTGGCTGGCGATACTCGGCGTCCAGTCAGGGTCGCGAATGTGAGCGAGTGCCTGAGCGACCGTGTCGGTGGCACCGAGAATCACAATCTCGGGAGTCATCATGCCGCCCGCCGTGGCCTCCTCGTACGAGAGCAGTCGTTCGAGCACCTCCGCTTCGTCGTCGTCCATTGCCGCCAGCACGGCGGCTCGCTGCTGCTGAGGCATCTCATTGAGCAGGTCGGCGAGGTCGTCGTACTCCATCTCGTCGAGCACGCCGATCAACCGGTCGAGGTCGAGACCCTCGATCAACCGAAGCTGCTCGGCCTCAGGCAGCTCCTCGAGCAGGTCGGCGAGTCGCTCGTCGTCCATTGCCTCGGCAAGTTGGCGACGCTGTGATAGGGGCAGTGCACGCACGACGCTGGCGACGTCGGACGGATGCATATCGCGTAGTCGGGCAGCCTCTGCCGCCGCTTCAGTTGGAGCCGCGAACAGCTGCGGGACCTCGGTCCAGTTGACGAGTCGATAGGCGGGTCGCCGTCGGATCGTGTTGCGGCGTGCGAGACGGATCTTGTCGACCGCCCACCAGCTGGAATGGCCGTTGTCGATCACGGTCAGACCGACGTCGCTGACCCGTTCGCCCAAGATCGACCGGTTGATGATCGTGGCACCGACCAGGATTTCACCGGAACGTGGCTTGAATGGGTTGAGATCGAGATCCCACGAGCGCAGCCGAGCACCGTCGCTGTCGAGCTCGGCGATCCGGGCTGCGTTGACAAAGATCTTGCGGCGCTGGCTGGATGCAACGAAGCCGACGACGCGCGGTGCCTGACCCACTCGGCCTGGCACGACAACGATGTCTTGAATCTTTCCGATCTCGGCTCCGCCAGCGTCAAGCAGGGGAAGTCGCATCACCCGAAATGCGTAAATCAGCTCCGCTGCCATACGCGAAGGCTACCCGTGACCCCCGTGACCAGGAGTGATGGAATCTTTGCGTCGTCCCATGATTGACCGAATCGTAGGTCTCGTGCTGCGTCACGTCCGTTCGATTTGAACCAGCGTGTCGCTGAAGGCAACCCCTCCGCCCCATTCGGTGAGGGTGTCGTTGGTGAGGCTGTTGGCGACCTTGCCGTCGGCGTGGTGCTGACGCCACCAGCCATATGGGATCGCAGCTAGTCCTGGGCGTAGGCGGCTCGTGATCTTGACCGGGAGTTCCAGGCTGGCGCGATCGTTGAACACGCGTGCGTTGTCGCCCTCGGCGAGTCCCCGCGCGGCGGCATCGGCGGCGTCGAGTTCGACGAACGGGCTGCCTTCGGCAGGGCCGTGCTTGGGAAGCTGCGAGTAGCCAGAGTTCAGGAACCGGGGATGATGCTTGGGTGTCATCAGCTGCAAGGGGAAGCGCTCGGCGTTTGGCCCGGTCGGGCCCTCGCGGGGTGGCACGAACGTGGGGAGTCGCGGCTGACCGATCGCCTCCAGTTTCTCGTTCGCAAACTCGACCCGACCTGACGCCGTAGGGAACCCGCCGTTGGCCCACGGCCTGCCATCCTCCGGATACGGCACCTTGAACCAGCCGTCTCGACGCAGTGCGTCGAGGTCAACCGTTGGCAGGCACTCGCGCAGGATCGTCATGTCGTCGTCGAATAGTGATGGCTCGGTACATCCCATCGCGGCGGCGATCCGGCGGAACAGTTCCGCATTGCTGACTGACTCGCCGACCGGCTCGATCGCCGCTTCGTTCCAACCCATCCACAGGTGCCCCCACGAAGTCGTGACATCGCTCGATTCGATCTGGGTGGTCGCCGGCAAGACGAGGTCGGCGTACTGGGCCGTGTCGGTCATGAACTGCTCGTGCACGACCGTGAACAGGTCATCGCGAGCCATCCCTTCACGCGCTCGTTCGGCGTTGGGCACAATCACCAACGGGTTGCAGTTCCACACGATCATCGCCCGCACTGGTGGCTTTTCGTCGAGCAGAATCTCGCCAAGCCGACTCATGTTGAGCGTGCGGGGTTCCCGGCCGGCGAGTAGGTCATTCCGACTCAACACGTCGTCATCGACCAGCTTGTCCTGCCAGGACCCGACGCTACGGAACAGTCCACCACCCCTGTCGTTCCAAGCGCCGACCAGGGCAGGCAGACACGCCAATGTCCGAAAGAACATTGCCCCGTTCTCGTGATGTTCGGCACCGATCAGGGTTCGGATTGCTGACGGGCGAATTGTTGCGTACTCGCGAGCCAGCTGTTCGATCACGTTCCCGTCGACACCCGTCGCCTCGGCGGCGCGGGCCGGAGTCATGCCGGCAACGTGGGCCTCCAGCTCGTCGAAGCCAAGCGTGTGTTCGTTGATCCAGTCGCGGTCGACCAACTGATCACGGATGATGACGTGAATCATCGCCAGCATCATGGCGATGTCGGTTCCTGGGCGGGGCTGGATGAACTGGTCGGCGTCGTCGGCCGTGATCGTACGGATCGGATCGATCACGACGATCTTGGCCCCGTTTGCGCGAGCCTTCTCGATCACGGGCCAGAGGTGGCGGTTGGTGAGCTTGGTGTTGGTGGCCCAGAGGATGATCAGCTTCGAATGTTCGAGGTCGAGCGGGTTGGCGCCAAGCCCGGTTCCGTTGGTCATCGACACACCCGCGCCGACGGTCGGCCCACAGATGTTGCGCAGCAGGCGGGTTGCGCCGATGTGATTGAAGAAGCGGTTCGAGATGCCTTGCATCGCCAGGATGCTCTGGTTGCCGGCGTCGCTGAACGGCATGACGGCTTCTCCACCGTGCTCGGCGATGATCGCGTGCAAACGGGCGGCGATCTCGGTGAGTGCCGCGTCCCACGTGATTTGCTCGAACTGCCCGCTGCCTTTCGGTCCGACACGTCGCATCGGATGTAACACCCGGTCGGGGCTGTACACGCGGTCGAGGAATCGGTTGACCTTCGGACACAACTCGCCGTAGCTGTACGGATGCTGCGGATTACCGCGCATCTTGACGGCGACTCCCTGATCGACAGTGACGGTCCAGCCGCAAGAATCCGGGCAATCGTGATGACAGGTCCCGTTGACGGTGTGCGTGTGGTCAGTCTGCACGTCGGTCTGCATGTGCTCACTGTACGCCCACCGCATGTCGTGACGTTGGCGGGAATCCGCCGCCGGCCAGCTACCGTCTTGGCGTGGGCGCCAAGACGGTCAGAAATTGGGCCAAGAATCAGGTCTGCATTCCGGTTCAGATCAAGCAACCCGCCAGCACGGCTGAGGTGTGTGCAGCCGTTGCTTCGGCGAGCGCTGCCGGACAGCGCGTCAAGGCGATCGGCGCAGGGCATTCGTTCACGGCGACGGCGATGACGAACGGGGTTCTGCTCTCGCTCGAACGAATGAACAAAGTGCTCGACGTCGACGTCGCTCGACAGCGGGTCACGGTTCAGGCGGGAATCACGCTCAAGTCGCTTTGTGACCATCTTGCTGTTGCCGGGCTTGCGATGCCGAACCTCGGCGACATCAACGTGCAGTCGGTGGCGGGTGCAATCAACACGGCGACCCACGGGACGGGGATCGCACTCGGGAATCTGGCGACCACCGTCGTTGGCATGGAGATCGTGGATGGTCGCGGCCAAATCGTGCGCTGCGACGAGTCGACCGAGCCAGAACTGCTACGGATCGCTCGTGTTGGCATCGGCGCCCTCGGAATGATTACCGAAGTCACGATTCAATGTATTCCGGCGTTCAATCTGCACGCTCATGAGACCGTCGAAACACTCGACGACCTACTCGTCGACCTTGACGGTTTTGCTCGTAGCGCCGACCATGCCGAGTTCTTTTGGATGCCGGGCTCCCGCCGCTGCCAGGTGAAGCGCAACAATCGCACCGACGAGCCGGTCAGGCCGTCCTCGAGGTTTGCCTATGTTCGCGACAAGTACATTGCCGAGAACCTCGGGTTCGACCTCGTGTGTCGCATCGGCCGACGATTCCCGTCGTTCGCTCCGAAGGTCGCCAAGATCGTCACCGCCGGCGTCAGTGAACGGGACCTGGTAGATCGCAGCGACAAGGTGTTTGCCAGCCCACGGCTGGTCAAGTTCGTCGAGATGGAGTACGGCGTTTCGATCGAGCATCTGCCGGAAGCGATCAGTCGGGTGCGGGCACTCACGACCACGCTCAGCTTTCCAACGCTGTTCCCGATCGAGGTACGCGTCTCGGCTGCCGACGACATTCCGCTCTCAACGGGTTACGGCCGGACCAACGGTTGGATCGCCGTACATCAGTACCGGGGAGCGCCCTACGAGTCGTACTTCCAAGGTGTCGAGCAGATCATGAACGACTACAACGGACGACCTCACTGGGGCAAGCTCCACTTCCAGTCGGCGAGCACACTCCGACACCGCTATCCGGAGTGGGATGCGTTCATGACGGTCCGTGATCGACTCGATCCAGACCGCACCTTTCAGAACGACTACCTAGCGCGCGTG
>JANMTV010000038.1:0-6493 GCA_031390905.1 Ilumatobacteraceae bacterium | reverse complement strand
ACGCTTCCGGCGAGTCGTGCACCGTGCCGACACCGGCGACTACGGCGAATGCCTCAGCCTTTGATCGAGTCCGATTGGTGCACGCCACCAGATCGATCCGGTTGCGGAGTTCCTTCAACGCGGGGAGATACAGGTCGGTGGCCGCAACCCCGGTGCCGATCATTCCGAGTCGAAGCTTTCGTACCATGCCGAGCAACGTACGCAATCAGGACGGCGTCACGACGACCGGAAGGCTGGTATAGCCCCGCAGCCAGTTGTTGGTCAGCGATACCGGCGGGCCCGCTATCTCGATCCGTTCGATCCGTTCGACAACTGCGGTCAACAGGCATTCTGCTTCGAGTCGGGCGATGGCGTGGCCGACGCAGAAGTGGGGACCCATCCCGAACGCCAACTGGCCGCCGGTGTAGCGCCCGATATCGAAATCATCAGCGCGATTCCACTTGCGTGGATCTCGGTTCGCCGCACCGAGAAAGCAGATCACCTTTTCCGATTCGCCAAGTGCAACGCCTCCGAGTTCGGTCGCACCCGTCGTGGTTCGGCCGATCAGTGGGCTGGAAGGCGTGTAACGGAGAGTCTCCTCGAAAGCCTTCTTGGCAAGTGCCCGATCGACACGTAGGCGCGCCCACTGGTCGGGATGTGTGATCAGCGCATACAACATGAGCCCGATGGCGTAGACAGTCGTGTCGATCCCCGCCGACAGAAACGTGCGTACCAGCAGCGCGGCGGTCTCCTCGTCGATCTCGCCGGCGTCGGCTGCGGCATAGATCTGAGCACCAAACCTGCCTGGAATCAGGTTCGCTCGATCGCATTGCCAACGCACGTATTCCAAACTGTCGGCCGCCTCGAGCGTCGCTTGCTCGACCAATCGGTTCGGCGGGCCCTGGGCATTGAAATTCAAGTTGGCATACGGAACGAGATGGTGGCGACCGTTCCGCTGCAGCCCGACTGCATCCGGGAGGACCGTGAACGGAAACCGAAACGAGAGATCCTGTGCCGCATCGAATCGACCTCGCTCGACCAGTTCGTCGATCAACCGGTCCGCTTCGACTTGGAAATCATCACGCAATTGCCGCATCGCCGACGGCGACAGCACCCGGGCGAGGACGCGCCGCGTGACCGTGTGATCTGGCGGGTCGACTTCGAGGATCGCGCTCGGCTTTCGCCATGCCGACTGGGTCTTGATGTTGGTCAAACCGGTTCCCGACGCAGACGAAAACCGGTCCCAGTCCGAGAATACCTCGCGCACCTCGGCGTCACGCCCCGTAGCCCAGAACCCGTACTTGGGGATCCACACGACGGGTCCGGCCTCGCGGATTGCAGTATGCAGCTGGAGTGGAGCGGCGAGAACTGCTTCGTCAAACGGATCAACGTCGAGCGTTGGGCGACTGGTCATGGGCTGGACACAACTTAGTCGACACCGACTCCCGCTGATTCGGGTCAAGTCGATCGATGTTCGTGACGACAGATAGGCATGGGACTTGAGACGGCGGTACTCACAGAGGCTCGCGCTCGCGGGATCAGCCTGCGAGTCGGCAGTTCGCTTCGATGGTTAACGGTGCGCGGGCACCTCGATCCGATCGTGCAACGCGAGGCACCGACTGAAATCGTGGAGGCGCTCGACGAGTTACACAGCTCACTCGGCGGCAACCGACGGGCGTTGGCTCGCAAACAGACGGGTTTGATTCGTCCAGACCTCGTGGTTGCGACGACGGGGCAACTGATCGAGGTCGATGAGGTCGAGCATTTCACCAGTGCGCGGCTGGCGACGCTGAACGGGTACTCATCGAAGATTCCATTCGGATTCTCGATTGATGACTACAAAGAACTGATCGACACATGGAAGGCGAAGGCCAACGCCGTATTCACGCAACGGTGGAGCCCGGACTTCGACTTCGTCGGCGGTCGCCGTGCCCAACGCGCCTACTACGACGCCCTCAAGGATTGGCTCGCTCCCACGTTCACCGGATACCCGGTGCTGCGCCTCGCTGTCCCTGACGGTGACGCCCGATCGGCCGCTGGCCGGCTGTTCGGTTCACTCAACTACTGAGCGGAGTCGTCGGCTACCGTCGACTTCGTGTCGACTGTTCCGTCGGAGTTGTTTGGGTGTTGGCGCCGGGAGTGGATCGAGTTCGCTGACGGCAGTCGCGACACCGAAACAGTGGCGTATTGGTTGCAACTGGAGTCTCGAATGGTCGACGTTCGGATCCCGATCAGACAGCCAGTCGCCACAACGGTCGGATTCGATCAGTTCTCGATGACTCAGCTGACGCTGCTGGCCGACAGTGAATCAAGCACTGGATACACGACGTGCACCGAACTGACCGTGGGCGATGACGGTGTTCGTCGAGCGACCGCCGAATGGTTGACGCGGGGCCAAGTCACGGACGAACCGTGTGTCGCCTTTCAACCGGTGACGGCGTTTCCAGAACCCGGATTGCTGGAATGGTCCGCCGACGGAGCCACCATGACCGAACGTGCACCAAGTGGGGCTTACGTTGAGTTGTGGCAGCTCGTCTCTGGTAGTCGGCGCTTGCTCGAGCATCGTCGGATCGACCACCGAAGCGAGTGGTACCGCGCAGGCGACGTTGCTGTCGTGGTCAGGGATCGCCCGCAACCGATTCCGCGACCCGCACGACTTCAGGAGTTGATCGCTGACTGCGACGGTGACCGATCGACGATCACGGCGTTGCTCGACTGCGAGTTTTCCGTCGGGCACCGTGACGTACCGAACTGGGACGTACCGAACTGGATGGTCGTCGCTTCAACACTTCCCTGGCGAGTGGGCGGGGCGCTGTTGTGAATCTCGCTGATCTGTTTCGGGAACACGCTCACCGCTCGTTCGCTGAGGGCCGCATGTTGCCAGTCGAGGCATACCGGTCAGAACAGGTCGCCGAGATCGAACGGCAACACATTTTCGCTGGCGGGTGGATCGCCGTCGCTCATGTCGCTGACCTGCCAACCGTCGGATCGTTCGTCGTCGTCGATGTGCCATCGGTCGAGAGCGCAACGCAGCGATCGATCATCGTGATTCGCGGGGAGTCTGGTGACGTGGCGGCGTTCGACAACGCCTGCGTGCACCGCGGCGCGGAGTTGCTTGCCGGATGCGGCGCAGCATCGCGCATCACGTGCCCGTATCACGCCTGGGTCTATCGGCTCGATGGCAGCCTCGTTGGCGGGCCGTATATGCAAGGCCCAGCGGCCGACAGTGCACCGCCGTTCCATCCGACTGCCCATTCGCTCGTCGCGCTCGACGTCGAACAATGGCAGGGTTTCGTGTTCGTCAACCAAGGCCCGAATCCGACACCGTTGTCGACCCGCCTGACCGGTTTGGCCGAGGTGATCGACCGATTCGGCATCGCCGGCTACGTCACGGTCCATCAGCAAGTCGACGTGTGGGCAACGAATTGGAAACTGCTGGTCGAGAATTTCATGGACGCCTACCACGTGTTCAAGGTCCACCGCGGCACGTTCGCCGCCAACGGCGACAACTCGCTCGACACGACGATGTTTCCTGGCACTGACGATTGGGCCCACCACCGCGTGATCCACGAGTCCGGCGATGACATCGCCCATCCCGACAACACGACGCTGACCGGCTCGTGGCGTAGAGCCGTGGTGTTGGCGGCCGTCTTTCCGACGTTCGTGATTCAGCTCCAACCCGACTGGCTGTGGTGGCTGCAGGTCAGTCCGATCGGCACCGATCGTGTCCAGATCCGCTGGCAGGTGGCGATCGCCCCGGAAGTGTTGGCCGCCCAATCGGACCGTGACGCATACGTCGCTGACGTGCTGGATCTGTTGATCCGGGTCAACGCCGAAGACCAACCTGTCGTCGAAGGGGTTCGACGCAACATGAATCAGGCACAGTTTCCTCGCGGTCCACTGTCGTATCTGGAACGCAACGTGTACGACTTCGACCGCTACATCGCCAGCCGACTGAGCGCTGCGCAACCCGGCTAGTCGCTGACGTGGGCGACGACATCGATCAGCGTGTCGTTGAAGCAGGCACCGTTGACCAGGGCGTCACCGGTGGCCGGTGTCAACCGGTTGACACCCCAACGATCATTGAAGTTGCGTAGCCAGATCCCTTTCGGCAACACGGCCACACCCGGGCGCGTGTCGACACTGATGATCAGACGCACGTGAACCTCGCCGAGTTCGTTGACGAGCGTGACAGCCGCGCCGTTCTCGAGTCCACGCGCTGCGGCATCAGTCGGATGGAGTGTGACCGCAGCGTCAGGGCTTTGGAACTCACCGAACATCGAGTTGACCAGCTTCGACGTGGCAGGCGAAATCAACTGAAGCGGATAGGGCCTGGCGAGCGGCACGTAACGCGGCACACCCTGGTTCTTGTCGACGAGTTGGGCGCGCCCGCCCTTCGGTTCCGTATCGACGAACTGGATCACGTTGGCGGCGGTCACACGTAGGTCCGTGTCGTGTTCCGTCGTCGAGTCGACAGTGAGTGGCTGCGAACCGGGCCACCGCCAACCGAACTGAGCCGCCAGCGCACCGCCGAACTGATCATTCGACCGACTCTCCCCAACGGGTTCGATGACTCGCCGTACTCGCTGGACAGTGAAGGTTCCATAGCCGGCGGCGAGGTCGTCGACTTCGAATGCAGTCGTTGCCGGGAACACGACATCGGCGTATCTCGTCGTGTCGGTGAGGACCTGTTCGTGGACGACGGTGAACACGTCATCACGTTCGAACGCCTCCACAACCGCTTCAGAATCGGGGCACATCACGACGGGATTGGAACCCTGAACGACGAGTACCTGACACGGATCTCCGGCATCCGGTGCCAGCCATGCGCCAACCTGATGCAGGCTCACGTGGCGGCGGTCGGTGGCGTCGATCTCAGGCCAGGAGGTTTCGGTATCAACGCCAGAGGCACTGGACGTCGTGCCAATCACGCCACCGCCGAGTACGCCGAAGTGGTTTGCCAACACTGGCAACGCAAGAATCGAGCGGCACGCCGCCCCTCCGTTTGCATTGCGCTCCTGACCCCAACCGATTCGCAGCATCGCCGGCTTGATCGTGCCGTAGCACTCGGCGAATGTCGCGATGTCGTTGACGCCAAGCCCGCAGATTTCGGCCGCTGCCGCGGTCGACCACGATCCAGCGTGCGCCAGGAACTCGGCGGCGCCGTCCGATCGATTGGCCACGAACTCGTTGTCGATCATGTCGTGTTCAGCCCAATAGTTGGCGACCGCCAGGGCCAGCACCACATCCGTTCCAGGCTTGATGGCGAGGTGAAGATCTGCGCGTTTCGCCATCGCTGTGCGACGTGGATCGATGACAACGAGCTTGGCTCCCCGATCTGTGGCCTGCTGCACGAGCGGTGGGAAATGCGTGTTCGACACGGTCGGGTTGGCGCCCCACACCACGACGAGATCGGCGTGCACGACGTCGAGCGGATCTGCCGACCGCATGCCCCGGTACACGCTCTTCCACGACGCCGAGGCCGTGTACGCACAGATCGTGTGATCGGCCACCGTCGCGCCAATGGACGCGAAGAACGCCTCGGTGAGACTGTTCGCCTCGCGTGCTCCCGTCGATGAGTTGTAGGTGAAGGCGACGATCCCGTCGGGCCCTACGCCGGCGAGCGTCGCCTTCATCCGATCACCGACCAGTGACATCGCCTCGTCCCAGGTGGCGGAGCGGAACTCGCCATCGCCTTTACGACCCGTTCGGATCAATGGTGTTATCACCCGTTCCGGGGCGTACACCCGGCGACCGTGACGCTTGACCTTGGCGCAGATCCAGCCCTGCGTGAGGGGGTTCACAGACGAGGCATCGATCTCGGTGATCACACCATCAGTGACGGTGACCGCCAAACTGCATGCATCAGGACAATCCAGCGTGCAAGCGGTATGCACGATTTCGACGCGCGCCTCCTCGACGATGCTCATGTCCAGAAGTTACTACCGGTCGAGCTATCGAGGATCGTTCGAAAGTTTCTCGAAAGTTGTATCTTCTGATGTTGGATACTGAACGTCTGTTTGATATTGTTACGACATGGATCGGACGATCGTGATGCTTTCTCTGCCATCGTTGGACGACGTCGCCGGGTTGGATGGCGCCGAACTGGATCGCACGTTGTTCGAGTTGGAGGTCGCCCGCCGACAGTTGACGGCGGCGATCGTGTCGGTCGTTGATCGCTGCGATCAGACCGGGCATTACCTCGCTGATGGGCATCGCACCGTCCGATCATGGAACTCCGCCGTCACCAACACCTCGCTCACAGAATCAGCACGACGCCACAAACTCGCCCGCACACTGCGCGACCTGAACGACGTGAGTGACGAACTGGCTGCCGGGACAGTCGGAATCGATCAAGTCGTCGAACTTGCCATGCTGCACGCCAACCCGCGTTGCGCCGACCAACTCGCCGGCTCGCAACAACTCCTGTTGGACGCCGCCAAAGCATTGGAGTTCACCGACTTCCGGACCGTCACCCAACGCTGGCAACAACTCGCCGACGCCGACGGCGCCC
>JANMTV010000017.1:0-2639 GCA_031390905.1 Ilumatobacteraceae bacterium | reverse complement strand
GATTGAAGCGCCTCACGGAGCGACCGAAACGTTTCGTTACGGATCTCGGCTTGCTCGGCGCGGTGCTTTCACTCGACCGGGGGACAGTGATCAGGGATGGCAATCTGCTGGGTCGCGTCATCGAAACGTTCGTGTACACCCAGCTTCGAACCGAAATGACACAGGCGCTGACCCAACGTGGGCGACTCCACCATCTCAGGACCGACGCTGGCCGGCAGGAGATCGATGTGATTGTCGACCTCGGTCCACGCGGTGTGATCGCCATCGAAGTCAAGGCCGCTGGTGCACCAAACCAGCACGATGGGCGCCACCTTCGTTGGCTCAAGTCCGAACTCCGAGATCAACTCGTCGCAGCCGTGATCCTCCATACCGGCCAGCGTGGCTACGCACTCGGCGACGATGTGCTCGCCTTGCCGATCGCAAGCGTCTGGAACACCCAAACCAACGATAAACGCGGCGACGGCGACGAAGTTCGTATCTAGGAGTATTTCGGGTCGCTCGGTTCGATTGGCAGATCGATCTGCTTGCTTGCGCGCCGCGCTGGTGCGTCCGAGAACAGCAATCGCGCCGGGCGAAATCTTCCTCATCGTCCGGTGGCGACTCGAACCCCCGATGTCATCGCGGTGTGTAACCTTTCGTTATGTCTCGGCTACGTCGGATCGTGTCCGACCCGGCGATCTGCCATGGGCAGCCGGTCATCCGAGTCCTTCGTTATCCCGTCGAGTTGATTTTGGAGCTGCTGGCATCTGGGATGTCACCGGACGAAATCCTCGCTGACTACGCAGACCTCGAGCGGGACGATCTCTTGGCGGCACTCGAGTACGGGGCACTTGCATCTGGCGTACGTCGTGTGCGGCCGCTCACCGCGACGTGAAGTTCCTCGTTGACGCCCAACTTCCGCTTCGGCACCGTGAGCTCTCGATCGATGACGGACACGAGTAGTCACTCATTCGTCGCAGCGTCCCGAACGGTAACGCCACCCAGATGACGTGATCATCCAAATCGCACATTCGCCGCGGGTGACATCCGTCGAACTGCGTCGGCGGCTCTGAGCAACTCGCGAGTGTCGTGGATCGGCTGCGGGGAGATTTCTTGGCGTCTGATTCTGGGCGGCGACGCCGCTGCAGCCGGGTTGGTCGGAATCCAACCCCAGCGCACCGCTTGGCCGAACGACCCGCGCAGGACTGCGTGAACGTGCCCCTCAGCAGCCTCCGATCCTAGTTTGCGGGAGTGGCATCAGGAACGAACAGGAGCGAGTCGTACAGGAAGACCCCGGTGATCGTCACGGTCTGACTGATCTCGATCCTCGGTACACCAGTTTCGGGATCGTTTTGAAGTTCGAACCCGTTCGGTGCCTTGGATCGAATCGCTGGTTCACGGCTTAGATCGACGTGAGTGCCGCACTGCTCGGGGTATGACTCGAATGTCTCGAAGCACAGTTTCCACTCGCCGTCGGGCAACCTTCGGTAGAGGGCACCGGTCAGCGTTCCCACCCAGTCGGCGGAACTCGCGAGGGCGGCTCGTAGCTCGGGGAGGTCGATGGTGGGCAGCTGGTCGAGGCGCTCGGAGAGCACGTCGTCCGGCGGGATTGGGGGTCGATCCGTGATGATCGTCGGTGATCCAGCAACGGTTTCCGAGACCGTTGACGAGACCGTCGCAGTGTCGAGGTCAGCGTCAGGATCTGATCCGCTGCAAGCGGCCAACCCGAGAGCGGCCACGCATCCGAGTCGGGCGAGGGCACGACGAGCGGCGGTCGGTTTGGTTGGACGGCGGATTGGTTCTCCGAGCACTGCAGGCACTCCTTTAACTACAGCATGGAAGGTGGACCGGAGAGTATGTCACCGTACTTCTTGGAGCCCAGGAGGGGAGTCGAACCCCTGACCTACGCATTACGAGTCTGTTCAGAACCGTCCAGCTGGTGTCGTCTGATGCCATCTACCAGGGCTTTTGCTGTTGACAACTCCGTTCAGTGTCGGCTTGTAGTGCCATGTGTTGTCCAGTTTCTTGGATGAAATCTTGGATGGTATTGCAGGACGCAGTGACGTGGTGGTGACGGTCTGTTCGATCCGCTGCGGCAACGAGTGGGTCGGTGTCGACGATCAGCACGGTTCAGTCGCGACCGAAACCGTCAGCGAGCAGCTCGTCGACTCGGTGGCTGATGCCGTGCTGGCTGGCTCCGATTCCCGCAACGCTCAGTTTCCTGCGGCGTGGCACAGCATCGAGATGAGGGGCGTTCTCGGTGAGCACCTCGGCAGCGAGTTCCTCTGCCGTCACCCCGCGCGCCGCGGCGGCTGTTTCCAAACGGCGAGCAATCTCGCCGGGGACGTTCACGGCTATCGACATACCATCAGCCTACGCGTTGCATCGCCGACGCTCTTGCTCACGTTTCCCGGCGTCGCCGTCGGGCTCGCGGCAGGCGGTTGGTCCTGGTTGGTAATCCGCACCCCTCCAAGCGGTCGACATGCGGTCCGAACTTGACGACTTCACTGCGCGACGGATGCGACGCGCATCGGCTGGCCTGCGCGATCGTAGGCCCGGATCAAGCTGACAGACTGGTCGCGGGTGAAGCGCTTGCGGGCGGGGGTGCGCAGCATTCGGCCATACCAGGTGAGCGCTCCAGCCGTGGCGTTCGACATGAG
>JANMTV010000014.1:0-9690 GCA_031390905.1 Ilumatobacteraceae bacterium | reverse complement strand
GGCACTCGCAGGCGTCAGCTCGAAAAGCCGCTCCACCAACTCGAGGCCGTCCGACGTGAACGCAACCTGCCAATCGATGGTGAGTTGTTCCCCGAACTCGACGACGACACCCCCGACAACATCCGCCGCCTCGGCGCCTAGGGGAGAGTCCTGTCATCACAGAAGGGTCTGCCGAAGGTGTCCGACATCCCGGGGGAACTCCACTGTCACGACTCACCCCGTCAGTGCCCTCCCGACCCGCTACCTGGTTGTGTCGCAGCTACCCAACTCACACCAGAAGAGACCTTTCCGCGGGACACCACCTCGACTCCACTCAAACTCGTCGACGATCAGGGCGAGTCAAGCCGGAAGCACGTCGCCGACGGCCGCCGCCAGGCGGTCGACCATTTCATCGAGTTCGGGCTCGGTGACATTGAGCGGTGGTCCGAGTAGCGCCGCGTCGCCGATGTGCCCGTCGACGGCTGACGCGCACGGATAGATCGTTAGACCTCGTTCGAACGCGGCGGCGGTGATTCGCTCGATGACTCGTTCGGAGCGATCGAACGGCTGCTTGCTTGCTCGGTCACGCACCAACTCGACGGCGTTGAGCAGTCCGATACCGCGGATGTCGCCGACGTTGGCGTGGTCGCCCAGTTGAGAACGAAGTCGATTACGGCACCGCTCACCAAGCGGGCCTGCTGACTCGACTAGGCCGTCGCGTTCGAGAATCGTCAGTACCGCCCCGGCAGCCGCCGACCCGATCGGATGGTGCGACCACGTGAACCCGTGCACGAATGTTCCGGCAGCCTGCACCGCATCGAAGATCTTGCCCGAGGCGATGCACAGCCCCATCGGCCAATACCCGCTCGACACACCCTTACCAGCGGTGATGATGTCGGGCCGGACCCCCCAGTGGTCAGCCGCGAACCATGTTCCAGTACGACCGAAACCGGTCATCACCTCGTCGAGAATCAACAACACTCCGTGGCTCTCGCACACGGCCGCCACGGCCGGCCAATAATCGTCTGGCGGCACGACAGCCCCCAGCGTTGCCCCACTGACGGGCTCGGCGAGGAAGGCGGCGACACGCTGTGGGCCAATCGAGCAAATCATCCGGTCGATCTCGTCGGCATGCTCCGTCCCCGGGCGATCGTCGCGATACGGGTTGACGAGCGGAACCCTGGCGGTTTGCCCGAGCCATGGTTCGTAGCCGGCTCGCAACGCGTCTCTGTCGGAGGCGTCGAGTGCTCCCCGGCTGTTGCCGTGATACGACCCCGCCCTGGCGAGGATCACGTGACGCTCGGTGTCGCCCTGCGCCAGGTGGTAGGACCGGGCCAGTTTCAATGCCGTCTCGTTGGCTTCGCTGCCTCCGCTCACGGGGAAAACCCGAGCGTCATCGATCGGCACCAACGCTGCAACCCGCGCCGCAAACTCGTTGACCGTGTGAGCCGAGAACTGTGTGGCGTGGACGTAGTCGACTGCGCTGGCCTGGGTGGCCATCGCCGCAGCCACTTCAGGACGACCATGTCCGATCGAACAGGCAATCGCCCCGCCGGCGCCGTCGAGGTAGGTGCGGCCATCGGCATCGGTGATCGTGCGTCCCTCCGCGCGTATCGCAAGCGGGCGTCCGGTCGCCCGCGTAAAGACGTGCCGATCGTCGCTCACCGGTCCGAACACGAGAGGTGCGTCGCCGTCAGACACGACCATCGACCGACCGTCAGATCCGACTCCGGTGCCTACTCTTCGCACGTTGTCCCTCCACGAATGTTGGATGAAATGCGGATGATTGGTGACTCGACAGTACCCGAGCGTGCGATCGTCGTTGGTCTGGGCCAAAATGCACGTCCATGAGTCAGCCTGCGTTCGACTTCGGCGACGAGCCGTTCGACGATCCAAGCAACCCGACGTACACGGTCGGGGAGTTGGCAGACGCGATCAACGACCAACTACGTCGTGGTTTCTCCGACGGTGTTTGGGTTCGTGGTGAGATCAGCGGACTGCGATACGGCGGGCCACACCTCTACTTCGCGCTCGTCGAAGACAGCGACGTAGAGGCTGGAAGTGGCGGCGGCAAAGCCGTGCTCAACGTGTCGCTGTTCGCTCCCATGATCCGCAATCTGACCCCGTTACTCAAGAAGAATCGGCTCGAGCTGGCAAATGGCATGAAGGTCCGGATCTTCGGCCACCTCGACTATTACGCACCCAACGGTCGTCTCGGCTTGAAGATGGCCGGGATCGACCCCCGGTTCACACTCGGGGAGCTGTCGCAGGCGAGGGATCAGGTCGTGCGACGGCTTGTGGCGAACGGACTGTTCGATGCCAATCGGCGGCACCGGCTCTCCCCGGTCCCGCTTCGGGTCGGGGTGGTGGCCAGCGTTGGAACAGCCGCCTGGCATGACTTTCATCATGAGTTGGAGCAGAGTGGATTCGGATTCCGGTTGGCGGTTTGCGACACACGCGTCCAGGGTGAATGGGCGGTTGGCATGGTCGCAGCGTCGATCCGCACGCTTGCGGCGCGACCGGACCTTGACTGTGTCGTCGTGATCCGAGGTGGCGGTGCACGCAATGAACTGGCGACATTCGATGCCGAACCAATCGCGTTGGCGATTGCTGCGAGTCCCATTCCGGTGCTCACCGGGCTCGGGCACGAAGTCGATCGAAGTGTCGCCGACGAGGTTGCCCACACGGCGTTGAAGACCCCGACAGCGTGCGCCGGACGGCTGATCGAACTGGTGGCGACGTACTCAGCGGCAACGGAAGAACGTTGGGCGGCAATCGTGGCGGCGCTTCGGAGCGATCTCGTTGATACAACGACGCGACTCTCAGACCGCGCTCACCGAATCGCACGACGAACGCACGCCGCCGTCGAACGAGCCGACGGACGGCTCGACACGAGGGTCGATCGCGCGCGCGAATTGCCGCTTCGCCAGTTGGCCGCGGCCGAACGGCAGATCAACCGAATCGCCGTACGAATCGGCAGTCGCGCACCGCAGGTAATCGCTTCGCAGCAACGCGATCTCGACTTCGCCCTGTCGCGACTGGCGTTGCTCGACCCGGTCAACCTGCTCCGCCGCGGTTGGAGCATCACCCGTCGCAGCGACGGTGCGATCGTGAGATCCGCCAACGACGTCATCCACGACATGATCATCACCACACAACTGGCCGACGGAATCGTGACCAGCCGAATCGACGACCCAACCGAGAACTGAGCAATCACGTGACTGACAAGATCAACGAATCAATCGGCTACGCCGCCGCCCTCGGTGAGCTCGACGGCATTCTGCGCGAGCTGGAAGGGTCGGATGTTGACGTCGATCGTCTGGCTGATCGCGTCACACGGGCAGCGGAGCTGATCGCTCTCTGCCGAGACCGAATTGGGAACGCCCGGCTGCGGATCGACGAGGTGATCGCCGACCTCGATGCGGCGTCGGGACTTGGCGAGGCCGGACTCGACGATCCGGCCTAGGAGACAAGCACGAACCACACCACTAACCTCAGCACGGTGCGAGCCGTTGCGCCAAGGAGTTTGGGCCCGATCGCCGACAGTGTGTGTCAACGGCTCGATGCGATGTTGACCCCAGAGTTGGAACGTTGGGCGGCGTTTGACGAGGATCTTCGAGACCCGATGATGGAGATCCGGCGCCTGGTCCTGCTGGGCGGAAAGCGGCTTCGACCGGCATTTTGTCATTGGGGTTTCGTTGGTGCAGGGGGCAGCCCTTACGCATCACTCGTGACTGACGCCGGTGCCGCCTTCGAGTTGATGCACGCATTCGCGCTGTTTCACGACGACGTGATGGATGACGCCGCCAGCCGCCGCGGTGAACCGACCACTCACACCGTGTTCGCCGAGCGACACGCTGCAGGTGGTTGGTCAGGCGAGCCACGCCGATTTGGTGAAGGTGTTGCGATCCTGATTGGTGACCTGGCGTTCGTGTACGCCGATCAGCTGATGTCAGAGGCCAACCCGACCGCATGGCGAGTCTGGAACGAATTGCGGATTGAACTCAACGTCGGACAGGTACTCGACATTCTGGGATCGGTCAGGGGCGTGCGGAGTGTCGCCCACGCCGAGCGAATCTGTAGGTACAAGTCGGGGAAGTACACGATTGAGCGACCGCTTCATCTTGGGGCTGCGCTGGCTGCACCTGATCGGTTCGACGAACTCGCCCCGGCACTGAGCGCCTACGGGTTGCCGCTGGGCGATGCGTTCCAGATGCGCGACGATGTGATGGGAGCGTTCGGTGATACTGAAACGACTGGCAAGCCGGTCGGAGGTGACCTCCGAGAAGGCAAGCCGACACCCTTGTTGGCAAGAGCGATCGAGGCGGCATCGGATGCCCAACTGGTGGTGCTCGACGGCGTTGGCAACTCAGTGCTCACCGGCGAGCAAATCGCCGACATCCAACAGGTGATCGTCGAGACCGGCGCGCTCGCCGACCTCGAGTCAACGATCACACGGCTGACTACCGCGGCTGTTGCGGCACTCGATCAGATCGATCTGGTCGGCGGGGCACGCGATGAGCTGATCGCACTTGCCGAGTACGTGAGCCAACGGGAGACCTGACGTGAGGGTCGTTGTCATCGGTGCAGGCCTCGGCGGCCTGAGCGCCGCCGCTCACCTCGTTCGGCGTGGTCATGACGTCGCCGTGATCGAACGCGACTCCACACCCGGCGGCCGCGTCGGCATGATCGAGGAAGCTGGTTTCCGGCTCGACACAGGTCCCGCCGTCCTCACGATGCCGAACATCCTCGCCGACACGTTCGCAGCGGCTGGCGAAACGATGGCGGACTACCTGACGATCGACCAGGTCGATCCCATGTACCGGGCCGTATTTCCGGATGGATCGGAGCTGCGTGTTCGGCACGGACGTGAGGCGATGACCGAGGAAATCCGGCGGTTTGCCAACGCACGTGAGGCGGGCGCATTCAACGAGTTCTGCGAGTGGCTAGGTGAGCTCTACGAGGTCGAGATGAAACACCTGCTCGACGCCAACTTTGATTCGGTGCTCGGACTGCTGAAGCCTTGGCGAGCGATTCTTGAGCTGATTCGGTTGGGCGGCTTCGGTCGGCTCGACAGCAAAGTCGCTTCGTTCTTCGAGGATCAACGCCTTCGCCGGGCATTCAGCTTTCAGTCGATGTATGCAGGAGTTGCACCGCACGACGCGTTGGCGCTGCTGTCCGTGATCACCTATATGGACACCGTCGGGGGCGTGTTCATGCCGCGAGGCGGAATCAACATGATGGTTACCGGTCTCGCTGATGCCGTCTCGGCGGCGGGCGCGGCGATCACGTACGACACGCCCGTTACCCGCATCCTGAGGGAGGGTGACGGCGCAGTGACCGGAGTCGAACTGGGTGGCTCGGAGCGGATCGCAGCTGATGTGGTGGTGTGCAACGCTGATCTCCCCGTTGCCTACCGGACGCTGCTGGGAGGGGTCGAGGCACCACGAGTTGCCCGGCGCGGCACGTACTCGCCGTCGGCCTTGCTGTGGGTAGCGGGGATCCGCGGCGGGGCTCCCGAGTTCGCCGCGCATCACAACATCCACTTCGGAAACGATTGGGACGCAGCATTTCGGGCAGTGATCAAACGTGGGGTACGGATGCGCGATCCATCGACACTCGTGACGCTCCACTCACTCGACGACGCGACGCTCGCCCCAGAAGGGTGCAGCACCCTGTATGCGCTCGAGCCGGTGCCGAACCTCGACGGGCGGATCAACTGGACTCGTGATGCGGACCGTTACGCCGACGATCTGCGCCGGCGGGTCGGTTCGCTTGGCTATCCGGTCGACGACGTCGTTGTCGACCGCGTCTATGACCCGCTCGACTACGAGGCGATGGGGATGGAGCGTGGCACCCCATTTTCGCTCGCCCACACGATCCGTCAAAGTGGACCATTCCGACCTAACAACATCGACAAACGCGTCCCTGGGCTGGTTTTCACGGGATCGTCCACGTTGCCGGGAGTCGGGGTGGCGATGGTCTTGATCTCGGGGAAGCTCGCCGCAGAACGCGTCCAGCAGTACGCTCGGGACACATCCGTCCTGCGTTGGTGACGCCAGCGCTTCGAGGCCCGATCGGGATTGCCTGAAACCATGCATCGACTGCTCATCATCCCTGCCGTCGCACTCGCATTCGTCGCGGTCGTAGCGGGTTGCGGCTCGCCAGACGGCAGCGCAATCGAAACCCTTCCGCCGATCAAAACCACCACGTCGACGACCACCACCACGACCACGCCCGACAGCCGCCGGAAGTTCTACGAAGTCAAGTCAGGTGACACGGTTGGTGACATCGCCAGCAGTTTTGAGGTCCCGACGGCGGAAATCGTCAAGCTCAACAATCTGACGAACGGCGGCAGTGATATCGACGTCGGACAGATCCTCGAAATCCCGACTGGAATAATCCTGATCGACGAGTTGCCGACGACGTCAACGTCGACATCAGTTGGCTAAGACGATTGGGCTGACGGCTTGACACCAGTTGACGCGGTCAGCTTCGTAGACTGACATCATGAGTTTCTGGCCGAATCAGGACCATTGGAGTGTCAAGATTCCGCTCCATACCGATCACTACCGGATGCCGGTGCTTGATCAGACCGGCGTGATCGAACTGGATCCGATGCCCTTCGATGTGCCGTCGATCGAGTGGGAGTCGCTCGAATACATGGACTGGAAGAGTGGCGGCGACACGAACTTCGCCCCGCTCGCATCGGCTGACGGTGAACTCGACTGCCGCGGGTTTTGGGACAAGGGCAAGACCGACAAAGACGCTCTTTGGACCAGCAACGCCGACATTGCTCCCACCCTGCGTCGATACGTCGACTCGGTCGGTGTCAACTTTGGGCGCGTGCGGGTGATCAAGCTCGAACCGCAGAATCGAGAAGCAGCGATTCGGCAAATCCATCGAGACGACAACAACCGTTTCAACCCAGAGGGTGAAGGGTGGGTCGTGCGCTCGTGGGTGGAGCTCACCGACAACCCCGACAGCTACATGTTGCTGATGGACAATGGCGCCGACGGCCTGCCCGACCCGGCGACGGAACGTCGTGTGGCGTTACACGGTGGGACGCGTTACCTCGTCGACACGCAACGGTTGTGGCACGTGGTCGTCCATCCTGGCGGTGCAGCCCGTTACGCCCTGATTACCAGCTTCGAGTCGGGCCCGGTGCTCGAATCCTGGATCGAAAGTTCAACCCCCGCTCGATCCTCGGTGTAAACCTCTGTGTGAGCGAAAACCCAGTCCCGACGTATGTCGGTCGCAGCGCACATTCCCTCACACGGATCAAATCGAGATGGTGTTGGCGCGGTGGGTTTCGGTGAGGGTGGCGATGTCGGACATGATCTTCGACAGCTCAAAATCCTTCGGGGTGTAGACGGTTGCCACGCCCGCCGCGAGCAGCGTTGGCCGGTCGACTTCTGGGATGATCCCACCGACCACCACCGGAGAATCGACGCCAACCGCCCGCAACCGATCGACCAGTTCGGGGAGCAATTCGAGATGCGAACCCGACAGAATCGAGATCCCGATCACATCCGGATCCTCGTCCATGGCCGATGCGACGATCTGGTCGATTGTCAGCCGAATGCCGGAGTAGATCACCTCCATGCCGGAGTCGCGAGCGGCAACGGCGATCTGCTCAGCACCGTTCGAGTGGCCGTCGAGACCAGGTTTGGCGACCAGCAAGCGGGGCGGGCCGCCAACCATCGAGCGAACCCGTTCGGCGACGGCGGTCAGAGCCGCCGATCCGCCGCCCGAAGCGCCAGCTACGCCGGTCGGGGCGCGGAACTCGCCATACACCTCGCGCATCACGGCACCCCACTCGCCGGTCGTGCCTCCTGCTTTCGCTAGCGCGATCGTGGCGGGCATCACGTTCTCGGTTGTGGCTGCGACGCGTCGCAGCTCAGTCAACGCACGTTCAACCTCGGCAGTATCGCGAGCCAGGCGCCATGCCTCGATGTCGGCGACCATCTCTGCACTGACCGCCGGATCGACGGTCAGGATCGCCCCGTCGCCACCCAACGACGATTCCGCGGTTTCGGTAAATGTGTTGACGCCAACCACGACCTGTTCGCCCGATTCGATTCGGCGCGTGCGTGATGCCATCGACGACACCAACCGTGACTTGAGCAAGTCAACTGATTCAAACGCCCCACCCATTGCCAACACATCATCGAGTTCAGCCTGTGCCGCATTTCGGAGTTCAGCGGTCTTGGCCTCGATCACCTGCGACCCGTCGAACAAGTCGCCGTACTCCAACAGATCCGACTCGAACGCCAGCACCTGTTGCATCCGCAACGACCATTGCTGATCCCACGGCGTCGGCAGGCCAAGCGCCTCATTCCACGCCGGCAGTTGGATCGAACGTGCCCTCGCTCGTTTCGACAGCGTGACACCAAGCATTTCGAGCACGATCCGTTGGACGTTGTTCTCGGGCTGGGCTTCGGTGAGCCCCAATGAGTTGACCTGCACGCCGTACCGGAATCGTCGGGCCTTTTCGTCGGTCACGCCGTAACGGTCGAGGCCGATTTGGTCCCACATCTCCGTCATCGCTCGCAACTTGCAAATCTCCTCGACGAACCGGATCCCTGCGTTGACGAAGAACGAGATCGAGCCGAATACCTGGCTGAACTGCTCGGGTGAGACCTGGCCGGAGTCCTGCACAGCGTCGAGTACGTCGATCGCCGTCGCGATCGAATACGCGATCTCCTGAACGGGCGTCGCCCCCGCCTCCTGCAGGTGATACGAGCAGACGTTGATCGGATTCCAGAATGGCGCATGTAGGGCGCACCACGCGACCATGTCGACGATCAGCCGTCGCGATGGGCCAGGTGGAAATATGTACGTGCCCCTCGAGAGATATTCCTTGACGATGTCGTTCTGGGTCGTTCCTCGCAGCGCGCTCGATTCGACTCCGTGCTGTTCTGCATTGGCGACGTACAGAGCAAGCAGCCATGAAGCGGTGGCATTGATCGTCATCGACGTATTCATCTGATCGGTGGGAATCCCGTCGAGCAACGTGCGCATGTGCCCGAGGTGGACGACCGGCACTCCGACCTTGCCGACCTCGCCCTTGGCCAACTCGGAGTCAGGGTCGTAGCCGGTCTGCGTCGGCAGGTCGAATGCGATCGACAAGCCGGTCTGCCCCTTGGAGAGATTCGTGCGGTACAACTCGTTGGACGCAAGCGCCGTCGAGTGCCCTGAGTATGTGCGCATCATCCAGGGCCGGTCGCGTGACGGTTGCGTCGTGAGGGGGGGTGTTGGCTTGTCGTGGTCAGTCATGTTGGTCATCTTTTCTCGGCGAGGACTCAAGTGTGGCTCGTGTTTGTCGATAACTGATTGTCTGCTCGCATCGTCGGCATACCACGAGTTCTCGTGGCGGGAACCTCCGACCGACAACTGGGACAAACGGCGGACACGATCTCGGTGCCGGTGGGTGGCGGCCCACCGGCATCGGGTAATACTGGCTCTCTTCTTGGTGGTCGGGACTGGCCTCCGCTTCGCTTTGGCTGCTCCCTCCGTCCGGCTCGTCGCTGGCGCTTCCCTCGCCGGGTGTGGCCTTGTCCCACGAGTGCGCTTGCCGTTCTTGGTGGTCGGGACTGGCCTCCGCTTCGCTTTGGCTGCTCCTTCCGTCCGGCTCGTCGCTGGCGCTTCCCTCGCCGGGTGTGGCCTTGTCCCACGAGTGCGCTTGCCGGTCTTGGTGGTCGGGAGTGG
>JANMTV010000228.1:0-17605 GCA_031390905.1 Ilumatobacteraceae bacterium | reverse complement strand
ACCGTGCCGGTGACTGAGGCCACGACTCCTGTTGAGGCGGTGGTCGGGAATCCCGTCGTCCAGTTGGCCCAGGTCGGTACGTTCGACGGACCTGTCGATCTTGCGATTCGGCCTGGCGATACGGCGCTCTACATCGTCGAGCAATCCGGCCGCGTCGCTCGGTTGATCGACGACACATCGACAATCGTCGCCGACGTCTCGGATCGGATCACGCCCGGTGGCGAACAAGGTCTGTTGGGTCTCGCCTTCTCGCCCGACGCGGCGCTTGCCTATCTCGATTTCATCGACACCAACGGTGACACAGTCGTCGCCGAGTACCCAGTCACCGCAGACGGCATCATCGATATCGCCGCTGAGCGGGTTCTCCTGATCGTCGATCAGCCGTATGCAAACCACAACGGCGGCGATCTCGAATTCGGTCCAGACGGGATGTTGTACATCGCACTTGGGGATGGTGGTTCGGCCAACGATCCGGAACGCCGGGCGAGCGACACCTTCGATCTGCTCGGCAAGTTACTTCGGATCGACCCGACACCAAACGGTGACGCTGCGTACACAATCCCACCGGACAACCCGTTTGCTGACGGCGTCAGCGGTGCTCCCGAAGTCTGGTCGTTCGGTTTGCGAAATCCCTGGAAGCTGGCCTTCGATCCGACCAATGGTGATCTTTGGATCGCCGACGTAGGCCAAGACCGGTATGAGGAGATCAACGTCGTGTCATCGATCGACGGTGTGACCGCGGGTCGCGCTGCAAACTTTGGATGGAGCGCCTTCGAAGCAACGGACCGTTTCAACGACGATGTCGCCGATCCCGGAAACACGGTGTTTCCCGCGCTGACGTACGACCACAGCGCCGACGGCTGTTCCGTATCAGGTGGGGTCGTCTATCACGGCACCGCGATCCCCGAACTGGAACCTGCCTACGTCTACGGCGACTATTGCTCGGGAAGACTCTGGGCGCTCGATCGAGCGGGAGAACGAAACCTCTTGCTGCTGACCGGGCTCGCCGGTATCACCGCCGTGCGAACCGGACCAGACGGTGAGATCTACGTCCTTCAACGGGGAGGCAACGTGTCCCGGCTGACCGCGACCTGACCAGCCTGCGCGAGCCAGAAATCAGTGGACGTGCGATTCGCCGCATGGAAGTCTGTACCGCGAAGATGGGTGGCGGACGCAGGTGGTCCCGGTTGAGCCGAGAGGAGCCAACCGGGGCCGACCTGGCCCCGGCGGTTCAGGTCGGTGCCGACCTCCACCCGTCGATATGCTCACTGACTTCGCTGCTGACTGCGTATGTCATTGCCTGTCTTCCTCCCAATTCGATACGGTCAAATCGATACGGCGTCGCGTGCTGGTCGACGTTTCGACGGTACGGAATCCGATCGGCGAGTGGGAGGGGCGATCGGGCAGCAGTCGGGGCAACTGCCCGAACAGTGCCCTCGGGGACCACCTATTTCCTGAACAGGAACTCGATTTCTCGCAGCCCGACGGCGTGATTCGCCAACGAGCTGTATGTCCCGACGACGTGGACCTCGATCTCCCGGACACCGCCGCCGTTCTTGATTTCGTATTCCTTCGGATCGGGTATGTCGTCAATCGTGAGGTCAAACGACTGTCCGGTGTCGAAAACAAAATGCAGTTGGCTCGGCCGATCATGGTCCTTGTAGCCCTCGGCGGCGCCGTTCCACACCTGAATCCGTTCAAGATCGAACGGCTCGTCAAATCGAACAACAAGCGTGGGTTCGACCGTTCCGTCCGGCGCAAGCCAACCAGTTACCGTGTTGCCGTCGATCACATTGGAACCTGGCGAATCGGGCTCCTCGGCAGTCGCCCGGATATCGATCGGAGCGAGCGGGACGTAGTGCGGCTGCAGCTTGGACATGATCGAATTCTTCGTATCGGCCGCCTTGTCGGTCACCTTTTCACGTAGGTTCGGTGTCACGCCGACGACGAGTCCGACGAGCAACAGCGCACCAGCAACAACCGGACGAAGTTTGGCGTACAGCTTGCCGAGCTTGCCACCCTTGCGGCGCTGCTTGGTACCGCCGTCGGCCGCCTTCCACGGGCGCGCCCCCGCTTCCAACGACTTTCGTCGACGCTTCGGGATCAACCGCTGCCACCACTTGCGTTTGGCGATGACCGCATCTTTGAGAGTCGAGCCGCAGCGACTGCAGAAGTTCCGGGCAGGAGGATTTCCCTCGCCGCACTCGCCGCAGACCAGATCGCCAGGAAGAATTGCCCGTGAAGGAGGCTGCTTGACGGGCCGCGACTTCTGGGTCGGCGCCGACGGCTTGACGGGTGTGGTTGCACCGGGTTGCACGGCGCTCGGAACTGATGACTCGGTTACACCAATCGTGGTTTCGCCGCGCGACACGGTCGTCCGAGCAACCGGGCGAGGTGCTGCCGGCGCGACCGCCTGCGGTGCCGTGGCGTGACGGGCAACCATCGCCGCAGCCATCGCCGAGTCGTCCGCGGCTGCTTCGACCGGCGCAGGTGCCGTCGGCGGTGGTCCGGCAGGCGGACCCCCGGGCGGACGCGGCGGACCCCCCGGCGGACCACCAGCACCGGGCGGACGCGGCGGACCCCCCGGCGGACCAGCAACACCGGGCGGACGCGGCGGACCCCCCGGCGGACGCGGCGGACCCCCCGGCGGACCCCCAGCTCCGGGCGGGCCACCAACACCGGGCGGACGCGGCGGACCCCCGGGCGGACCAGCAACACCGGGCGGACGCGGCGGACCCCCGGGCGGACCACCAGCACCGGGCGGACGCGGCGGACCCCCAGGCGGACCACCAGCACCGGGCGGACGCGGCGGACCCCCAGGCGGACCACCAGCACCGGGCGGGCCACCACCAGGACGCGGCGGACCACCAGCACCGGGCGGGCCACCACCAGGACGCGGCGGACCACCAGCCCCGGGCGGGCCACCAGCGCCTGGTGCCGCCCCTGCGCCAGGCTCACCCTTGACGGTTTCGCCCGGGGCGTAGACATCAAGGGCCAAAACGGACTGGATTCGTTCCCTTATCCCCCGCTTCGCTTGAGCTTGCTCCGGCGGTTCGGCAACCACGGGCGGGGCGACAACCTCACCCGTCCATTCGAGGAATCCGCCACACGATCCGCAGAACGCGTCAGATGGAAGGTTCTGGAATCCACATTTGGTACAGACGATCACGACCAATCACCCTATTCTTCCGGTTCGTTCTTCTGCTTGTTCTTTGGGCGGCGGGGCGTCTCGGTCGCTGCAGCAACTTCTCGCAGTTCGATCTCGACGGGTAGATGCGCTGGCACCGCATCCCGAATCAGGACCTGCAGTGCGGGCCAATTCACCGTCGCTGAATCCGGCACATCGACCGTAACCCTGACGGTTCGATCCGTCGAGCGACGTTCGGTTCGCTGTTCACTGTCAGTTGGAAATCGCGACGTCCACACGGCGCCAGGATCATCAACGCTGACCGAACCGCCGGTGTACAACTCGATCTCCTCACGCAAACCAACCGCAGTTCCACGCTTTGCGAACAGTTCGGTTGCCGTGCTGACAAGCACCCGTCGACGTTCGAGCGACCAGTCCTCGTCGAGCGTGAGACCGACCCAGCCACCGAGCCACGAGATGAAATCGGGAGGTGCAACAGACGGGTCGAGGTAGGCGTGGAGACAGTCAAGCGTCGTCACCGTCGGTGCCCACACCTGGTCGAGCCCGCCGGTGAACTCGGTCAGAAAGAGGCCAGTTTGATAGATCGCCGGCAGTTGATCGATGATCGGCTGCGCAACTGGCAAGCCGAGAACCGAGCCCCGACTCACGGCGTCACCACCCGCACCTGATGCTCGTAGGAGAACACCAAACTGTTGGCCGCCAGTTCCAGACGGGTCGTGGCCTCACCTCGCTCGCCGCTGACCGGATTGGCACCGAACAGACGAACGTCCTCGACGACATCGACCCCCCGAACGTGCTGTAACACGCTGAACGCATCACCGGACTGAGCGGGTCGGCCCCACGGCCAGCCCTTGCCGTCGGCACCACCGACCAACGGATCGAAGTAGCGATGCAGGGCCGCGACGGCGTCTGCCCGAACGCGCTCAGGGTCGGCGCGAGGGCTGCTGCGCAGGCGGGCGACGACCGTCACGCCCTGATACGTCGGCGGCTCGACGTGCACCACAGAACCGATGATGCGCGCCTCTTCGAGCCGTCGGGCGATCGCCTGGAGCGTGTGCTCGGTCGGTAACAGGTCCTCGAATCGGAGCACCTCACCCTCGCGGGATGCGGATGGAACGACGCACACGGTTACGTGGCCGGCATCCTCGGCCGTCGCAGCCGGGATGCAACGCACTCTCGCGATCTCCGGCGCGGCCTCGCGAGTCAACAGTTCGAAGTCCTCCGCCGTCACGGCGCGACTCCGAGTTCGGAGCATCAGTGGTCCACGAACCCGGGCTTCGTCGACGCTTTCGGCATCGACACCACCGACCGCGCTGTGCCGGTTGGTGACGGCCCGCACGAACGGAATCGACGACTTGAGCGTCCGAAGCGCTCTGGCCGGCACGTTCCCACGACGCCCACCACCGGTGGCATGGTCGCGCAGTCTCACCGATGAGCGCTGCGGAGGGATCGCACCGTACTGCCGCACGCTGCCGTCTTCGAATCGGACCATCGGCGCGAACTCGATCTCTCCCGCGGCGCGGTCCACGATCACCACTTCGTCGTCAGGTCCGCAATCGACGAAGTCGTCGACAATCACCCATTCGACCCAACCATCGTCGGAGCTGACGTCGATCACCGGCGGCGGACCGACCTCGACCATCGGGCCACTCGGAAGCCGAAACCGCTGACCTGGCTGGCCCGACGACTCACCGACCACTTCAGGTTCGCTGAGCTCGGCTTGTGCAGCCTCGACACTGCCACCGACGGTTGATGCGTGCAGGGACTGGATCATCGGCGACGAGCTGTAGCGCGGCTGACCCTCGACCGGTGCGGTGATCCGCGCCCTCAGCCATCCGGCTCGTACGCCCTCCAAGACGTTCTCGGCGTGATCCAACGGCATGTGAACGACCACGTCGCCGCGACGGTTGAGGCCACCGGTCTCGTCCTGTTCAAGTTCACATCCCACCCAATCGGCACCGTTCCAAGCCTCCCAGGCGAGCGGCGGGTCGGTGGGGTCGACGCCGACGCCGTCGATCTGACACTCGAAGCGCAGCGCCACCGCCATTCCGGGAGCGGCACGGTCGAGTCCGATGTAGAACGCGTCGTCGGTGTCCGGAATCTCTGCGAAGGCAGGTACCTGTGTACCGACATGCATCTGTTCGGTGCGATCGCGCATCCCGTCGACGTCGTGCTCGCGTGTGGCAATCGTTTGCAGCTCCACCGGCACAATCTCGAGCGGATGCAACGTACTGAACACGATCGGTTGTTCGAGTTCACCACGCAACGTGGCGACGCGTGTGGAAGCCGGGATGATCAGGGTCGTACTTGCTGGCGTCGACAACCAAAAAGTAACCGGCGTGCGCGCCGCCGCAGGCGGAAACAACCGGATGCCGATCAACTCCAGGAACTTGATGTACAGGCGATCAGGAACACGGTTGAGCCTGTACAGCATCTGATCGGTCATGAACGCAAACGTCTCGATCAACGTCACACCCGGGTCGGACACATTGTGGTCGGTCCATGTCGGACAGCGATCCATCACGATCCGTTTGGCGTCGTCGACAAGGTCCTGGAATCGACGATCGTCGAGATTCGGTGCGGCGATGCTCATCAGTACTCACTTCCATCATCGGGGATGGTGTAGAAGGGGAACACCAGGTTGCGTTGATCGTTGGTGTGTTTGATGGCGTAGATGACCTCGACGTCGAGCCGGTTACGCACGATCGGATCGGGCCGCACGAGCACGTCGATCACGTCGACCCGCGGCTCCCATTGGATCACGGACGTCCGCACCGCCAGCGCCAGTTCGACGGCGGTCGAGTTGTCGGCTGACCGGAACATGAAGTCGCGGAGCGGACAGCCGAATCGCGGTCGCATTGGGCGCTCGCCGGGATAGGTCGTCATGATGATCTGAATCGCCTGTTCGATCTCCCGCTCGCGACCGACGAGCGAGATGCCGCCGCTCGGGTTGGTGTCGGGCGGGAATGCCCACCCGAAGCCGACGAAGTCGTGTTGCGCCATGTTCGTCACGTGCCTGCTCCTCTGCTACTCGTGCCTGTCGTTCTTGTCGTGACCGTTCTCGTCATCTCGGTCGGCTCAGTTCAACTTCACTTGGACACCCGACAACTCGACCATGCCGGCCCCGCCGTCGATCTTGACCCCGGTGCCACCTTTGAGGGTCAGCTTTCCTGGGGTAGCGGCCTCGACCGTGACATCGCCGGCGCTCTTCAGCGTCAACGTTCCGCCGCTCCCCGCCTGCTCGATCGTGATGCTCCCACCGGCACCGTTCTGCTTGATCTCGATTGCCGCAGGCGGCGTCGACGAATCGCAGAGGATCGTGATCTTCTTGTTGACATCGTCGTACAGGATCGAGATCGTGTCGTCCTTGTTGCCGATCGTGATCCCCGACTTGCTCGGCGGGGTCGTACCGTCGCCGTCGTCGTCGATCAGCATCTTGTGGCCGAGCCGGCTGACCATGCCGCGCTTGACGACCAGCCCGCCAAGCGCACCCTGCTTGACCGGATCCCCGCCGAGTTCGAGTTCGGTGTTGCCGTTCACCAGGCCACCCAGCACGTAGGCGCGGCGAGGGTCTCCGAACTCGAACCCGACGAGGACTTCATCTTCGACCTCGGGCAGCACGATCATGCCGTAGCTGGCACCCATGCCAGGCATGGCGACCCGCGCCCAGTCGGTCTCGAAATCTGGCGCCAGCCACGGCAGCGCCACCTTGACACGGTGCATCCCCTCGTCGTCGGAAATGTTGGTGACGATCCCGGGCACGAGACCGTCGATCAGACCGCGCGCCCTTCGATTGGTTGACGAGCCGGTCACCAACCCGTGCAACGAACGGTCGTGGCGGCCACTCACCTCGAACCGGACCTGGTAGCCCTCGGCCTCGTCCAGGTCGTGGCGGGCCGCTGTGACGTACCAGTCACCGGCGAATCGGTCAGGCACGCCATCGAGTGTGACCTTGGCACCGGCGATCACACCTGAGGCGTTGAGGACCATCCCCTCGGCCTCGGCGAACGAGCTGGCGACATGCTCGGCCATACCGGCGGCGACGGCGTCGGCGGCACTTTGCGCTGCCGAGCCCCAAGCCAAAGGGTGGTTGACGATCGAGTAGGCGTTGTTGCTGACATCGCCGAAGCTCGGCATGCCCGGTATCGACACGGCCGGTAGCCCGGGGAGCAACCCTCCGTGCGCTTCGGCCAGCGCCGCTGGATCGTCGTCGATCGTGGCAGTTGCGGATGTCAGCGCGGCCACGGAAGAGACGACGGCAACGCTGTCGGGATCCCACACGCGAACCTCGGCCTCACCGACCATTCCGCCGGAGGTCACGCGGGGTCGCAACCAGCGCAAGTTCTCGCCGAACGTCAGCGTGTTGGCGCCGAGCAACGAGCCGGCTGCGTCGGCGAGTCCACCCGTCCCACCGGCGCTCATCCCTGGTGCGGGAGCGAACGTGAACTTGCCGTCGATCACTCGAACGTCGTACCCGATCTCTGCCGCGCGGCCTTTGAGGAACTCCCAGTCGGTCTGGGCGACCTGGGCGACGTAGCGGTGGGTCACACCCGGATCCGAGATGTCGCCGACCTTGAGTTTGGCGTCTTGAGCAACCTTGCGGGCAATGTCACCGTCAGTCGAATCGAGGAAGGTGCGGCTGCGCCGAGCCTTTTGGAGACGGTGGCTGTGCTCGTAACCGCGAACGACCGTCATCATCACCAGGTTGTCGTAGTCGCCTTCGATCGACGTCACCTCACCGACGATCAGGTCGGTCGTCATTGGGGCGTCGCCGACGGAGATCGTCAGCTCGCTACCGATGTCGATGCCGGTGGTATCGAGCACGGTGCCATCGAGGTCCATGAACGTCAGCTCGAACATGTCCGGTCGATGCAAGCTCATGTCGACAACGGTTCTGATCAGGTACGGAGCGACTAACGGGTTGAGTGGCAGGCCGAACATCGAGACACTCGGGGTGATTGATGTCCCGAGCGCGGCCGTGGTCATCGCGTCGCTCCAGCAAGCTGTTTGAGTTCGTCAGGAGCTGGTAGGTAGACGACGTCACCAGGCCTCAGCGACGTCGGGTCGTCGATGCCGTTGACCTCGGCGATCGCCCGCCAGGCCGACGGATTCCCGAACGTCTTGGTGGCGACCGACATCAACGTCTCGTCGGCCAGCATCATGTGCCGGTTGCGGCCAGGTCGGCCCCCTGACGTCGGATTCGTCATCGGGAGAATCGTCGGCTCCTCCTTGAGCGACAGCGTCACGGTTGCATGGGTTGGGATTCCGAGGAACGAGACACGGAGGTACTGGATGTCGACTTTGCTCATCGTCGCGGTGAATGTGAACCCCGCTGCCGGCGGCCCCCATTGCATCAACAACATCGAAGGCTTGCTGCCCCACTGCTGACCGGTAGCCACAGTCGCTGCCGCCTTAGAGCCCAACGAGGCCGGAGCACACCAGGCGATCAACGTGTCACAGAACTTCTTCGTCTCCGGCCCGACCAGCCGAGCCTTGGTGACCGTCACAGTGGTCTGTTCGGTGCCGTTGCCACTGGCACCGGCGTTCCCAGTCGGACTGGCAGTCGGAGTCGAGCGTGTGCCACCTCTGGCGCTTGCGCCCATCTTGAGCTGTTCCGGGTTGTGGTCGAACAGGACGAAGTTGTACGGAGCGAAGAATTCGAAGATTTTCAGACGTTCAAGCACACCAGGAATCCTTCGTGCACGAGTTCGAGTGTTTCGATCGCGACCGCCTTGCCGTTGGCGTCGAACTGGGGGGCTTTCCAGGCGCTCGGCAGCACATTGTCGAGTTCCCAGCTGGCGACCTCCTCGAGCCCGGCATCGCGCAAGGTGATCTTTCCCGAAGACGGCCCGGCAATCGCCAACCCGGCGGCTCCGCCGCCGATCTCCGCATGGAGCGAAGCCTCGCCGCCATCGACGCTTGCGGATACACCACCGGCAATGTCGCCGATCGGACTATCGGTCAGCAACCACGGAGCCGACGCCACGACCTGCAGCCAGTCCTTGGTCTTCGACCAATCCGACTTCACCATCGCCCTCTGAAGGCTGACCGGCGGATACTCGACCCAACCCGGAATGAAGGCGTTCATCGTGTGCTCGCCGAGTTCTTTCACCTTCTCATACTTGAACGAAACGCTGAGACCCTTGCACGTGCTCCATGATCCGAGGTCGTACCCGTCGATCACGACGTCGAAGCGCATTGCCAGGCCAAGTTTGGCGTTCACCGGGAATCCCATCGGAGCTACTTCTTCTCGACCAGGAAGCCGGTATGGGCGAGTTCGAGCGTCTCGAGTGCAACCTTGTTGCCGGAGGCGTCGAACGGGGCGACGCTCCATTTGACGGGCATCACGTTATTGAGCGTCCATTCGGCGACGACCTCGAGCTTGGAATCCTTGAGCACAACCGTTGCCGGCTTGGGCTCATGCTTGAACGATGTCGAGTTCAACCAGTCACGTACTTTGGCGCTGCTTTCCTTGTCGGTGGCGCGCTCAAATTTGGCGATCGGGTACTTGGCCAGACCTGGGAAGATCCAGCGTTCGTTGCTGGCGTCGCCGGCGCGGTATTCGACCAGGTCCCAGGTCACTTCGAGCCCGCTCGCCTTGGACCAGCTCGCCAAATCGTGGCCGTCGATCGTCACCGTGAAGCGCATCGACAAGCCGAGCATGGCTTCGGTTGCAGTCATCTGTTTGTTCCTTTCCTGTCTTCGTTCTCTGCTGGCTTGATTCTCTTGCTGTCTTGGTTGTGTGCCGGTTTCGGATCAGCGGACATCGGCGAGCACACCGGCCCGCTCGCGATCGATCAACAGTTCGGACCTCAGCTCTCTGCGCAGCCGACCCCACAGCCTCCGCGCCAAGATCTCCAGGTCGAGTTCACTCATCTGCTGCACGACATGTGCACTCATCTCCTGACCGGCATACGGTTCGTCGCCCGAAAGGGCGCGAACCAACGATGCGGTTCCGGATGCGGCCGCTGCCCCGACAGCGGCCCCGACGGCAGTGGCAACTGCCCCGCCAACGCCTCCGCCGCGGCTGCCTCCTCCTGCGGGTTGGTCGTCGGCCGTCGGATCCAGAGCGCTCGCGCCTGCCGTATCACCCTGCTCGGTTGCCGCCGATGTGGCATCGGGAAACGCGATGCTCGAAGCCGTGGCAGCCACCGTCCCGGCCGGGAAGACGGCATCGACATCGGCCTGAGTAATCTCGTAGCTGAGGTACTCGTCGGTCTCGAGGTAGATCATGTCGCGAACGTCGAGGGGGAGCTCGGCTTCGACCGCTTGACGAATCTGCGCCAGTTCGGCTTGAGTGATCGACACGATGGTTCCAACGGCCGCCCGATTCTCGACCGCCACTCCAATCTTCGCCTGCATGACTTCGAATCGCAGCCGTTTCTCGAGGTCGAACCGCGCTTCGAAGCGATCGTCGAGCTCGGTCAAGCTGTATGCCCCTGCCCCTGCCCCTGCCGCAGGAGCCTGCTCGTTGACCCGATCCATGATCCTTTGCATAGCGTCGGTGGCAGCTGTCGCCTGCGCTCCAGCGGTCGGACCTGGGGAGGCCGCCGCGTCGCCGGCCGGCGACGTCGACGTTGTCGACGAGCCACCGGCCGCGCCGTGAGCTGGGGCGTTAGCACCACTGGAACCGCCAGCCGAGCCAGTCGCCGCCGACGCTTCAGCATCGACTTCGCCAGCCACCGACATCCGCATGATCGACGACGTCTCGAGATAGATCATGTCGGCGACATTCAGCGGGATCTCGAGATCGACTGCCGCTCGGATCTGGGCCACCTCTTCCTCGGAGAGTGCCACCACGTGGGAGGCCACTGCCCGTTCACCGATCGCCGCCTGTCGCTTCGCTTCGAGCACCTCCATCCGAATTACCCGTTCACGTTCGAACCGACGCTCGAAGATGTCGTCGAGATTGGTCAGTGAGAAGCTGCCGTCACCGGCGCTGGCGTTGGCTGTACGCGCCCGACTCGTGATGTGGACGAGCTCGTGGGTCGCTGCGGTCCTCTCGCCCTCGGTGGCGACCGGAACCACCGTTGTTGTACCGCCTGTCGACGCCCCTCCCGTCAACGCCCCACCTTGGCCGTCGGGCAACTGATCCGGGTACGGGTCGATGTCGAACGGCGGTCCGAACTGGTACGGCATCTCCGATTCGAGCCGTTGTCTGACACTGATCGCGGCGGCGTGCGAGAGCGCAACGGCGCCTCCTGTGACCTCTTGGACCAGGTGTCGGTAGCGTTCGTCACGCCGCAACTGCAGCATCGACGAATGCTCCTGCTCGAACGCCTCGGCCCAGTCGCGGCGGGTCTGCCACTCGCTCGGATACGGCTCGCCGTCGCGCTCTTGCCACTCGAAGATGTCGGCCGAGCTGCGTGGCTGGACGTCGGAGTAGTCCTCGTCGGACAGATCCGTCCCGAGCCATTCCGGGTTCTCGCGGGCGAGCCGTTGCACACCGACCGAGCCTTCGCTCACGTGGGTACCGGGATGGTGACGCAGGAACGTCGGGAGCACCCCACCGCCTTCGACCGAACGCTGCACGGCCCGCGCCTGGCGTTCCAGTTGACGACCCTCCACGCTGTTTTCAGCCGGCACCTCGCCGGCACGCGTCCGTTGCTGAGCGACGTGCACCAGCTCGTGGGCGGCGATCGACCGCACGCGAGGCTCGTCGAGCGGCCCGAGTTCCTCGGGTAGGTGAACGCTCCCGCGTTCCGTGAAGGCGATGGCTCCGAGGCCGGCGGCACGATCACTCACCATCGGCGAGCGGTCGATCTCCGTGTCCCCGACGTCAACCCCGGTGGCGTGTCGGACGGCGTCGACGAGATCCCTGGGCGGCGCAACGCGCCGCGGTCCGGCGACCGGAACGAATCGCATCGTCGGCAGGACCTCGACATGGTCGGCGACACGGTCCTCCATGTCGTCGCCGATGCCGTCACCTCCATCGTCGTCGAGCGCAGTATCACCGGCACCTTGAGGGCCGCGATCACTGCCACGATCACCGCCGCCAGAGCTTGCCCGCGGCCGAAACACGCGCGTGGTGAACTGCTCGTCGGGCTCATCCTGCTCGACAAATCCGCGTTCCGGCGTCCACGTGATTGGTTGCACCCGCTCAGGAGCGTGACCTAACTCGACGGTCGGGAAGTCGAAGTCTCGATCGCTTCGGGTCAGGTCGGACGCGAGTCCGACCGCTCGATCATCGGCAACAACCCGTTTGCGATGCAACAGCTGCGGTGCCGCCGGCAGCGACGGAGCATCGGCGTGGATCACGTCGGCAGCAGGCTGCAGGACGCCCTCGACACGAGCGACGTCGAGCAGCACCCCGGCCGGGGCCAAACCGTGGACGACGCGTGGTTTTCGCCGGATCGGCGAGTGTGCACCGGCCACCGACCTTCCGAACTCAGATCCGTCGAACGTCGTCGGTGGACGCGACTGGCTAGCTGTGGCCAAGGTCGCCATCTGAGCCCAGTCCGCACGCGGGCGCGACCGGTCCGGGTCGCTCGTTGGCAACTCGGTTGACGGACGAGTCCGGTCAGTCGTCTCCCCCGATGTCGTCTCCCCCGATGTCGTCGCGGCGGATCCGTGGGATGACGTCGAGGCAGGCTCGGTCTGCGTGGTGGAATGGCGTCTGAGTGGCCAGCGCATGGGTCGTCGACCTCACCCGCTGATCTGCTCGTTGATCTTGCCGATTTCGTCGATCAAGCGCGCCCGTAAGGGGTGCTCCATATCGAGGATCTGATCGAACGGCCAGTGCAAGTAGTAAGCGACGTACGCGACCTCTTCGAACAGCCGGTCAGGTGCGTACGTCACGATCCCCCCGAGGCATCGCCGGCGATGTCCACCGTGAACTCCGTCGAGCAATGCGGGCAGGTGACCGCTGCTTGGGTGTGACCTTCCTGATTGATCCTCCGGTACAGATCCTGCAGGAATGCGAGATCGGAGGCGAACAAACTCTCGACGACCCAAGTATCGACCTCTGGCAATGTGCCGAGTTTCGTGATCGTCTTGGTGAGCAGGATCACGGTCAGATACGAGGGGTTCTCCCGAACCTTCGGGTCGGCCTGCGGATAGATCTCGTCCCTGGCTCGAGCGATCCTCATCGTGCCGGCACGGTGAATACCCCCGCGATCGTCGACGTATCCTCGCGGCAAGACGAAATCGAACTCGGTTTGCAGGGTTGTGTTCTGTGAGCCACCAGCTGCCGAATGCTGGGTTGCGGCAATGGCGGCGCTCATTACAGAACTCGTTGAATTGTCTCGTACACAATCGACCATTCCTGTTGGAGGACATCGGTCCCGCCGGCCCGCATCGGGCTCAGAACACACTTCGCCGGCCAAGCATTTTCGAGGTAGAAGCGGGCCACCGGCTTGTTCTCGGCGTCGTACATGACGAGCGAACAACTCTTGCGTGCCTGCGCCATCATGCCGGCTTGCGCAGCCTCGAGCCACGAGTTCATCTCGAGGTTCGTGCCCATCGCCATCTTGAACTTGACTTCGCCTTCCGGCGAAGTTGCCCCAGGAATCTTGACGATCCTGACGCCGTCATCGGTCGACTCGCGAAACTCGATCACCTCGACCTTGGTCGTAATGCCCTGCAGTTCAGAGAAGCTGGCGATCTGAACGCCGTCGACACTGATGCCGAACCGGCTTGCCGCGATCGGTGATTCGTTGGCCATGGCTGGGTTCCTTTCACGTGGATTTGTAGATCAATCGGATATCGATTGGTGCTTGGACGATTGCTGCTTCGATGATTGCGGGTTAGAGAAATGGCGAGTGAGAACTGGTTCGAACGAATCCAGGTCACTCCTCGAGGCCGGCGCCGCCGTTGAACTGACTGATCCGGAATACGACGAACTCGGCCGGCTTGACTGGGGCGATACCGATCTCCACCGTGAGGATCCCGGCATCCCGGTTCTCGGGCGGATTGTTCTCGTCGTCACATTTGACGAAGAAGGCCTCGGCCTGTGCCCGTCCGAACAGCGCACCGTCGCGCCAGACACGGCGCAGGAACATCGTGACGGTCCGGGTGACGGCGTCCCAGAGCTTCGGATCGTTCGGTTCAAAGACGACCCAGTTGGTGCCGCCCAAGATCGACGACTCGACGAAATTGAACAGTCGGCGAATGTTGAGGTAACGCCATTCCGGATCGCTCGAGAGTGTGCGCGCACCCCACACACGAATCCCCTGCCCTGGGAACGAGCGGATGCAGTTGATCCCATCGGGGTTGAGCTGATCGTGCTCGCCCTTGGTGATATTCAGCTCGAGTTGCATCGCCCCCCGTACGACCTCGTTGGCGGGTGCCTTGTGGACACCGCGCGTGTCGTCGTTGCGAGCCCAGACGCCGGCGATCGCACCACCAGGCGGGACGAAGATCCCCTTGCCCTGGACCGGATCCATGACCTTGACCCAGGGCCAATACATCGTGGCGTACTTGGAGTCGTATCCGGTGATGTCATTTCGCCACGCCTTGACCTGCTGAGCGTTGAGTCCCGGAGGCGTGTCGAGAATCGCCACGCGATTGGCCATCAATTCGCAGTGGGCGATCATCGCCAACTGGACTGCCTTGACTCCGTCGATGTCGATCACACCACGTTGGTAGGCGATCATCAGGTCTGGCACGAGCAGCATCGTCACGTTCTCGACGGCTTCGAGACCTGCGAATCCGGTTCGTTCGGAGGCATCGCCGATGTAGTCGGTGGCAGCAACTTCGACACGCATCGGCACCGATCCACCTGACAGCGAGATCGTTCCTCTGGCCGGCATCACGGCGGCACCGCGAGTTTCTTGAATCGTGATCAACTGCGACTCGGCGCGGACCTTGGTGACGACGTTGTTCGGCCCCTTTGAGAGCGTCACGTTGTCGAACGTCTCATCGGGCTTGCTCGGTGAACGCACGATCAGTTTGAACGTATCGTCTGTCGGCTCCGACGCATCGGCGATCTCAACGGTGATCCTGTCACCCGCCGAACCGCCCTCGACGGCCTTGACCGTGAACGGCACCCTGTCACCCTCGGCCGGCGCAAGTTCGGCGGCCGCTGTTGGCAGTTCCGACTTCGAGCTGTCACCGTCGTCAGCGCCGACCCGTACGACGTAAGCCGCTCCACCACCGTTCAGGAAGTATGCGTAGACGGCGTGCGCCAAGTAGGAGCCGTCGATGAACGATCCGAAGTTGTTGACGAACTGTGTCCAGTTGGTGACCAGGATTGGTTCGTTGGCTGGTCCCTGTTCGGCGAAACCGACAAAGGCTGCGACGGCGGTGCCGACACCTTCGATCGGTTTCGAGCCGGAGGAGACTTCCTCCATATAGACACCGGGTGACAGATATGTCGGCACGTGCAGCCCCTCTCTCGTGTTCGATCGTCGTAGTGACAGGCGGACGAAGCAGTTGCCGCGTCCCACAACCATCCTGAACGAACTTGGGTTGCCCGTTGGGAGGCAACCGGACCGCTAACAGGGCAACTCGAAGTGCCCGAATGGACGGCGAGGGGGGTCCTGGCTGACCGAGTCCGACTCTGCAACGCTGATTGTCATGATCGAGCATGCCGACGCCGCACTCGAATCCTGGTTGGCCACCCTTGATCCTCCGGTCGACGTCAACTTCGAACGGATTGACGATCCGGCTCGGGCTGGCAAGTCGACGAAGCCCGTTGTGACCCTGCTGCTCAGTGGGGTGCGTGAGCAGCACGACAAGCGCGACAACGAAGTTCGAGATGTTCGTGACGGCGAGGGACGCGTGATCGAGCGGCAACGTTCGACTCGGTTCTTCGAGCTCGACTACGTATGCGCGGTGAGCGGTGGGCATCGCGACGCCCACCGGGCGCTCGGGGCGCTGATCCAGCTGCTCGTCGATCACGATGTGGTGCCCGCCGCACACGTGCCATCAGAGCTGGCCACACTCGGATACCCACTCGACGTGCAGCTTGTCGCCTCGACCGGATTCGACATCGCCCGCGCCTCGGCCACATCGTCGTCGTCCGGAGCGGCGCTCGTGATTCGCATGGTGTTGCCGGTTCGTCCGACCTCGGAGCGCGAGATCGCTCCACCTGCCGTGGAACTGCATCTCGACATGACCCCGCCTCCCGCCTCCTCCGGCCGAGCCCCAACGATCATCGACGCATCTTCCACGTCGAACTCGACCGATGGGCTGCCAGACCGCAAGTGGACGACCGTTCGACGCCGCGAACTGATCGCCACCCCAGCATCCGGTGAAGGCGTCTGAAATGGGGCTCACGGTCGGTTCCGGTGCCTCCCTCATCTGCTCATTCGGCGTCGCACCCGGCACGTTGACCGTGTTGCCAGCGGGTCGCGTCAACGTCGACGGCGTACCGATGGCAACGATCATGGACAACAAGCCGAACGTCAACATCGCCCCATTCGGGATGTGCACGACGTTATCGAACCCCCAGGTCGCCTCGGCCACATCAGCGGCACAAGGCGTGCTGACGCCTCAGCCGTGCTTGCCGGTCACCACGGCGCCGTGGGCACCTGGATCCCCAACGGTGTCGATCGGTGGCCAGCCGGCGCTCAACAACAGTTCCACATGCAACTGCATGTGGGGCGGCGTGATCACGATCACGAACCCCGGAGCCAAGACCGTCCAAGCCCCCTGAAGCGGCGCGATCCGACTCTGCCCGGGTCTGATCGATCTGGCATCACGTTCGGCCGTACAGGCGATTCTGATCGATCAGTTGGTGCCGCCCGTTGCTGCACTCGACCGAACGTCCGACCGTCGCCGAACAAGACTCAATCGATTGATACTCACGCCACTGAGTAAATCCTAAAGGGTGGAATCGACTCGCGACGGCCCCGCCCGTCGGGTCTCGGACTCAGTCTCCGGGCGCGCCGGAGCGCCCTGAATCTCGGGTTCTGCAGTACTTGGTTGACGATCTAGCAGAGTGTCGGTTGGTGTTGTTGTGCTGGTTCGGGTCGTCGGCTGGGTTGCCGGTTGATTGTTGATTCGGTGTGCCATATCGTGCCGTCTGGTCGTCGCCAGGTGGCGACACGACTGGATGTCATCGTCAGTTGCCAGCCGCCTTCGTGAACGAGGTGGTGATGTCTTTCGCATAGCGGCAACAAATTGTTGACTGATGTTTTGCCGCCGTGACGGAAGAACTCGATGTGATGCATCCGACAGTCATCAACAACCGTCCGACATCCTGGATGAGCACACGTGCGATGCATTGCTCGTAACGCTTTGCGTTGCGCCGGGGTAGCCGTCCGCACCGATTGTCCGACGTCGAGGACTTCGCCGTCACCGGCGAGCACGACTGGGAACACGTTGGCGTCACAACACAGGCGGCGTGCCGTCGAGACAGGGATTGGTATCCCGTTGTCGAGTTCACAGATGCTGTTGGCGTGTAACCCGTCGCAAATCGTCCGATAGTCGATCAACACACCGACTTGTGGAACCCGTGACACGGCGTCACCTGTCGTGGGGGTCGTGGTGGTGGGGGTGATGGTTGCGAGGAAC
>JANMTV010000287.1:0-9067 GCA_031390905.1 Ilumatobacteraceae bacterium | reverse complement strand
CAACCTGGCGATGGCTGGCGAGTCTCACTGACGACCCTGATGAACGAGCGCGTCTCGATCGGCGGCGCGATTCCGCGCAAAGGTTCAGGTCCGATCGCCGAGTTGGTTGCTGCGTGGCGGGCAATTCCAGCCGACGATCGTGATCCGGCCTCACTCGATGGGGTGATGCAACTCTGGATTCGAGCCGAAGTGTTGCGGCTCACCAACATTCGGGCCAACTCCAGTCGGAAGAAGGGCGATCCAGGCCCAGAAGGTTCGATCAGCAAGCTCGAGTCTGCCAATCTCAACAAAGACATCTACGACCAAGTCATGAATCTGATGGGTGCCGATGCGATGTTGTACGGCAGTTACGAGATGATCCGGCCGGAGCTGACGATGAGCTCGGATTCGATCCACAAGTCGTTCCTGCGCTCACGCGCCAATTCGATCGAAGGCGGCACCACGGAAGTCATGAAGAACATCCTCGGCGAGCGGGTGCTCGGTCTACCAGGCGACGTCCGAGTCGACCGTGACGTCCCATGGTCACAGGTCCCGCGGAGCTAGACCGCCGTTGCGCCGATTCGCTTCGCCGCCCGACGGAGGAGCATCTTGGTTGGGTCTTCCGGCTCGACGCCGAGGTCGCCGAGCAGTACTTGGGTGGATCGCACAGCGGCCTCGAGCCCCGATCGGTCGCTGCCCTGCAGGTGGCAGGCAATCGCGAGTCGATGGGCGCGCTCGGAGTATGGCGATGCGATTCGGCCTCGCTCAGCGCAGCGCAGCGCTTCGTCGAACCGACCGGCAACGAGCTGCAGCTCGCCAAGGCGTAGGCAAGCGTCGACGAGGGAGCGGTGGATGTGCTCGACCTCTCCGTTGAGTTCATCGATCGGGCTGAGATCGATCAGGGGATCGCCGCGCCACAGGTCGACGACTCGCGTGAGGCGCACGATCACCTCGGTCAGATCGTTGCGCTGCTGCGCCTGCTCGGCCTCAGCGAGTAGAGATTGGGCCTGCCGGAGGTCAGTGTCGACGAGCGGGTGCCCCGCTAACTGGATCGAGTTGGCATCGCCGCGAATTCGCCAGCTCGAACGACCGGCAGGACGGTCGGGTTCGAGCAGCCTCCTGAGGTGAGTGAGCGTGACACGGAGGTTCTGTGCGGCTGCCGCCGGCTCGAGGTCTGGCCACATCAGGTCACAGATTCGCTCGCGACGCATGGCCCCCTTGAGCACGAGCAGGGCGAGCAGCGTTCGCACGCGGCCGCGACGAAGTTCTGACCTGTCGGTCTCGGTTGTACCTTCTCGCAGTTGCAGCAACCCGAGCACTCCGATGCTGAGCGGTGTCTGGAGGAGGTCGGGGGAGTTGTCGAATAGTCCTGCCGCGCTTGCCTGGCACGAAGCGTCACCATGTGTCGCCAGCCATTCGACTTCGCGGCGGGTCGGGGCGGGGAGCCACGCGACGAGTGTCCGGAAGAGCGAGCCACCGTCGGGACAGCCAACCGCATGGGCGCGAACGGCGAGTTCGACGGACCAAGCGAGCGGTAACGACGTCACCACGATGCCGGGTGGTCCAAGGTCGGCATCGCGGTCAATCTGACCATCTCGTGCGGCCAGGAATTGGCGGGCCACCGCTCGCGCTCGTAGGAGCGTCGGGCCGAGCTCGGCCGTATCCCAATGTGTGCGAGCGCTGTCGTTGGCGATGTAGACAGTCGCGAGGACGCGCCGAAGGTGCATTTCGCTGCGAGGGTCGGCGAGTGGGTGACGGGCGAGATGGTCGGCGATCGCAGTCTTCGCCGCCGGCTCATCGTGATCGAGAATTTTGAAGCAGGCCAATGCTGTGGCGGTGATCGCGCTGTGGCGACCATCCACCGAATCTCCTTTCGTGGCCTCGATGACGGGGAGCGCGGTGTCGGCGAGAGCGCGGTCGCCGAATGACGCAGCGACGACTGCGCAGTGCGCCGCAGCCACCACGCGGTCGCGCGCGTTGAGATCACGGAATGGCGCCATAGAGGGCGGTGCGGTCAAGCAGGCCGAGGGATCGCCCACCGACCAGCGGAGCATCGACGGCGGGATGGATTTCACAAAGGCGTTGGGTGACTGGAGGAGTGGCAGGCCGATCGGGATCGCCTCGTGTGCGCGTCCCGCGAGTATCAGCATGGTCACATGCAGTCGGGTCATGAGTTCTCGTACGAGCGGCGGAACTTGATCGAACGACATCGTTTCGATCGTCTTCAGCGTCCCGCCTATATCGCCGGCCAATGATGCCAGCGCAGCATCGACGGCGCTGACGAAGAACTGAAGCACGGGCTGTTGTGACACGCCAGGCAGTGCCTTGATGCGTTGCGTGAGTGTCACGAGCCGCGTGTTGTCACCGCGTGCATGGGCCGCCGTGGCACCCAAGCCGAGCGTGACGGCATGTCCTTCGACGTCTCCGGATTCGTCGAAGATGACCTCCAGCGCATCGAGCTCACCGTCGATATCGTCGGGCTTTCGATGTTGGGCCTGACGAACGGCCACGTCGAGCAGCCGGTGCTCGGCTGTGCCAACGACCTCTGACGGCGTACCAGCCAGCCATCGGGTGGCCGTGTCGATGGGGAGCGCTCCGAGGGTCTCGCGCACAAGCGAGATGCACGCTATGCGGAACATAGCGGGGTCTCCCCAGCGCACCGCGGCAGATCCCATTCGGACCGTCTCGCCGCGCTCGAGCAGCACACTGAGTGCCCGTCGACGGACATCAAGAATGTCCGATGTCGGGAAGATCCGGGCGGCCGCGTCTTCCCACAAATGATGCGCGCCGATCCGGCCGCTGGTGTCTTGATGCAGAAGGGGGACGGAGCGCAGCAGATGGTCGATGCCGACGTCGTGGCCGGCGACGAGCCTGATCTCGCTCGCCGAGCCCGAGCCGAGCATGGCCAGCGCGAGCAGGCCTGATCGCTCGGCAGGCGACAATCGGGCGACGATCTCCTCCCACAAGAACTCGCGCATCGCACCAGCCGGTGCCGACAGGACAAGCCTCACCAACGATGGCCACCCGGCCAAGCCTTCGCACGCGGTCTGGTCCTGGCCGAGCAATGCTGCGAGCGCGGTGACCTCGGAATCGGTAAATGCGAGTGCATCATCACCGATGTCAACTACCTGTTCGGCGGCTCGTCGACGCGCAAGCGGGATCGGAACCGGGTCACGGCTGGCGAGCACCAGATGGGCGTGCGGCGGCAACCGCGCCGCGAGGTCGCACACGAACCGTTCACCCGCCGACTTCGTCGGAAGCTCGTGCAGATCGTCGATGAAGATGCAGACATCCAGGGGGACGGTGGCGCCCAACGCGCCGAGAACGCGATCGATACCCCCGCCATCCCTTGAGGGAGCACTGAGAGCGTCGAGGATCGCTCGGGACAAGCGATCTGCGTCCTCGTCGCCCGGCTCGCAGGCGACCCAGGCGTCGATCCCTCTGGGTGCTGCGTCGTTGGCCCGAATTGCCTGCGAGAGTGCCGTCGTCTTGCCGAACCCTGCACCCGCTACCACGACCGTGACCGGCACATCGAACCGGGCCGCCAACGCGTCGATCAAGCGTGCGCGAACCAGTTCATCGTGGAGCGGTGACGGCGGTAGCGGCGTCCGTCGACCGCCGGGTGATGGCGGCTGCCGACTCACAAATCGTCACCATAGTCGCGGATCGCCGGCGGCCGAGATAGACGCACGTCAACCGGGCGGCGAAGCATTCGTAGGCCGCTGCACCTAGGTTTGTTCCGCCCAGAAAGAGGATCGCATCGGTTGAGTCGAAGCGTTGACTGAACTGCGCTGTGCCGATGGCGCCGACGAGGTACGGCACTTCCTTGGCGACTTCTGCGGCGATGTAACCGACCGCCGAAGCAACTCGAAGTGTTCGTTCGTTGCTCGATCGGCGGTTTGCGATCTCGAATGCAAGTTTCGAGAGCGCGTTGCTGCTCGTGCCCGTCGCCACGAGGAGCCGCCAGTTGGCTGCGAGATTGGCCCGCATGCCGAAAACCCACAGGATGTACGTGACGGCGAGGAATCCGAGGATGGCCGTTCGCGGTGCTCGATCGAGTGCGTCAGTGGCGACCAGCAAGACACCGGTGCCGCTGGCCACGACGTCGAGCAGCGATGTGGTCACAATCGTCGCGGCGATCGTCACACCCCAACGAGAAGCCCGGTGGCCCTGCACTTCATACGTCGAGCAGACCGAGAACGCGGCTGGGTTTGGGCTCGAGTTCGTCAACTCGGTCATCGTCTCCCGCCTGCGATAACGGAGCGCTAACCGGCGCCGGTTGGGCGACGACCGAGCTGATCGGCTGGAACGGAACTCCCGGTCAGTTGCCGGTGGTCAGGACGTAACCGAGAAACATGGCTGACAGCGCGGTGAGTAAGCCGAGCGCTCCACCAATTGCCAACGCCGCCTTCGACCGACCGATTTGATGCACCGCAGCGGCGGCTCCACTCGCAATCGCCAGTGCGATTTTCAGGAACAGTGTTATTTGGTACTCGGTCGTGGTGTCGGAGACGTTGACCTCAGTGAGGTTCCAGAAGCCGGTGAGTACGACTACGGCGAACGCCGGCCATGCGACGCGAGCGAACGCTCGCGCCACGACCTTCGTAGCGTCGGGATGTGTTCGTCGCAAACTTGGCACGATCCCGGCAAGCGCGATCTGACCACCGACCCACACCGATGCCGAAAGAACGTGAAGAAACAATCGAATCGTGTTTGCGTTCGGTGACAGCATCGGGTCTCAATCGGTGAGTGCCGCCAGCACGTCGCTGGCCGGAAGGTTGCGGTCGTCCATCACCGGGCGATGGATCATCGAGCCACCCAACAACGAGGTGACACTGAGTTCTAGCGCTGCCTGTAACTCGCGGATGTTGCGAGGCGGCGGGAAGTACTCGTCCTCCTCCGTGATCCGGACCGCTTCGATCCCGAGTCGCGGATTCAACCGAGCAATCACCGCCTCGACCAACTCCTCCGGGGCCGATGCACCAGCCGTAACACCGACCGTGCCCGTGAGGTCGTCAGGAAGTTGATCGGCGACGTTGACGCGAAAAACTCGCTCACACCCTCCCTCTCTGGCGAGTTGCTCCAACGCTCGCGTGTTCGACGAGTTCGACGATCCGATCACCACAATCGCGTCACAACGAGGTGCCATTGCCAGCAGCGACGACTGACGGTTGGTCGTCGCGAAACACAGGTCGCTGCGGCCGGGTGACCAGACGTCCGGAAAGCGTTCACGAACCCTCACCGCCACACTTTCCCATTCGCGGTGCGACAACGTGGTCTGGGCGAGCAGTGCGACCGGCTGATCGAACAGTGGCAGTGCGTCGACTTCGGAAACCGATTCGACTCGGCTGATGGCCTCAGGCGCAACCGCCATGGTGCCAACCGCCTCCTCGTGGCCCTCGTGACCGACGTACACGATCCGATACCCTTTGCCGGCACGCACCTTGACCTCGTGGTGGACCTTCGTCACCAGGGGACAGACCGAGTCGACGACAAAACTGCCGCGGGCGCGAGCCGCCTCGACAACTTCCGGAGCCGAACCATGAGCAGACAGCATGATTGGCCGACCAACTGGAACCTCATCGATGTGATCGACGAAGACGACGCCCTGACGTTCGAACCGTTCGACAACAATCTTGTTGTGGACGATCTCATGAAAGCAGTACACCGGAGGTTCGAACGTGCGGACCATCCAAGCCAGCGCCTTGATTGCCATCTCGACACCTGCGCAAAATCCACGTGGCTCGGCGAGAAGAACTCGGTCGACGTTCATGCTGACCGACAGAGTATCGGCCAGTTGACACGTGCCCATCGCCCCATCCGAATGACACGACCCGATTGACACCCAGTCCACGCCGGCAGTCGACAAGCGTCACGCCCAGCCTGACTCCTGCCACCGATAGCCTGGTTCGGCTATGTCAGCACCTCTCGTTGTCTCAGTCGCGCCGGATTCACCGGCGGCGCTCGTTGGACTGATGCCCGGCGACGAGATCGTTCGCGTCGATGGTCAGGTCCCGCGTGATGTGATCGAATGGCAGTTGTTCACCGACTCGGCCGACATCGAACTCGAAGTATTCCGCAACGGGCTCGAAATTGACCTCACGGTGCCGAAGCGAGCCGGTGAACCGCTGGGGATCGAAGTCCAGTCAGCCGTCTTCGATCGAGTCCGGACATGCGACAACCACTGCGAGTTTTGTTTCATCTATCAGTTACCGAAAGGTATGCGCCGGAGCCTGTACTTGAAGGACGACGACTACCGGCTGAGCTTTCTCTACGGCAACTTCACGACCTTGACTCGTTTCACCGAAGCCGATTTGGAACGCGTCATCACCGAACGACTGTCGCCGTTGCACGTGTCCATTCACGCCACCGATCACGACGTCAGGAACCGGATGCTCAAGAACGCCCGTGGTGGGATGAGCTTGCGCTGGCTGAGAGCACTCCTCGATCACGGGATCGATGTGCGTGGCCAAGTCGTTGTATGCCCCGGAGTCAACGATGGTGACGTGCTCGCCGACACCTTGGCTGGTGTGCTCGATCGGTTTCCCGAACTCGAATCGGTGGCCGTTGTGCCGCTGGGCCTGTCGAAGTTCAACGCCGAATCCGCAATGCGCCTACACACATCCGACGAAGCCCACCGTGTCATTGAGATCGTCGAAGCGTGGCAGGCAACGTTCCTCGCCGTGCTCGGGAGACGGATGGTGTTCGCTGCCGACGAGTATTACCTGATGACGGGGCGACCGTTTCCGTCTGAAGAGTCGTACGAGGGCTTCCCGATGCACGAGGATGGGATCGGTATGGCTCGCACGTTTGAGTTGGAGTTCGACGGACAGGCAACAACCGCGACAGGCGTGCGTAGCGGTTTCTTCGCTGCCGTCGACCTGCCGGCCAACCCGGCGGCATACACAGGTTTGCGGGCGAAAGGTGGTTGCGAGGTCGAGGGGGCATCGTCGACCGGATCGGTGTCGACCGTGACACTGACGCCTCGCCAGGGCGCGCCTACCGGTGTGCTCACAGGGCGGTTCGGTGCCCAGGTGATCACACCGCTGATCGACCGGCTCGGTCGCGACGATGTCCGAGTGATCACGGTCGACAACGAGTTCTTTGGCGGAAACACCGGGGTCACCGGGTTGATGACAGGCAAAGATCTCTCGCGGGTGCTCGCCGACCAGCCACCAGGTCACCGCTACCTGCTGCCCGACGTGTGCCTATCGGACGACGGGCGATTTCTTGACGGGCTGTCGGTCGACGACCTGCCGCGCCCGGTTCGGGTGGTTGCCACCGATGGCATCGCACTCCGACGCGCTTTGGAGGACAGCATGAAAGATTCGAGTGTGCGCCAATGACCGACATCGATGACCAGATACGCGACTTGCCGTCGGTCGTGATCGTCGGTCGCCCGAACGTCGGTAAGAGCACGTTGTTCAACCGGATCGTGGGGGAGCAGGCGGCAATAGTCGAGAACCGCCCTGGGGTGACCCGCGACCGCAAGGAACTCGCCGCCGAGTGGCTCGGCGTCCCGTTCACGGTGATCGATACCGGCGGTTGGATGCCGAAGGGCAGCGATCTCGACGAAAAAGTCAGCCGTCAAGTGGAAGCTGCCGTCGCCGACGCCGACCTTGTGCTCTTCATCGTCGACGCCGGCGTCGGCGGTTCCGACGAGGATGAAGCGGTCGCCGACTGGCTACGCAGAGGCGCTCACAACGTACTGGTGGTGGCCAACAAGGCCGACAACGATCGACGCGAGACTGACCTGTGGCAGTTCCTGTCGCTCGGGCTCGGCGATGCGATTCCAGTCAGCGCACTGCATGGTCGCCGAGCAGGCGATCTACTCGATATCGTCCTCGAACGTCTCGGCGACAAGGCCAAGTGGGTTGACGTCGAAGACGACCGCCCCGAATGGGGCGACGAGGAAGTTTGGTCAGCTGATTCGCTCAAGCCACCGCGAGTTGCGATCGTCGGCCGCCCGAATGTGGGCAAGAGCACGTTGTTCAACCGACTTGTCGGAGAAGACCGCTCCGTTGTCCACGACATGGCTGGCACGACCCGCGACGCGATCGACACACTGGTCGAAACCGAGGACGGTCCAATCGTGTTCGTCGACACGGCCGGGATGCGCAAGCGTTCGAAGATCGACGATTCTGCCGAGTACTACTCGCTGGTCCGGGCGCTTCGAGCGATCGACGATTCCGACATCGCCCTGCTGATCATTGATGCAGTCGACGGAGTGACAGGCCAAGATCAACGGCTTGCCGAGCGGGTCGACGCCTCCGGTTGCCCGATCGTGATCATGCTCAACAAGTGGGAGTTGATCGAAGATCCGAACGCACGACTGGCGATCGAAGCCGATGTGAAGCGCAAGTTGGCGTTCGTCGGCGACGCACCACTGCTCAAGATCTCGGCGCTGACCGGAAAGGGTGTCCACAAGTTGCGCCCGCACCTACAGGACGCGATCGAGCAGTATCACCGGCGTGTTCCGACCCGTGATGTCAACCGAGTGATCATCGATGCTCAGCAACGAGCACCAGCTCCTGGTGGTGCTCGTGTGTTGTATGCCGTGCAGGGGGCGACTGACCCGCCCACATTCACGTTGTTCGTCAACCGCGAGCTTCCGCACACCCACCTTCGCTATCTCGAGCGCAGCATTCGTGAGGCGTTCGAATTCGGATCGGTGCCGATCAAGCTCCGAGTCCGCAAGAAGAGCGGCTGAGTCGTCGATGCCGTGGTGTGAACCGTGTTCGAAGTACCTGGCACCCTCGGCCGTCAACGCCGACGGATCATGCCCGTCGTGTGGGGAACCGGTCGGCGAGGTTGAAAGGAAGGCAGCCGAGGTTGCCGCCGATGAGTCGACGCCGTGGCATTTCAAACTGCTCGTAGTGATGCTCGTGATCTATCTTTGCTGGCGATTCGTCCAGCTGCTGATCTAGGGCTCAACAGGTCAGTGATCGCGTCGGCTGACCGAACTTCGCTCGTAGGTAGGTAAGCTCGCGATCCGTACACATACGGGCTGTAGCGCAGCTTGGTTAGCGCACTTGTCTGGGGGACAAGGGGTCGCAGGTTCAAATCCTGTCAGCCCGACCAATTCGCG
>JANMTV010000255.1:0-2595 GCA_031390905.1 Ilumatobacteraceae bacterium | reverse complement strand
CCTGCAGTTCGTCGACGTGTCTCACGTTCCAAAGCCCTGAGCCTTGGACCGCCTGGCTGGGAGCAAGGCGACCAAGCCACTGGGGTGAAGCAGGTGTCGCCACCGGCCCAATACTGACCCCTTGTCACCGGTTGAATTCTGACCCTTCTGTCACCCGGGTCCACCACTGACAGCGTCTGGGGTTCGATCCTGGCCTCTTACGGCCAGGAGGATTGGAGATTGATCGAGGTGGAGGATTGGGCTGAGATCCGTCGGCTGCATCGGGCCGAGAAGTTGGGAACGAGGACGATCGCCAAGCGGTTGGGGGTGGCGCGTAACACTGTGCGGGAGGCGCTGCGTTCCGATTTGCCTCCTCGCTATGTGCGGGGGCCTGCGGGTTCGATCGTCGATGCGGTCGAATCACAGATCCGAGAGCTGCTCACCGCCTTTCCGGAGATGCCGGCCACGGTGATCGCCGAACGGGTCGGCTGGGATCGGGGGATTACGGTGTTGCGGGATCGGGTGGCGGAGCTGCGTCCGCTCTATCGACCCCCTGACCCTTCGCAGCGGACCAGCTATCAGCCCGGGGAGTTGGCCCAGTTCGACCTCTGGCAGCCCAATGTCCTGATCCCGGTCGGTTTCGGACAGTCGGCCAAGTTGTGGACGGTGGTGGGAGTCACCGGTTTCTCACGTCTGATCGGTGGGCTTATGGTTCCTTCCCGCCGAGCCCACGACGTCTTGTCGGGGATGCTGGCGATCATCTCCCAGTTCGGTGCGGTTCCCCGCAAAGCGGTGTGGGATCAGGTGGGCTGCATCGGCCGGATAAGGGGTGGACGTCAGGAGCTGACCGCCGAGTTCCAAACGTTCCGGGGTGGTCTGGGGATGGGAGCGGTGCTGGTTGGTCCCAACGACCCCGAAGCCAAAGGGGTGGTGGAACGGGCCAACGGCTATTTGGAGACCAGCTTCCTGCCGGGACGTGCCTTCGAGGATGTCTCCGATTTCAACCGTCAACTGTCGGGATGGCTCAGAAGGGCCAACCAGCGGATCCACGGCACCACCCGGCAGCGTCCGTCGGAGGCGATCTTCGAAGATCGGGGAGCGATGATGGCCTTCCCGCCGGTCTTGCCCGATCCTTCGCTGCGGTTTTCCACCCGTCTTCCCCGTGACCATTACCTGCGGGTGGAGAGCAACGACTATTCGGCCGATCCCCGCTTCGTCGGCCGCCGCGTCGAAGTCCAGGTCACCTTGGAGGAGGTGATCGTGACCTGCCAAGCGACCGAGATCGGACGGCATCGCCGCTTCCTGGGAAAACACCAGACCTTGCTGGCGGTCGACCACGCCCGAACCTTGCGGGCGATGCGAGCTGAGGCCGCCGCTTCGGTGCCGGTGGTTGAAACCCCAGTCGAAGAGCGAGATCTGTCCGACTATGACCGGATCACCGAGGTGGCCTCATGACCAAGACCTCCAAGCCCGCCACCGACATCACCTATCTGTGCCGAGCGCTCAAAGCGCCTTCTCTGGCCAAATCCTTTGGACGGTTGGCGGAGCGGGCCCGTCAGGAGGAATGGAGCCACGAAGAGTTCCTGGCCGCCTGTCTGGAACGGGAGGTCGCCTCCCGTCAGGATCATGGCGGGGAGAACCGGATCAAGACCGCCCGTTTCCCCGCCCGCAAAACCATCGAGGACTTCGACTTCGACCATCAACGCAGCCTCAAACGCGACGTCATCTCCCATCTCGGCGCCCTCGACTTCGTGGTCGCCAAAGACAATGTGGTCTTCCTGGGTCCACCCGGAACCGGCAAAACCCACCTCGCCATCGGACTCTCCATCCGGGCCTGCCAGGCTGGACATCGGGTGGCCTACGCCACCGCCTCTGGCTGGGTCGATCGTCTCGCCCGCGCCCACCAAGGTGGGAGGCTGCAGGAGGAACTCCTTCGCTTGGGCCGCTACCCGCTCCTAGTGATCGACGAGGTCGGATACATCCCCTTCGAAGCCGAAGCCGCCAACCTCTTCTTCCAGCTCATCTCCTCGAGATACGAACGGGCCTCGGTGATCGTCACCTCTAACAAGCCCTTCGGACGTTGGGGAGAAGTCTTCGGCGATCCGGTAGTAGCAGCCGCCATGATCGACCGCCTCGTCCACCACGCCGAAGTTATCTCCCTCAAAGGGGACAGCTACCGACTCAAAGACCGCGACCTGGGGAGGGTGCCAACCGACAACACAGAGTGAACAAGAACCCGGCCAGGGGGGTCAATTTTCGGCCGGTGCAAGTGGGTCAATTTTCAGGCGGTGTTGACACAGTCGCCTGACAAATGTGAGGATCTAGAGCTCGCGAGGTAGGAACCAGGTTCACCAGATTCACAGTTCGGCAAGCGGTACGTAGCGAAGGATCCTGCCCGGCTAACCCGCTCCCCTCATCCGACCCCTCGTCGGGGGTCCACCCTTCTAATCCTCAACATTCCCTCGGCACCGCACCTCGATGCGTCAGGTACGACGACTGACAGTCAACCCCGTCGAGGTGGTCAATCCGAGGCGGAGTGAGATCGGCGGCTGGAAGAGGGGACTTGCTTTCGAGATCACCCCAGGGTCTGGTCGCCGGGCCGGGCTCCGCTCCGAG
>JANMTV010000245.1:0-3352 GCA_031390905.1 Ilumatobacteraceae bacterium | reverse complement strand
CGTAGCTCGCGGCGGGTGAGGTTGATGAGGAGTTCTCGGTAGCCCGCAACTTCGTTTACTGCAATTCTGATTGTTCGATCGGTCATGCGATCTCGCCATCAACCCATTGTCCGTCAAGCGTGACTGCGCCCTGCAGTGATTCGTGCCCAGGCGAAGAGGCAACGTCGAACTCAGCGATGTTTGGGCTGTGATCATATACCTGCCCGGTATGACGTTTCATGATCGCCGCCGCCAAATGGTACGAGCCTGGTAGGAGACGCAACTTGGGAATCACGAAGTCGATCGTGCCCGTTCCGGGCCCAACATCTCGCCATCGTTCCCCCATGCCAGTTCCGGCCCCTGTCAGAACGTACCCGTCGGAGGAACGCATCGTGAATCCGAATCCGAGATCGTGCATCTCGCGGTCGGTCTTCCAGTGAAAGCGAATCGTAAGTGGCGAATCGGTCGTGATGAGACGGTCCGGGCTAGGTGTGACCAATTCGACTTCAAGTTGAATTTCGCCGGAACCAGTACGTTGCCGCCCCTGACCGTCGAGGCGATAGGCGGTCGTGACACTGGCGAGGTACGCAGCCACGACATCCTCTGTCAGCCCCGTCTCCTTCACCAAACCCTTGTCGAGCCAGACGGCAGCGTCGCACATCTGCTGCACCTGAGCGAGTCCATGACTGACGAGCACGACGGTGCGCCCGCCGGAACGGAGTTCGTTCATCTTTTCGGCGCAGCGCCGCTGGAACTGCTCGTCGCCGACAGCCAACACTTCGTCGACGAGCAGGATGTCGGGCTCCACGGCGACGGCCACCGAAAAACCGAGACGAGCGAACATCCCCGACGAGTAGGTCTTCACTGGTTGATCAATAAAAGCCTCAAGCCCGGCAAACTCGACGATATCGTCGAACTTTGATCGAAGGCTGGCCGCCGACATTCCGAGGATGCTGCCGTTGAGAAATACATTCTCCCGCCCCGTGAGTTCCGGATGAAAGCCTGCGCCGAGCTCAAGGAGGGCGGAGACTCGTCCGTTGACCTTTACTGAACCCTTATCGGGTACCAAGATTCGAGACAGCAACTTCAGCATCGTGCTCTTGCCGGCACCGTTGGCACCGATGATCCCGAATGTCGAGCCACTCGGAATGGTAAAAGACACGTCGCGCAAGGCCCAGAATTCTTCGAACTGATTCCGCTGGCGCCTGATCAAGGCCTGTTTGAGTGTGGTGTTTCGGTCCTGGAAGATGCGGAACGTCTTCCATACGTTGTCGACCTCAATGTCGCCAGTAACAATCATTGGAGCGTCGTTGGCCGCTGGATCAGCGTCACGAGCGTTGCAACTGGTATGCGGCCGTGCGGATCGACCAGTAACGGGGTTTGAGGGACCATGGTGGTCAGGAGTATACCGATCCACGTTGTCGGCCCGGCGCGAGTGTCCGGCTGAACCGGGTGTCGCTCGGTCGGTCCGCTAGTCAGCGGCCGAGAGTCGGCCCAATCCAATCTGAACTTCTCATTTCACTTGGCCGGATCGGCGTCGCGCGAACCGGCCCACGAAGCCATCACAGCGACACAGTAAATCGCGTTTGACGTCTCGCGACATCGACCTCATCAGCCCTCCCCGGTCAGCAATGCCCGCACCATCTCGCGTCTCCACACCGGACCGCAGCAGTTCGATTTCGCCCCTCAGCCTTTGTTCGACATCGGTGGAGAAGCCGCCGTGGAGTATCCGTTGCGCATAGTGATGAATCGAAACGTCTTGTAGGTCGCTATCGACGTAATACGTGTTGAGGCCGTCAAAGAACTCGACGCGGTAACGTTTTGGCAGCAGGATCTCGTGACAGTCATCCTCGCGTGAAGCCTCCACGAGGATGACAGCAGGACGGGTCTTCGAAAGGTCGAGCCCTCGAAGAACTGCTGGCTCTAGACCTTCTACATCGATCTTGAGAAAATCGATCGAGCGGACCCCCACCTCGGACAGGATGTCGTCAAGCGTTCGAATCGGAACCGCTACGTCACGGTAGACATACCCAGCACCGTCGTAGATAGTCTTGATCGCGCTATCGAATGTTGAAAGCCCGTCCCGGTTGGGGTAGTGACGGAAAACAAGGCTTCCTGAAGCCTCGCCTACGCCAGCTTCCACGAAGCGATCACGTAAACGATGACGATACTCACGCTCAAACTGGCCATTGGCGTCGATGCTGATGCCGGACCAACCTTGTTCGTAGAACAGGCGCGTCACGGAGTGTAGACGCTCATGGTTACAACCGACGTCGACATACGTGCCCGGCGTACGGTGCCCGACCAGTGCCCAAAGATACAGGTCTTCCCGGTTCTGAGCATACGAAACGAGAGGCAATGCGCTGAGATTGTCCATGAGGTGTCCGTGACTCTATCGGACCGACCATCGGGCATGTTTGCCGGCAGGCAGCACACCGTGTTCGACGTCGGCGGCAACATCGGTTGGTTCTCCTTAGGACCGCCGCTTTGGCACTCGATCGAGGGGCGACCGTGGACGTTCGTTCGTTTGAACCGGCTCAGATCAACTGCAGTCATTCCGCCGAGCGATCGACGCGAACGATGATCTCACACAGCCCATCCACCTATACGACGTTGGATACGATGTTGGATTCTTTCTGTCAGATCGATCGGGTCGTCTCGAGTGCACCCGCCAATCTCGGTGGCGCCCATCCGTGGAGGACGGGAACGATCACTTGGCGTACGAATTCGACGAAATCGTTAGACTGGCCGAATGGTGGTCGACCTTCGATTCGAGGACGCTAATCATTGGGATCATGTATCGGTCGAGGATCCTGACAAGCGCCCGTGCGGCCGACTTGTGGCGTAGCAAGCGCGTCACGATCAGCCGACTGAACCATCCCGGGCGTGACGTGTCGGGAGGAGACGACTTCAAGCCTGCCGCCTGCACCAGACGTTTTGAGCTTTGGTCACGACTATCGACAGTAAAGACCAAGCTTGCGACCGAACCCTTGTATAGAGCCGATAACGCAGCCGTCATGACGGGCTCCAGCTCAAGGAATGGTCACACAAGGTGCGGGCGCAGCAGATCGATGATCCAACCGAGATAGTTGACTGGTTCGTCGACCGAATCTATTGCTCAACTGAGCGCCTCGTCGATGCCATCTTGATTTAAAACGCAGTTGCCGCCGCTCGGCCCACGTTCGAGTCAACCCAACCGCCTACTTGAAGCTCAGGCCCTTCCGCCAGTTAGCCGATTCACGAGAGGTGAAAGCCGCTTCGCACCGAATCGCTGCCCGGGCTGCGAATATGCAGCGATGCAAAAGAACGCGCGAACACCGTCACGCCAGCCGATCTTCTTGCCCTCCGCATAGGTCCGACCGCTGTAGCTGAT
>JANMTV010000168.1:0-2416 GCA_031390905.1 Ilumatobacteraceae bacterium | reverse complement strand
ACCTTCGGCGAGTGCGTCGCTGAATGATGGTGCTTGCTCGAGGGCTTTCGAGCGGCGGTCCTTGGCGCGTGCTTCGGCAGCGGAGATCCCGGCGTTGCGTGTCAACACGTCAGCAGCCGACACGTTGAGTTCGTTGGAACGCGAAGCGATCTGTGTTTCGAATCGGTCGAGCCAACCGCGTACCACTCGCATCGACTGCACGGCCGATACGACATCGGTCATCGTGAACACCGAAGCGTCAGCATGAACCAGCGATCCAAAGATCTGTAGTGGATCGACCGGCCGTGACATGAGACAATACTATCAGACATACGTACGCAACGCAACGCCACAGGAAAGATTTCTTGGTTTGTGGGTTTGTTTTCGTGCCGATCGTGACGACATCGAAAGATCGCCATTGCCAACGAGCGCCGGGAGGATGACCGGCGTTGATCGACGCCTCGCTTGATTCAGCCCAAGAGCTAAATCGCGACTACGTTAAGTTGCTCGCACCGACGAGGTTGTCTCGTTTGTGGACATTGCGGTCCACGGCGACTGCAGGCGTTTGCCCGAGGTGTGCACCGCACTTTCGGCTATCCACGCACCAATGTCGCGGGTCATCTCGCGCGGGCGTGACGGATCCGTCTTCTCGCGTGTCACCAGCGGTCACTGTGCGACGCGCTGCAACGTCTGATGGTGATTGATGACGTTGCAGCGGGATTGCAGCAGAAATGGACCCGACCGTTGCCTCGTCGGGCCGCCCGTCACGTCCACAGATCAGCGATCGGCAGGCCCACAATCCGGTCGCTCAGGCGGACACGTCGATCACCAGTGTGAAACACGACTCCGACGACGAAGTCGCCACCGACTCGATCGAGCTTGTCGCGCAGCGACATCATGGGAGCGGCATCCTCGGCGCGGGGCACGCTCGACGCCTTGACTTCGATCGCCAGCACGCGCCCATCCGATGCTTCGACGATGGCGTCGACCTCAAGTCCGTCGCGGTCGCGGAAGTGGTGCAATCTCGCCGAGACGGTCGACCAGGTGAGCTGCTTCGCCAACTCGGCGAGGACGAATGACTCGAACAGTGGGCCACGCATCGGATCGTTTGGTCGGGCGAGGGCCGACTCATCTTTGCCCATGATCGCGGCAGCGAGACCCGTGTCGCATGCGTGCAGCTTCGGGCGGTGGACGATTTTGGCAGTGACATTTCGACTCCACGCCGGCAGTCGATGCACGAGGAACGTGGTTTCGATCCACGGCTCGTACGTTTCTGCGGTCGCACGGTCGATCCCGACATTGTTCGCCAACTGCGAGATGACCAGCTCTGATCCGGTTTGGGCGAGGAGCAGCCGCGCCATTGCCTGTAACGCCCCGAACCGGCGAAGGTCGGAGGCAGACTCGACCTCGCGGCGCAGCACAGTTTCGACATACCGCTCGAACCACCGTTGACGAGCACGACCGGCGAATCGCTGGACCTCCGGATAGCCGCCCCGACATACCATTGCGACGTACTCGGCGGGTGTGAAGCAAGCATCGTCGTGCTCTTCGAGCTGTGCAGGTTTGGCGAACGCCCGGTCGACAAAGTCGTCGCGCCCGTTGCCGAGTTCTCCCATCGACAGCGGCCACAACGTGAGCAGGTCGACACGGCCGGCAAGGCTCTCAGAAATGACCGGCGTCGTCAAGAAGTTCGAGGAGCCCGTGAGTATGTATTGACCGGGCGACCGATCGTGGTCGAGTTGCTGTTTCAACGCCAGGATCAAACGCTCACCGCCTCGCTGTACCTCATCGATCACCGCTGGAATCCCGAGCGATTCGAGGAAGGACCTGGGGTCGTCGAGAGCGGCGCCGAGGTCCTCCTCGCGGTCGAGGGTGATGAACGACGCTCCAAGGTCTCGACCAAGCAGCTCGGCGAGGGTCGACTTCCCTACCTGTCGGGCTCCCTGGATAACCAAAGCGCGAAACGCGCCGAGCGACGTATTCGACGCCTCAAACGCTCGACGCGGGAACAACCGATCAGTCACAGAACCGATCTTAGCGATACTAACCAGCAAAACGTCGATCCAATGATCCGCAAAACGTCGACCGTCAAGTCACCAAAACGTCGGATCGGCCGACGGAAGAGAAGCGTCGGATCGGATCGTTCGCGATACGGATTCGCCCGGACTGGTTAAACGGAACGCCAGACGCGGCGATGCGTCCCTCATGTGTGGAGGGGTTGGATCGTCTGGTCGGCCTGTTTGTCGGGTTGTTTGGCGCGGAGTTTTTGGCGTTGGCGTTGGCGTTCGGGCGGGTGGCTGGAGTGGAGTTCGCCGTCGGGTCGCCGGATCGTGATTGTTCGGTCTGGTCCGATGGTGAGTGTCCATCCGCCTTCGTGAACGTTGTGGTGGTGTCCTGGGCAGATTGGTGCCATGTCGGCGAGGTTGGTTTCGCCGCC
>JANMTV010000167.1:0-3782 GCA_031390905.1 Ilumatobacteraceae bacterium | reverse complement strand
TGATAGTCACCCATCTGGCCGTCGGTCAGAATTTGGCCGTCGGCACCCATCAGATCCATCTCGAGTTCTCCGAGCCGCTGATGCCACTTCGACCAGTGCAGCTTGCCGATCGACGACTCCGGTCCCGGCGTACCGCTCGTCAAGATCCGGGTCACAGTGCGCAACCCCGTCAGGCGCATGATCTCCAAGCCCGTGTACGCATCGGCGAGTCGCTGTCGAATGATCGGGTCGCGTGTTGCACTGCGAGTGCGGGCGAACTCGACAACGGTTCGATACTCGGCGGCGAACCGCAGTTGCTGCGCCAGAAACGCGGTTCCGCGTTCGAATCCGAGTGTCCCCATGACGACTTTCCAACCCTGGCCAATGGGACCGACGACCATCTCGGCCGAGGTCCGCGCATCGGTGAAGAACACCTCGTTGAATTCGGACGTGCCCGTGATCTGTTTGATCGGGCGAAGCTCGACACCAGGTTGGTCGATCGGACACAGAATAAAGCTGATCCCCTCGTGCTTCTTGGCCACGTTCGAATCGGTGCGACACACGACGAAGATCCAGTCGGCGATGTGACCGAGACTGGTCCAGATCTTCTGGCCGTTTATCACCCATTCGTCGCCGTCGCGCACGGCGGAGGTCTTCACGTTGGCCAGATCAGAGCCGGCATCTGGCTCGCTGAAGCCTTGGCACCAGTACTCCTCAGCCCGCAAGATCGGCGGAAGGAATCGCTGCTTCTGCTGATCGGTGCCGAACGCCATAATCGTCGGCCCGAGCAACTGCTCGCCAAAGAAACCAGCACGCGCGGGCCCTCCAGAGCGTGCGTACTCCTCATTGAAGATCAACTGTTGCAGCAACGGCAGATCACGTCCGCCGTACTCCTTCGGCCAACCCATCCCGACCCAGCCACCTGACGCCAACTCGCGCTCCCACGCCTTGCGTACGTCGAGTTCGGCCCCCTCACCCATGTCACTGCCGGTGCCGAGCGCTTTGAACTCGCCGACCAGATGCTCCGACATCCACGTCCGGACCTCGACGCGAAATGCTTCATCCTGAGCGGAAAACGTGAACTCCATCGGAGCCATCGTGGCCCCGACCTGACGAATTCGTCAAATTTCGGCGCGTGCAGGGAGGTACCGAGACACGACGATCGCACCCGACGCTGAGACCCGCCAAGAATGCGTCGCTCACCTCGGCAAGGTACGCCGGCGCATCGGTGCCGAGTTGTTCGGCGACGATCCGCGCCGCCCCAACAGATTCGCGTGTGACAGTTTGCGCCTCCGGTGGCAACTGCCGAAACACACCTTCACTGGAATCGAGATGGTTGATGTAGATCGAACTGAACACGCTGCCAACAATCGCAACGCCGAGCGTTCCACCCAACTCGCGAGTCGTGTCGTTGACGGCGGAGCAGATCCCCGCCCAGCGGTCGACACTCGAGAACGAATCCGCCGCTTTACTGAGTTGATCCTGAACGGCGTTCGCTCACACGTGTGACCAATTCGAGATCTGACGGACTCGTCAAGTTCACGACCGAGGGCTTAGCGTGGCCAGATGGCGAGCCGGGTTTCCGCGAGCAATACGGCGATCATCGCCGTGCTCGGCTACTGCGGTGCACTCGTCTCGATCACGCAGACCGTTTCGCTGCCGCTGCTTCCCGTCTTGCCGGATGAGCTGAATACGTCGGTTAGCAACGTGTCGTGGGTCGCCACCTCAGCGTTCCTCACGGGCGCTGTAGCCAATCCGGTTCTCGGCCGCCTCGGTGATATGTACGGCAAACGCCGAATGGTGCTTGTGAGCATGCTCGCCCTGCTCGTTGGATGCGTGGTTTCGGCGCTGGCGCCGTCGGTACTGCTCCTCATTGTCGGCCGGGCACTCCAGGGTTGTGGGATCGCCGTGATCCCGCTCGCCATGAGCATCGCCAAGGAAACGTTGGCGCCCGACCAGACGAGCAAGGGAGTCGCCCTCGTCAGCGCCACACTCGGAATCGGTGGAGGGCTGGGCCTGCCGATGTCCGGCTGGATGCTTGGTTGGTTCGGATGGCAGAGCGTGTTCTGGATGACCGGCGCCTTGACGCTCGTAGGACTCGTACTCGTCGTCGTCGTCCTGCCTGACATCGACAAACGCGAGCAGTCGCGTTTCGATGTGATCGGTGCGGTGTGGTTGTCGGTGTGCCTGATCGCGATTCTGCTGCCGCTTTCGAAATCGGCCAGCTGGGGGTGGCTGCAGCCGCGGCCACTGGCCTTGTACGCGGCGGGATTCGCTGGCGTCATCGGATGGTACCGCTACGAACATCGACCGAAGCGCCCGCTCGTCGACGTCGTCTTGATGAGCGAACGGCCACTGCTGATAGTGAACGGTGCAGGCCTCTTGCTCGGGTTCGCGATGTTCAGCAATTTGTATGCATCGCTCGCATTATTGCAAACGACCGACAGCGTTCCACACGGATTCGGCACGTCCGTTGTCACAGCCGGTGTCGTGATGTTTCCTGGCGCGCTGGCGATGATGCTGACCTCACCACTGTCGGCATGGATCACCGACCGATTCGGAGCGCGGACCTCCTTAAGTGTCGGCGCCGTCGTGATCGGCCTCGGATACGCAACCCGTCCGTTGATGCTCGGATCCCTCGTGGCGATCGGCATCAGCGTGGCAGTCGTCAACGCCGGGGTCGGGATCGGTTATGGGGCGATGCCGTCGGCAATCATGGCCCACGTTCCTGACAGCGAAACCGGATCGGCGAACGCGATTGGCACGCTGGCCCGCGCCGGCGGTGCCTCGATCAGCAGCGCAGCTGTCGCAGCCATCCTGACGTCGATGACGACACGTGTGGACGGCAGGTCGGTGGCGACACTCGGTGCCTTCCAACTGATCTTCATCCTGTCGGCGATCGCCGCCTTGGTGGCCGCTGTCGTCGCATCGCGGCTGCCGCGCACAGAGACAAATTCGATTGACGAGGACGAATCGGTTGCAGTACCCGGCGTTGCGGGAACTTCGATCATCAGCCGGGTACACGCTCGCGGCCGCTGAGCGCTCCGAACCTGGCGGCGTGTCGAGCGCCTGTGGGACCTGATACAACGATGTGTCAAGTCTCAAGATGGTGGTGCACGCCGCCGCTCCGTGCCCGGTCGATGTCAAGCGTCAGATCATCGACTGGTTCGGGCCGATCATCAACGAGTACTACGCCGGGAGCGAAGGCAACGGGTTGTGCGCGATCGGCACCGAACAATGGCTCTCCCACCCAGGTTCGGTCGGGATCCCGATACTCGGCAAACTCCACATCGTTGGCGACGACGGGAACGAACTGCCAACGCGTTCGCTCGGCGACATCGGTTATCTCGACGACGACGGCTATCTCTACCTGACCGATCGCGCTTCGCACATGATCATCTCAGGAGGCGTCAACATCTACCCGCAAGAGGTCGAGAACGAGTTGACGATGCATCCGGCGGTCAGCGATGTCGCCGTGATCGGAGTGCCGAACGCCGATCTCGGCGAGGAGGTCAAGGCGGTCGTGATCGCGGCCGACCCGTCTGCGGCAGGTCCAGCCTTGGGTGCCGAACTGATCGCCTTCTGCCGATCAAACTTGCCAACTACAAGTGCCCCGCCTCGGTCGATTTCGTCGATGAACTGCCACGGCTACCGACCGGCAAGCTGCTCAAGCGCGAGCTCCGCGAGCGCTACTGGCCAAGCTGACTATCGTGAGGCGGCGAGCCCGAGCACGTGTCGCATCACCGCCGTGAGTCGACCAGCGGCATCGGATGTGTACCGTTCGGCTCGCCAGGCGACATACC
>JANMTV010000165.1:0-1737 GCA_031390905.1 Ilumatobacteraceae bacterium | reverse complement strand
TCTGCGTTGTGGGCGACACCGATCAGAGCGTGTACCGATTTCGGGGGGCGGACTTTCGAAACATTCTGCAATTCGAGGATGCGTTTCCCGATGTCACGACGATCGTGCTCGACCAGAATTATCGATCGACGCAGACGATTCTTGACGCTGCCAACGCGGTGATCGCCAACAACCTCGAGCGCAAGCCGAAGCAGCTCTGGACCGACTCTGGCGGGGGTGACCGGATCATCCGGTATCACGCCGAGGACGAAGGCGACGAGGCGATGTGGATTGGGGGCACCGCGCAACAACTGCATCGCGACGACGCCATCAACTGGCGTGAAATGGCCGTCCTCTATCGCACCAATGCGCAGGCTCGCGTGGTCGAAGAAGCGTTCATGCGACTGGGGATCCCGTACAAGGTCGTCGGCGGCACCCGCTTCTACGATCGACGCGAGATCAAGGATGCCATGTCATATCTCCGGGCCGTGATCAACCCGCTCGACGAGGTCAGCGTGAAGCGGGTGCTCAATACGCCTAAGCGTGGCGTTGGTGATGCCAGCGTGGCGCGGCTCGATGAGTACGCCGCCACCGAACAGGTCTCGTTCGTCGAGGCGATGCGCAACGCTGACGACGCCGGAGTCACTGGGCCGGCGCGTCGCGGAATTGCCGCCTTCGTCGATCTGCTCGATCGGCTGCATGTGATGGTTGGCGACGATGGCGTTGGGCCGGGCGACCTGCTTCAGGCTGCGATCGACCAGTCTGGTTACCTCGGCGAGTTGGAGGCCGAAGATACGGTCGAAGCACACGGCAGGATCGAGAACCTCGGAGAACTGGTCGGGTCGGCCAGAGAGTTCACGGTGCTCGACGAGTTCCTCGAACAGGTCGCCCTCGTCGCTGATACCGATGATCTTGACGACGACGATCAGGTGGTGCTGATGACGCTCCACTCGGCCAAGGGGCTCGAGTTCCCTGTCGTCTTCATCGGTGGAGTCGAAGAAGGTGTGTTCCCGCACAGCAGGGCGCTCACAGCACCCGAAGAAATGGAGGAGGAACGACGGCTCGCCTACGTTGGCATCACGCGGGCGATGCGACGCCTGTTCGTCTCGCACGCATGGAGTCGGATGTTGTTCGGCAACACCCAGTACAACCCGCCATCACGGTTCCTCGACGAGATCCCCGCAGAGCTGATGGAATCACGTGGCAACGTGACCGGGCGTTCGTCATACGGGCGCCAGAGCTACCGGCAGCGCGACGATCGCGACTTCTCAGACCCGCCTGCGTACCGACGTGGCGCGAGCGGCGGGAGCCGAGCGATCGACTCGCATGCAGCCGACGCCCATCGCGAGCGTGTCGTGGAGGCAGCGATCTCGGCGGGTGCCAGAAACGCCCCGCAGCCAGCCAACTCACAAGAGCTAGGGCTTCGAGTCGGAGACGATGTCGCTCACCCGGCGTTCGGTGAAGGCGTGATCATCCACATTTCCGGCGTCGGTGACAAGGCAGAAGCGGTCATCAACTTCGCCGGTATCGGCCAAAAGCACCTGGCCTTGGCCTGGGCGCCCCTCAAGAAGATCTAGGTGGTCTAGATCGATAGGTGACGATTCTCTGTGCTGGACTTTATTTCGCCTGCTGCGCAGTCGAAATAGCGAACTGTAACGATTGGTCGCCTCGCCTATCGGCTCGTCTCCTAGGATCGATCGTGTGAAAGCAGCGTTGCTCGTCGAGAGTCTCACCGGAAACACGTGGAGGGCTGCTGAG
>JANMTV010000069.1:0-3433 GCA_031390905.1 Ilumatobacteraceae bacterium | reverse complement strand
GATACAGAGCTCGACCTGACCAACCGCTATCGCCCGACAGACCGGCGATCCTGGGGTCATCCGCCGGATTCGATAGGTCGTCACTGCGGTCGGATGCTCATGACCAGCTGTCAGCGAATCGTGAAGCGATCCTGCAAGACGAACAAGCCCGCCGGCGAGCGCGGCGAGAACTCGTCGCGATAACTAGCAAGGAGCGGCCCAACAGCTGGGCTCTTCGAAGTCGTCGTGAGAACCGACGCTCCGACTCGCACAACGTTCGCGCACCCCTGCGTCATGATGGTCAGATGGAATACGAACGCATCCGAATGGCGGTCACGGTAATGGCCTATCCGGCCATCTCGGGCAAGTACGGCGAAACCGTGTGCGTCGCAGGGCTGCGAACCGACTCGTTGATGCAAACGAGCTGGGTCCGCCTGTTCCCGTTCAAGAGTCGCGACCTTCCAGCGGAGGCACGCATCCACAAATGGGACGAGATCGCGATCGATGTTCGTCGAGCAACCTCCGACCATCGACCCGAGTCATTCAAGCCAAACCTGGATTCGCTTCGCGTCATCGGCGCGCTGACAACAAAGAACGGATGGCGGGCGCGACGATCGGTCACCGATCACCTCCCCGTTCGCGGTTCGATGCGCCAGGTCGAAGGACTCCAGGTCGAGTCTGGGCTGTCACTCGCCGCGGTATCGACGGGTGATGTTCTCGATCTCGTAGCGACCAAGAGACCGGCAGCCGAACTCGCTCAAATGCGAGCGAAGGCAGAGAACGAGACGGCACAGGGCACGCTATTCGCGATCGACGACCCGAAGGTGCCTCTCGAACCAATCCCATTCGACTTTCATATGATTGTGCAATACCCGGACGAGACGGAACCGCGAAGGCTCAAGGTCATCGACTGGGAGCTGAACCAGACCTGGCGGAAGTGGCGCCACGAGTACGACGACGCGCTCGACCGCATAAGAACTCGGTGGGTAGACGACCTCTGCGGACCGCGAAAGTCACCGCTGTTCTTCGTTGGCAACATGCATCGATTTCCTCAGCAGTTTCTGTTGCTGAGCGTGTACTCGCCGCCAGAGTGATTCAGAGTTGGAGAACTGTCATGCCTTGTTGCTCCGAGACCGCCAAATCCGACACGCACGACCGATGACACGAATCGTGAGCACGTTCGAAACACATCAACGCGACGTTTGATTCGCCGGCAAGTTCGACGACCGCATCGAACGCCGAACGTGACCCATCGTTCAGATGGGCCAGGTATCGGTCACGCGCTTCGGGCTCGCCCTGCCGAAACGGTTCTCGATTCTCCTTCGGATCGCCGAGCAGCGGTTCATGTCGATATTCGATTCCGGCCAAACGCAGCGTCTCGCCGAGGGAACGCTTCGAGAACCCCTTCTTCCGCGACAACGCCCGCTCGCGAACGTCGACCAACACCTCAACCCCAGCAGACGTCAACACCAAAACGAACTCGTCGACCGATCGCCCCTCGTACCCAACCGTGTACAAACGGAGCTCCTGATCCCGATTCATACCCAACAGCATGCCCGCGTTCGCATCAGTCAGGAGAACTCTTGGAGTCGTTTCGGGAGTGTCCGGCTGGCCGCGCACCTGAGATCCGCTATCGCAGAAAATCTTTTGTTTGATGTTGTGTTGCATACGTATGTATGGTATCTTTATTTCATGATCTTGCCGGTGCCACCTGAGGGACAGTTCATGTCACTCGCATACTTGGTGCCCGCTGATCTGTCGCTCGCCCAGGTCGTCGACGCCACACATTCGGTACGCGTCGTACGCGGTTGGATCGATTGGCTGGAAACACAGCTCGCTTCCCGCTCCAACGAGTTGAACCTGCCAGCCGCTGATCTGTTCGCTCGCACCGAAAAAGTTTCTGCTGCCGAGGCACGCACCAAAGATCGCCGCTCGAAAGCGCTGGAAGACGCGCCGTCGTTCAGCGACGCGCTCGCCAGCGGGTCTGTGTCTGCAGCCCATGCCGACGCCTTAGCGAACACCACGGCCCGGTTGGGTGACGAGATCAAAGACGTGTTCCTCGGTCACGAAGCATCCTTGCTCGACGAGGCCCGTCACTCGACACCAGAACATTTCGCTCGACATTGCCGATCACTCGCTGACCGGATCTCAAAGGATCAAGGTGTTGAACGATCTGAGCATCAAAAGCGTCAAACCACGCTGCGACGCTCGATCTGCCCACGCACCGGGATGGGACGCATCTCCGGTGAACTCGACCCAGAACTGACCGAACGCGTCTTCGGCGCGCTCGACGCCGAAGTTGCTGCGCTGATCGCCAAACCCGGCAACACCGACGCCGACCGCAACCATCTGGCGGCGATCGCGTTAGGCAATCTGGTGTCCGGCGGGCATCAAGCAATCCGACCAACGATCACCGAAGCAGTCGTGATCGTCGATCTGGAAACGTTACGAGACGGATTACATCAGGACTCGGTGTGTGAACTGTCACACGGGATCGAAATCCCGGTCGAGATGGCACGCCGACTGGCGTGCAACGCCAACATCGTCCCCGTCGTCTTGAACGGTGACGGTGTCCCACTCGATCTCGGACGAGCACAACGATTCGCCAACCACAACCAACGCCTCGCCCTACGCGCGATCTACCGGACATGCGCCTTCGACGGATGCGACGTGCCATTCGAACGCTGCGAAATCCACCACCTCGTTCCTTGGGAACACGGCGGAAACACTGACCTCAAAGACCTACTCCCAGCGTGTGAGCACCATCATCACCAAGTTCACGAAGGCGGCTGGACAATCAAACTCGCCCCCGACCGGACCCTCACTACCCGCCAATCCGACGGAACCATATGGGCCCAAACCCCACTCGAAATCCGGACAGGGACGAGAGCCAAACGCGATCGTCAACGACAACGGGAAAGAACCAGCGACCAAACGATGCCGCCCCTCCAAGCCTGAGGGGCGCATCGCCGCGCCCCGGGTCAGGCGAAGCGAGAATTTAGCGAGGTGGGAAGCCGGGTTGGTTGCCCATCATGCCTTGCAACTCGGACATGTCGGGCATACCTCCACCCGCACCCATTCCGCCCATGCCGCCCATGCCGGGCAGACCGGGGAAGCCGCGCTTGCCCTTCCTGCCGCCGCCGCCCATGCCCATTCGCTTAATCATCTTTTGCATGTCGGCGAACTGCTTGACGAGACGGCTCACGTCACCAGGCTGTGTGCCTGAGCCCTTGGCGATCCGGTTGCGACGGCTGCCGCTGATCACCTGCGGGCGAGCCCGCTCCTCGTAGGTCATCGAGCGAATGATTGCCTCGATCGGTTTGAGGTCATCATCGGAGATCTTGGCGTTCTTGAGTTCCTTCGGCATCCCTGGCATCATCCCCAGAATCCCTGACAGCGGGCCCATCTTCTTGATCGCCTGCATCTGTTCGAGGAAGTCGTCGAGCGTGAACTC
>JANMTV010000055.1:0-10367 GCA_031390905.1 Ilumatobacteraceae bacterium | reverse complement strand
CTGGTCGCGGTCCATCACATCAGGATCACCAGCCAACAACACATCGAGTGTGTTACGGACTCCGTTGTCATCCATCGTGCACCTCCCCAAGAGTTGTTCGTTGATAGCAAACATATCGAACATCCGAACCCATTGCAACATACATACGTTAGGATTTGATCAAGTTTGCTCATCGAGAGGATCGCGCCGAGCGGTCGCAAACGAACGAAGCATCCCGCCCGCGCCTTGAGTTAGTGACCTCGTCGACCCATGTCGTCGAGCACGAACCCTCCCACTCCTGTAGACCCCGCCACTGAACACTGTCCGCCGCCATCAGGAAATGCATACCGGCGGCCAATAGTTCCTTCCGTCACGCTGAAGACTCAGCGTCGTGGATTCCGAGGTGCGCTACCCACGTCGCTTGTCGCGTCGAACGGCAATCTGGCACACCGGCGAGCAGATACGGGTCCACCTGCGACTGAGGGAGATGAACACGAACTCAAGAACTTCGCGGTCCGAAGCGTCACGACCCTCGGCCACAACCACCCGGCTTCCTCAAGTGAGACCGTGATCACGTGTCGCCTTCGAAAGCGGAACGTCGAGTCGGAGACGAGAACGATCGCGTCAGTTTCGAACTCGTAGGCGCGGCGCACGGAGACGACGAGGAAGCGAACCTCGGTCAGCTCCGTCCACCTCCGAAACCCGATCGACAGGACGCCAACGTCTCGGTCTGTGGCGTCGCGGTTCCAGCACTCCCATGCGCGCCGAGTCGGGACTCGAACTTCGAACGTGAACCAGCTAGTGCCGTGACCACAAACGTTCGCCCTGTTTCGTCGGCCAGCTTCGCCCCTGGCTTCGTTGTGGCTCCTCATATTGGGGCAAGGCCAGTAGATCGTCGCCGCGCCTCGCCATGAACGAACCTGACTCGACGGCCACACCACGAACGTTCACGGTCACGGCACTAGCGGGACGTAGCACATCCCGAATTGAACGCAAGGCGGAAAGCCACTCCGCCTCGACGAGGAACACCTGCGCGACGTTGGCCTCGTGGTCGCCAGATCTGCTAACACGCATGGCACGTTGGCTGCATCGGTGTGTATCAAGTCGACCTGGTCAGCGTTCGTTCTTACGGCGCGCAACGTTGAGATCAGGACGAGGTTCCCAAATTCCGCAGACATCAGGGCATTGCAAGTCCTCGTGAACGCGGTTGGCAGGGTGATGAAAGAGGAAAGTGCGTTCGGAACCGTCCTCGAATCGTCCGCCGCTTGATTCCCGCCGAGACGAGATCGTTACTCAGAAGCGAACCCAGAGGCTGGCCGATTTGGCGGCCGCGGAACGGAGCGAGTTTTTCAGCAGCCTGTTAGGCATCTCCGCCGGCTACGGCGGGGATGATGCTGACCGTGATGCCGTCTTTCACGGTCGTGTTCAAGCCGTCGAGGTAACGCACGTCGTCGTCGTCGACGAAGATGTTGACGAACTTACGCATCGAACCATCCTCATCGAGCAGGCGGTCAGCCAGACCGGGGTGCGCCGATTCCAGCCCAGCAATCACCTCTGAGAGTGTGCCCGCCTCGACTTCGACCTGCTTGTTGCCACCCGAAAGTGGTCGGAGGGTGGTCGGGATACGAACGGTGACAGCCATAGCCCAAAAGATAACCGACTTGGTCAGGATTTCCGTTCTTGGTGGTCCCTCCGTGCGGCTCGTCGCTGGCACTTTCCTCGCCACCTTGGTGGTCGGGGACTCGCCTCCACTTCGCTTTATCTGCTCCCTCCTTGCGGTAACTTCGGGGTCGATGCGTGTCGTGGCGGCGGTCGACAAGTTCCGGGGGACGGCCACCGGTGCTGAGGTCGCAGCCGCGATCGGGCATGCCTGCTGGGAACTCGGTCACGACTGCGACGAGGTCCCCGTCGCCGATGGTGGGGAAGGCCTGCTCGACGTTCTCGGCGGGCCGAATCGGATCACAAGAGTGACCGGCCCGTTGGGTAGTCAGATCGAGGCACCATGGAGAATCCACCGCGGGACGGCGATCATCGAGATGGCACTTGCCAGCGGATTGATGCTTGCCGGCGGTCGTGACCGAAACGATCCGATGGAGGCCACGACGACGGGTACCGGGCAGTTGATCGACGCCGCAGTGTCGGCAGGGGCCAAACGAATCATCGTCGGACTCGGCGGCTCGGCCACGACCGACGGTGGGCTTGGGGCACTCAACGCAATCAGGTTCCCTGCCCAGCTACGCAGTGTCGAACTGCTCGTCGCCTGCGACGTCACGACCCGTTTTACCGAGGCGGCCGCCGTGTTCGGCCCTCAAAAGGGAGCGACACCGACCCAGGTCAAAATGCTCACAGGGCGATTGGAACGACTCGCTCAGCAGTACGCCAGCGAGTACGACGTCGACGTCACTGTGATCGATGGGTCAGGCGCGGCGGGTGGACTTGCCGGTGCTCTGGCAGCGTTGGGGGGACGACTCGTACCCGGATTCGAACTCGTCGCCGATCAACTCGACCTGCACGATCGAATCGCGGCTGCCGATCTTGTGATCACCGGCGAGGGTCATCTCGATCAGCAGAGCTTCGAAGGCAAGGTCGTTGGCGGCGTGACCGAACTCGCCGCCGAGTACGGGGTGCCCGTCGCGGCGATTGTGGGAGTCGCTGACGACGACGTAATCCGGCGGATTCCAACCTGGGTACTGGCAACCACGTTCGGGCTCGAACGAGCCGAACGCGAGCCGCTGTGGTGCATCGAGCAGATCGCACGCGACCTGCTCGAACAGACCGTCGCTACGCGATCGTCGTAGTTGTCGTTTCGGCGCCGGCGACCGGAGGATTCGTAATCGTCGTGGCGGCTGCAGTCGGGTTGAGATCGGCCAACGACTTGTTCGCCTTGTCGATTCCGAGCATCAGGAGCACCCCAGCGCCATTCATCGAACTCCCTTCGACCGGGGGTAAACCCTCAAGCGGCACGACGGAGGCACCACCGACCGCCCGTGCGACTGAATCGGCCACAGCCTGATTGGTGGCAACTGCTGGGTCGAAGTACACGACCGACGCCGCAAGTTCTTCGTTACCGGCCGCCGCATCGACCGGTGGAACCATCGTGAAGCCGGCGATCTCGAGGGCGTTCTTCATCGCAGCCGCAGAACCCCCGATGCCGTTGGCGTTGGCAACTAGCACCGACGCGCCGATCAGCACCGGCGGTGGCAGCGTCGTCGCGGGGGCCAGCGTTGACGCAGCCGAAGTCAACGGGTCGATCGTCGTCGTCGCACCTGATTCGTCGACGCCACCGACGCCCGGAACAGTGCTCCCGAGTGACGTTTCCCCGTCGCTGATCGATTTCAGAATCAAGAATCCGGCGACCACCGCCACCACGGCAAGCACGATCGCCAGCGCCCCGCTGACCGGGGCGCCTCCATCGCTGGCCCGCGGCGGGCGGCGCTGGATCGGACCGGATTCATCAGGTGCTTCGCTCATGCGTGTGTGCCTCCCTGCGCGTCAGTTCCCGTATCGAGCCGCTCGCGGCGCCGACGCTTGCGTTGACGCTGCAAGCGACGCACGACCAGTGGGTCATGCTGCAGTGCCTCGGGTTGCTCGAGGAGATCGTTCAGTTCGGAATAGTAGTCGTCGGCCGAACACTGAAACCGAGCGCGGACAAGCATCTCTTTCGGCTCGTCGAAGGTCCAGAAATTTCTTTCGAACTCCAACATCGCCTGCTGCCGTTCGCTCATCACCCACACAGACTGGCCCGCCCAGGGGGTCGTTTACAAGTACCCCCTGAAAACAACCGCATCTGGCGAGTAACTTCACGGTCATGTCGGCCAACATCGCTGCCAGTCGCCGGGCCAAACGGCCGTATCTGATCGGAGTCGCCGGGGGCAGCAACTCTGGCAAGACGACGATCACCGAACGGCTCGAAGAGATCATGGGTGACGAGCACCTGTCATTGATCCGTCTCGACTCGTACTACATCGAACGTTCACACGAGCCAATGGAGGTTCGTGTCGCCGCCAACTACGACCACCCTGATGCGTTCGACTGGGAACTCCTCAATGACCATTTGGCGGCACTCACCGCCGGGGCCTCGGTCGACGTGCCGATATACGACTACGCGATACACGATCGATCCGATCGCTGCCAGACGGTTCGTCCGTCGAAGGTAGTGGTAGTCGAAGGGATCTTGGTCCTGTGGGAACCGCGGTTGCGTGAACGCTTCGACCTCAAAATCTTTGTTGACACGCCGGCCGACCTTCGCATCATTCGACGGCTCAAACGCGACGTCGCCGAACGTGGCCGAACGCCCGAAAGTATCCTCGACCAGTATCTCGCCACGGTTCGCCCGAGTCACGAACTCTTCATCGAGCCGAGCAAGCGTTACGCCGACGTGATCGTGCCAGAGGGTGGCCTCAACCGGCCAGCGCTTGAAGTGCTGCTGGCTCGAGTCCGCGAGCTGGCCACCGCCGACTAACTCTCAGCCAGCGGTTGAACTCTCACCGGTAGACGAACCTTCGCCCGTGGTCGAATCGTCAGCGGTCGAACTTTCGACCGGTTCCGCAACGCGGCCCTGAAGCACATCGAGCGACTTGTCGGCGACGTCGTTCCCCATCGCGATCAAGACGCCGGCTCCGGCCAAGTCAGCGGTGTCGATCGGCGGAGGGGTGGCAACTTCGACAACCGTGATCTCGCCGCCACCGAGCGCCAGTTGCAGCGAATCGGCGACGGCTTTGGCGGCCGTGTTGGCCGGGTCATAGTAGATTTTTGTGACGGCCAACGTTCCTTCGGTGCTATTCACCGCCGTCCCGGTCGTGAACCCGACGGCAGCCAGCCGTTCGCTCAGCCGACCTGCGGAACCATTGACGTCGCTTGCATTAGCGACGATCACGGTGGCCCCCTCGGTCACGTACGTCGGCACAGGGAGCGTCGTCGGCGTTGGCACGGTAGTAGTGACGGCCGCGACCGGCGCCACGGTGGTGGTCGTCGTCAAGACGCCGGATTCGCTCGTGGCGGTGTCGGCCGCGGTTGAAGTGTCGTCATCACCACCACCGCAGGCACCGAGCACGAATGCTGCCATCACGATCACAGCGACCGTTGCCGCCCGCTTCTTGCGATAGTGAGCACTAGATCCGGGCCGGAGCGATGTGTATGTCACGATCCGAAAACTACAGGATCACGGACTACCGGTTGGCGCCACCACGTCAGATTTCAGCGTCAACGTCCTGCAACAGCTCACGGACGTCATCCGGCATCGCCGTCGCGTCGATGTGATCGCTGTTTCGGCCGACATCATCGAGCGTCGCCATCATCGGCATCGTCGGCAGAACGGCGATCAGTTGATCAATCACGGCCGGGTCCCACTGGCTCCCCGCATGCTCGTGCAACACAGCCAACGCCATCCCCATGGGCATGCCCTTTCGGAAGTGGCGATCGTGCGTCATTGCGTCGAACGCGTCGCATACGGCGATGATTCGAGACGGAAGCGGGATCTCGACTCCGACAAGACCGTCGGGATAGCCTCCACCATCCATCCGTTCGTGGTGCGAGCGTACGAACGGTGCGCAGCTTGCGAGCGTCGGTTCGGCGAGCAGCATCTCCTCACCGTCGACCGTGTGGAGTTTGATGACATCGAACTCCGCCTCGGTAAGTCGGTCGGGCTTGTTCAACACCTCGTCAGGAACGTTGACTTTGCCGAGGTCGTGCAGAATCGCTGAGAGGCCGAGGTCTCGGAGCGACCGGGCCGGGAGGCGGAATCGCTCTCCAACCCGAACGGCGAGTTCGGCGGTGCGGATCACGTGGTCACGGGTGATCGTGTCTTTCTCGTCGATCGAGGCGATGAACTGATGCACGATCGGACTCAGGCCCAGTTCGAACATTGCGAGCGGATCGCGGGCGAGCACGGGTGCGAGCACGTCTTGCGCCGTGTGAGACATGCGCTTCGACACGATCATCCCGACACACGCGCCAATCACGCCGACGGATCCGGAAACGTGGAGCCACCAGAATCCTGGGCTGTAGGCCGCATCTGACATCGGCAGGAAGGCAGTCACGGCGAGCAGGACGAGTGAGATCGAAGCGATCAGGTTGGCTGGCCGTTGACCGATTTCGAACAGTCGCAGTTGACGCAACGACATCGAACCGAGTGCTACAACGAGTCCGAATGTCACTGCAATCGTCAGTGGTTGGTGAGCACCCGGCGCGGCTATCGCGTCTGGGAGGAATACCACGACCGAGGCAAGAATGAACACACCCATCATTGACAGCAACGTCCAGTCACGCCAGTGACGGGCTGCCCACGAACCGAACCCCGAGTGCGGACGCAACAGCGGTGCCGCAACGGCGACGGCAACCGGCAGCGACAAGAACGCAGCCGCCCGGAATGCCGACGTGTCGTCATACAGGACCCCAGGGGTGACGAGTCCGTGCACGAGTGGCATCACCGATGCACCCATCAGCGCTGCACCGAGTAGGCCCGCCTCGGCCATCTCGCGTCGGTCAGCGAGCGCCGCCACGATCGTGGCACCGAGCACACACGCAGCGGCAGAGACGACGATCACGCTGAACAGCACGTTCGGCTGTTCCCAGCGGACATCACTCAGCGGCCCGAACATGGTCATCGCGGTGATCACCGTCAAGATTGCGGTGGTCACAATCCAAGTCAAGCGGCCGTGCGAAAGTATCGATGGTTTCACGCTTGCATCATCGGCAGGTTTGGACAATCGCTTGAGTCAAAAGCGGACGCCGCCCGTCCTGAACCCCGTGTCGCGATACCTGCTGGTAGCCTGAGGCCACTCTCGTGTGCGGCGCGTCGGCTGGGGAACGATCCTAAAACGTCGTCCCGCTTCGATTCGGCCTCTTGCGGAGCCGACTTGAACGTGAGAGCGAGGACACTATGGCCACCACTGCGGCGGCACAGAAGCGACTAAAGGCCAAGGCGGCTGCGGCGATCAGCCTTGAGGACCTGGCCCCGAGCGATCGGATGGCTCGCGAAATAATCAACGAGCGGCCAGATCTGCGGCCATCGGTCGAGCGGATCATGCACGCCGGCCTGACTGATGACCAGCAAATGCATGCGATCTCGTTGTTCCAAACGGCACTCAGCGCTGTCGGCGACGAGTGCCGCGATCCTCGTGTCGCGATCACCCGCGGCATCGCGCTGGCTCGCTGACCGCGCATGAGTCAGGCGAGATTTCAGAAACGCGATCGGGACAAAGCTCAGAAAGAAAAAGCAGCAGCCAAGCGCGCAAAACGCGCTGAGAGGTCAGAAGCGCCGGGCACAGACACTGATTCCGTCGGCCCGCCAGCGCACAGCGAGGAAACGGTGCTGGCAGAACTCGCCGCGTTGCACGCAGCGTTCGACGCCGAATCAATGAGTTTCGACGATTTCGAACAAGCAAAAGCAATCCTGCTCGAACGCCTCCAAGTCCGCTAGCCCCGTTCATGTCGCGATGGCTGCGACATACGGGGGTTGAGCGCGACATGAACGCGGTTTGGCGATCAGGTGGTGAGCGAAACGTCCTTACCCCGGATCTTTTATTGGAGCCGGGTGTGGGAATCGAACCCACGACCTCATGATTACAAGAGCCGCCTGGACCGTCCGGGTGGTGTTGTATCGTGTCGTTGCGCGCGCTCTGAGCTGGGGTTTCGCGGTTCGGCCGTCCGACTGGTGTTGGCTCGTATCGTCCCGTTGCGGGCAGTTCGTGGGCAATCCGTGGGCACGGAGCGACACTGACGCAAGTCCGCGTGCCGCATCGCCGACCGGCGTGCAGCCGCCGCGTGACCCTCGGGAAGGAGCGGCGTTCAGCTTGACTGATGGTGGTGGAGTTCGTGATCGCGCGCAACCCCGACGAGTCGTCGTCGCTGCCGTTCCTGACTCGGTTGCCGCTCGGGCTGAACTGCGTCGCGCTGAAGGTGCGCGAGACCTGGCCACGTACGAGCAAGGTGTACTGCCACGGCGCCGATGAGTGGCCCGACGATCTCGAGGTGATCGAACGCATCCCGGTCCGGTCGCACCAGCCGCGCCCACACCCGGCGCAAGGCCAGCGTTGCTTGCACCACACCAGCCGGGTCGGGCGGCCGAACATCGGCAGATCGACCAGCACGACCTCGCGGACACCGTGACGATGCACCGCTCGGCCGCACGAACAAACGGGCCGCTCACCGTCGATCCGGATCGTGACGCGAAGCCACAGCGGCCAGTCGGCGACACAGACCACGACGACGTCGGGCAGGCCGACCAGCAGCGCGCACATGCGCGTAGCATCGGTTTCCAAGCATGGGCTCCTCGAGACTCGACGACTTCAGACATCGCTGAGAATCGCAGAGCCCCTGTGCCGCGCCCGGGATCCCTACCCGACCATCACCCAACCCTCAGACGCGGAGCGCCCGTCTACGTCGGCTGCGCTCAACCGTGAAGGCCAGGGGAATTGGCGCGCCGGCTGCGTATTGGATATTTGCTGGACTTCGTTTCCCAGCTGCTCTATGGTCAACTATGCGGCCTACACGCCTCGCTCTGTTCTATTTGACTGGTGTTGCGACGGGTGCATTCATGATGTTTGGTGGTAGTGCCGATGCTCATGACCCCGCTGGCGCCGGTTACGACTACACATGCAGCTCCGGCCGTGGCGCGGAAAGCGTTCCCGGTGTCTGCTACACCCATCACTCCGATGCCACAGCGCGCTTCATTTATGGTGATTCGGTTGGTAGCAACGGCTACGTTGCAGCTCTTGACGCCGGATATCAAGCGTGGGATCAGACGTTCAATCACGTCTTCAACTACACGCGTGAGGGCATCGATTCAGCCAACAACGCCAACGTAACGGTCACCTCGGTGACCATCTGCGGAAGCGCGAGCGCTGTCGGTTGTACGTCCACGGTCGTATCAAGTGGCCACATCCAGGAAGGGTCGTCCTCGATCCGGTTCAAGTCGGGACTGTCCACGTCGACTGTTACAGACGCCGCAGCGCATGAGTTCGGTCACTACGCGGGACTGGGTCACTCGGACGTGTCGACCGCAACGATGTGGGCAACAGTTCACTCTGGTATGGATTCACTAGGCACGCCCGACATCCTCGGCCGTTGTGAGATCTACGGCCACTCACACGCATATTGGACGTCATGCACACAAACCTGAACTCACTAGCAAGCAGAAGCCTGCTCGTCGTGGCGGCGCTTGTCGCGGTTACGTCGTGTTCGGCTGAAACATCTGACCAAGCCGCGGCGCATACCCCGAATCTTGGCGTCGACCCGACATCGACGCTCGAACTCGAAGGTGTTGGTGGGATGACCGAGCTCGATTGGACTGTGAAGGAGATCGCGGCACGGTCTCAGGCGTTGGTGCGTGTTGAAGTCGTTGACGTCGAGCGATCGGTGTTCAACACGTCCGATGGGGGGCTCCCTGCGGCAGAGGAACTGAACGGCATCGACATGTCGGCCCTTGAGGTGTACACCCCTGTGCGTGTTCGTCTTGTGGAGGATGCGGTTGGCCAGGTTCCAGTCACCAAGCAGGGGCAGGAGTTTACGATTCTGGTTGGCGGCGGACAGTTCATCACCGACGTCAACGCCGAGCAGGCCAAGGCATTGGGACTTCTCAAGATGGTCGACGAAGACGGTAACGATTTCGTGCCGAAGGAAGGCGTGCCTGGCGACGGAATCGAGGTGCCGGCAGATGGTCCGGTTGAAGGCGTCCGATTCGGGATCGGGCCGGCCGTTGCCCTCAGTGAAGGAGATCGCGTGTCGATCTTCCTCACACCGACAACGATCACTGGATATCGCGGGGCAGGTGACATCGAAATGCTGGCGCCGACCCACTCACGAGCGGTCATACAGGACCTCACTGCCGACGAAGCAACCACGCTTTCCGCACTTCTCGATTCAGCCTGAGCCCTCAGTCAGCCCCAGCCAGGCTGGACGATGACGCATAGAAACGGCATTGAACGTCGACGGCGTGTTCGAGCAACCCCGCCGAGAGACGGCGAGTTCCAGTGGTCAGCTCGCGAGGGCATGGTAGCGCTGGTGGGGTGTGGCCAGTCGAGTGATCGGCGGGGTTGCTGGTTGAGGACGTGTTGGGCTTGGTGGATGCGGGCGAGGGCGTCGCTGGAGGCGAGGTCGAGGCCGCGTGGGAGCCACCAGCGGATGAGTCGGTTGGTGTGTTCGCTGAGACCGCGTTGCCAGGGTGCGTGGGGGTCGCAGAACCACACGTCGAGATCGAACGTTGCGGTCAGGTCGGCCCAGCGGGCCATCTCCGAGCCGCAGTCCCAGGTGACCGATCGGCGCATCGTGGCAGGGATCTGCTCGCAGGCTTCGACGAGGCCGGCGAGGGTGTCATCCGCGCTATAGCCGTTGGGGAGATCGACGATCCCCCAGACGACGAGCTTCGCCTCACTCGACCATTCGCTCCC
>JANMTV010000052.1:0-39161 GCA_031390905.1 Ilumatobacteraceae bacterium | reverse complement strand
ACCTGATCCAAACGGTTCGATCCGTCGGTTACCGCTTCGGCCAATCCCGCTGGGGCAGTTAGGGGTCTGGCGTCACTTCTGGAACAGCGTGTCGATCGTTGAAGCGATCGAACCGGCAAAGACTCGCTGGCCAGCAGCCGTCAGGTGGACACCATCAGCGGTGATCACGCTCTTGTCGTCCCCGTGTGAATACCAGTCGACGACCGCCGATCCGGGCCTTGCAGAAATCACGGAGTCAATTACGTCGTTGGCATCGACAATCTGGTCGTGTCGGTCACGAATCCACAGGTCGACCCACACTACGGGAACACCGTCAGGGATCAGATTGAGGACGGCCCTCATGTGACCACGAATTGTTTGCGGTGCTTGCTGCGCACCGACATCATTCGTGCCGAGAGCGATCACCCACAGCTCGGGCGAGTCGTTCGCAAGGATCGCTGAAATGGCATCGCTTCCGGATGAAACGGTGGACGTACGTGAGACCATCCGACGGTCCTCGACTCCGTCGATGGCGATCACATCGAGACCCAAACGAGTCAACGCAGGTTCCAATTCCTCGACCGCCGACAGGGTCAGCAAATCGCCAACCACGGCAACGCTGACGGGCAACGAGAGCCCTGAGTCCGAGCCGGTCGCATCACCTCCGTGCCCATCAAGCGTTGCGTCCGCGACGTCCCGGCCGCCTCTGTCGTCCTCGGTAGCTGTACCGGTCGATCCATCGGGTGCGTCGGAGATCGAGTCGCCAACCGACTGGGCTGACTCGGTCGAGGTTGGGATCGAGGTTGGTGAGGCCACGACTCGGACTCCAACCGATGGCGTCGCAAGCCCGCACGAGGCGACGATCACCAGACAAGCCGCGACGACCCCACCGCGACGAGCCAACATCAGTCCATTCTGTCAGGGTCAACGTTTGGTGTCAGGTCCTGACGTCGACCACAGACGTTCAGGCGAGCTGTTGTATGCGGCGGGCAAGCCGAGTGTGGGCGGACAGCATCTCATCGAGTCGGATCGAGACGAGTCGACCGTCGCGGACAACGACCGCGCCGTGCACGATCGTGTCGCGGACCGAGGCCGGTCCGCACCGCAGCCATCCCTCGATTGGATCGGCGAGCGCGCCCGCATAGCGCGGGCCGGTCAGATCCCAGATCGCTATATCGGCGACCGCGCCAGGAACAAGGACACCCAACTCGCCGGTCCGTCCGAGGCACGCAGCGCCGCCGAGCGTGGCGATTTCGAGTGCCATCCTGGCGGTTCCAGCGGCGGCACCGTTACGAAGCTTGGCCAGCAGCATCGCCTGCCTTGCCTCGAGCCACAGCGAACCTGAGTCGGCCGATGACGATCCATCGACGCCGAGTCCGACGTCGACACCGGCTGCCCGCAGGTCGACAACCGGCGAGATTCCAGACGCCAAGATCATGTTGCTCGACGGGCAATGGGCGACACCGACACCAGCTGCGCCGAGCCGTTGGATCTCGTCGGCGTTCGGCATCACGCAATGGGCGACCCACGTACGGTTCGAACTCCACCCGGTTCGTTCGAGATAGTCCATCGGTCGGCAGCCGAACGTCGCCAGGCTGAACTCGTCGTCTTCGGCGTTCTCGGCGAAGTGCGTGTGCAACCGAACATCGAGCCGTTCGGCCAGTTCAGCGGTGCCCACCATCAGCGCCTCGGTCACGCTGAACGGGGAGCACGGCGCAAGGGCAACCCGCGTCATCGCTCCCCAACTGCGGTCGTGGTGGCGCAGCACAGCCTCTTCGCTGGCGGCAAGGATGCTGTCGTCATCGGACACAACGTGGTCGGGTGGGAGACCGCCGTCTTTGTGGGAGAGCGACATCGAACCTCGGGTCGGGTGGAAGCGGAGCCCCACGTCGCGGGCTGCTTCGATCTCGGCCGTCAACAGGTCACCAGCCCGGCGCGGGTGGACGTACAGATGATCGGTCGAGGTGCTGCACCCGGAGAGCGCCAGTTCGGCCAAGCCAACCCATGTCGAGACATAGATCGATTCGGTATCGAGCGCCGCCCAGAGTGGATACAGCGTCTGCAGCCAACCGAACAACGGCTTGTCCGTCATCGGAGGGTAGGCCCGGGTCAGGTTCTGATAGAGGTGATGGTGCGTATTGATCAGGCCGGGTGTGACCAGGCATTCGGATGCGTCAATACTCTGTTCGGCCTCCGGCGGCCGGCCGCAACCCACCGCCTCGATCAGCCCATCAGTGATCGCTATCCAACCGTCAGCCAGTTCGCGGCGATCGGCATCGAGCGTCGCCACGCACCGGGCGCTGCGGATCACAAGGTCCGTCATGCGAGCGAGCTGATGATCATGGCAAGATCGTCCACCGTGGTGCGCGGGTTGACGATGCAATAGCGCAGCACGGTTTCTCCGTTCCATCCCGTCGGCGTGACGAAGGCGATTTGATCCGCCAACAACTGGTCGCTCCACTTCTGATACTGGTCGGCGTTCCAACCGATCCGTCGGAACACCACGACCGACAGCTCGGGTTCGACAACGAGTTCGCAATGCTGTGATGAACGAATCAGATCGGCACCCGCGTGGGCTACCGTCAGCGTCGTCTCGATCGCATCCTCGTAGGCCTTGGTGCCGTACGTGGCCAACGAGAACCACAGCGGCAATCCGCGTGCCCGGCGCGACAGGTGGTGGGCATAGTCGCTGGCGTTCCAGGGGACGTTGTCGTCAGATTCCTCGTGGAGCACGTCGAGGTATTCGGCATGTTGAGTGTGGGCTTGGCGGGCGATCGTGGGGTCACGGTAGAGCAGAGCGCATGAGTCGAATGGAGCAAACAACCACTTGTGTGGGTCGACGATCAGGCTGTCGGCGCGCTCGATCCCGGCGTACCGATCGCGAACGCTCGGCGCTGCCAGCCCGGCGCCACCGTACGCGCCGTCGACGTGAAACCAGACCCCGTTCGACGCACACACGTCAGCGGTGCCGACGAGGTCATCGATCACCCCGGCGTTGGTGGTGCCCGATGTCGCCACGATGGCGAACAGCCTGGCGTAGTCGTCGTCGGCCAGTGCTCCGATCGTCGAACGCAGCGCGTCACCCGACATCCGACCGCGTTCATCGGCGGGCACAAGCACGACATCGGCGTCCATCGCCCTGGCTGCCTGCGCAACCGATGAATGCGCACCGGCCGACGCAACCATCAGCCCTCGGGTGCGATCGCGCATACCGCCGGCACGATGCCGCCAATCCCAGCGAGCGGCAATCAGGGCGCTCAAGTTGCCCGCTGTACCACCGCTGACGAATACACCACCGGCTTCAGCCGGGAAGCCGGCCAGATCGGAGATCCAGCGCAGCGCCTCGTTCTCGGCGAACACAGCACCGCCGCCCTCCATCCATGATCCGGCGTAGATGCTGCATGCTCCGACGACGAGGTCGAATAAGATCGCCGCCTCGGTGGGAGCAGCAGGAACGAACGACAAGAAGCGAGGGTGATCCACCGAAATGCATGCCGGTGCGAGCACTTCGCCGAACACGCGCAGCGCTTCCAAGCCACCGATCCCGTGTTCGGTAATCGTGCACCCCGCCATCGCCCGCAGTTCCGCGGCTGTTCGTGGTCCGTCGAGCGGTGGCGGGTCGAGCTGCACCCGGTCGATCGCGTAACGGACGATCGCCTGGGTCAGAACCTCGATCGACGCATCATGACGGTGCACCCTGCCAGTCTGCCAGCACGAGCCGATAGGCGGAGCCCGACCGTTGAAAATCGAGGACACGAGCGGAATCAAACAGGAGCGAGGCGACCTATCCGCCCGAGTTCTCAGTCGTCGAGGGCGAGCAGTTCACTGCCGGCGTGGCGAACTTCGCCATCACGCTGGAGGAAATGGCCGATGATCGCCGCCGCGACTCCACCACTGATCAACACCATCGTGGGAAAGATCAGCAACACGGCAACGATTGCGATAGCTCCAGCCATAGCGGAATCTTATCCCGTGACCCCTATTCCGTGAAGTTCACCAGACCTGAACTTCACCGGGGCGGCGAGTAGGCGACGGCTTCGATTTCAACGTGGCCACCCAACGGGAGTTCGCGAACGGCGATCGTTGACCGGGCCGGGCGGAGGCTGCCGAAGCCTTCGACGTAGGCGGTGTTGAACGTTTGGAACGCATCCATATCGATCAGGAAGCACGTCGTCTTCACGACATCGGCCAGCGTTGCGCCGAGTTCGGCGAGGCGATCAATCAGGTTGGCAATCGCCTGTGCCGTTTGCCCTGCAACCCCACCGTCGACCAACACTCCGTCACGCATTCCCAACTGGCCCGACACGAAGATGAAATCACCGGCGCGAACGGCGGGTGTGTACGGAAGTGCTGGCTTGCTCATGTCGCTAACGGTACCCGATCAGCTCATTCCGGAACCTTGCCGCCGTTCAGTTGATCGGTCAGTGTCTTGAAGTCGGACCAGCGACCCTCAGCGAGCAGTGCCGCCTGTTGCGGCCAGGTGCTTGGATCTTGGGCGCGGAACCGCGATCCGGCGTCGGTCAACATCGTTCGCAACAGCGACACTTCCGTCGTCGAGAGGTCAAACCACGTCCGAATGCCAATCCCGTGACAGAGGCCCTCGATCTTGGGACCGATCCCTTCGACCACCTTGAGGTCGTCGAGTGTGATCGGCTTGCCAAGCACCGCTGCCGCCGCCGAGGGATCGGGGGTCGACGGAGCAGTTTTTGGGGCGTCGACCAAACCCGGTTGATCGATACTCACGAAATACTGAGCTTCTGGTGCAATCGGGGCAGCCGTTGGAATTGCAGTTGGCGTTGCAGCGATCGGTTTCACGCGGGCGATCTCGAGTTCAGCCTTGAGTCGGTCGCGTTCGTGGACCACCGGTTCGAGGTTGGCCACCCGACCACGCAGTCGCTCGAGTTCCGCTGTGTCAACGTGGTGAGCGCGAGCGCGGGCGACTTGCCGTTTGGCGGCGACGCTTCGTAACAGCCAGCCGATCACGATGCCCAACAACAACGCTGCGAGCACCCAAAACAGCCCTTTCGCCAAGGTGTACGGCATCAGTAAATCCCCCTCTGTCTCGAACGCATCAATCTCGAACGGTTCACGCCGTTGCCTCGACGCGGAATGCAACCCGACGGCTCGCCTCTTTGTCCTCGACGCCGTCGACAATCACGCGTTGCTCACTCCCAAAGCCGACGGCGACGAGCGTGCCGCCGTCGAGCCCGCGCTCGATCAACGCGTTGCGAACCGTGTCGGCCCTGGCTTGACTCAACGCCACGTTGGCGACGGGATCGCCGTCGGTATCGGTGTGGCCTTCAACGGTGACGGCAATTCCGGCGAAGGCAAGCGCTCTGGCGGCAACCTGATCGATAATTGCAATCGCCGAGGGGGTCAGCACGTCGGCGCCCGGCTCGAACAGGATCGGGTTGGCGGTGACGAAGCTGTTGAGGTCGGCTTCGAGCGTGCTGGCGTCGGAGGCGCTTGCCTCTGGTCGCGGTTCGAGTGACATCGTGGCGCCGAGGCTGACTGCCGCAGCCTCAACGGCGACACGCCCGGCATCAGTCGCGTAGACGCCACGTACGTACAACGACACACCGTCGAATCCGCTCTCACCGCTGAACAGATTGGTCGGCATGGCAGCGACCAACGTGGCCAGCGAGGACAGCGTCGGAGCGGCGAGTCCGGTTGCCGAATCAACCTGCAAGAGATCGGTGACATTCGAAGGAGCGAGACCGCCAGAAGTTGCAGCGGCGATCAAGGCCGCTCGATCAACCTCGCTGGCAACGATCCCTTCGAGCGTCAGAATTCCTTCGCTGAACTGGGCAGCGACGCTGGATGCCGATTGGTTGGCTGGCAGTCCGAGTTCGGTCGGAATCAGGACGCGGTCGATGGCGTGTACGACACCGTTGCCCGTGGTGATGTCGGGCTGCGTGATCAGCGCACCGTCGACGGTCACAGTTGACCCATCGGCCACCACGGCCAACGGATTGCCGACGCGGTTGGTGACTTCGCCGGACACGAGATCGCCCGAGAGCAGACGACCGGCAACGATGTGACGGTTGAGCACGGCGGCGAGCAGTTGCGGATCGGACCGCATTTGTGCCAGCACGTCGGGCGGCAAACCGTCGAAAGCCGAGTCAGTCGGGGCGAACATCGTCACCGGGCTCGCCGCTGGGTCGACCAGCCCTGAGGCCAAGCCCGCCTCGGCCACCAACATGTTCAACAAGGCGAATTGCGGATCGGTCGAGATCGCATCGCCAACGGTGGCGAAGCTATCGGCCGGAGCACCGTTGCTCGTCGCCGTATCGGAACTCGCACCGCTTTGTGAGCTGTCGAGCGTGGCATCGTCGGACCCCGTGTTGTCCGCGACCGAAGGGGCCCGGTTGACCCGGCAAGTTCGATCGAGCTCCAACGCACGTACGCCCCACACGTCGTAGGCCGCCTGCAACGTGGCTTCAGGGTCAGGCAGCGGGCTGGAACAGGTCAACGTTCCATCCTGACCGGAAAACGACGCAATCACGCCGCCGAAACCCGCCTCAGATAGTTCCTCGGGAACTCGGCGTTCAAGGTCTTGCTCGATCCGATCGTTGTAGATCGGGGCACCTGCGCCGTAGAGCAGCCCGGTCGCCAAGAGTCCAATACCAAAAATTCGTCGGCGATACCGAGGATTAGGACGCTTGCGAGGGGACATGAGTCCCTCACGTTCTCACCCCCGAGGGGTGCGATGCAACGACCCTCGACGTTTCGTCAGGAAAAGCTGGAGCCGCAACCGCACGTTCGGCTGGCGTTGGGGTTCGTGATCGCAAACCCCGACTGATCGAGTCCATCTTTGTAGTCGAGCGTGGCTCCCTGGAGCAGTTGCGACGAGGCCGGATCGACGACGACTCTGACGGCTTCGCCGTAGGTGGCCTGCTCGTCATCGGCGGCGATGTCTCCGTCGAAAAACATCTCGTATGAGAAGCCGCTGCATCCTCCGGGGCGAACGGCGACACGAAGTGCCAAATCTGCGGCACCCTCGGCAGCCAACAGTTCCTTGACCTTTGAGGCTGCGGTGTCAGTCAGCGTGATCATCGTGGGGTTTCCTTTCGATGTCGACCAGTTCCGGAAGCTTACAGGCGGCCAGCACCCGTAGCATAACGTTGTGGATACTCGCTCGCGTCCCGCACCTCCGAGCCGTGATGAGGTCATGGCGGTGCTCGGCAACGTGATCGATCCTGAACTGGGGGCTGACATCGTGTCGCTCGGGATGGTGCCTGATGTGCTCGTTGGCGAGGACGGGGTCGTTCGGGTTGGCATCAAACTGACGATCGGTGGCTGCCCCCTGCGGGCTGACATCAAGAAAGAGGTCGAGAACCGAGTCGGTCTCCACCCTGGCGTCACCGACGTCAAGATCGACTGGGGCGAGATGAACTCGGAGGAGCGCTCCGAGGTGATGACCAAGGCCCGCTGGAACGCCCGCAAGCACGCCCCGAACACCGAGATCCCGATCTCGTGCCAAGTGCTGGCGATCGCCAGCGGCAAGGGAGGCGTCGGGAAGAGTTCTGTCACGGTCAACCTGGCAGCCGCCCTGGCCTCCTCCGGCCACACGGTCGGTGTGCTCGATGCAGATATCTGGGGATTCTCCGTGCCGCGTCTGCTCGGTATGTCCGACCGGATGGAAGCCGAACGCGTCGACGGTTCCGACAAGCCAAAAATCATGCCGAACACCAAGCAGATCGGTGCCGGTGTGCTCAAAGTCGTATCGACCGGGTTCCTGGTGGAAGAATCGACGGCACTGATGTGGCGAGGCCTGATGCTCACCAAGGCCGTCGAACAGTTTCTGAGCGACGTGGCTTGGGGTGACCTCGACTACCTCCTGATCGACATGCCACCCGGCACCGGTGACGTCCAGATGGGTCTCGCCCGGATGCTGCCGCGTACCTCGATGGTGATCGTCACGACGCCTGCGATCGCCGCCCAGAAAGTCGCCCAGAGAGCGGCCGACATGGCTCGCCGGAGTTTCCTGCCGGTCGTCGGCGTGATCGAAAACATGAGTTCATTCACGTGCGATCACGGAGAAACGTACGCGTTGTTCGGCTCGGGTGGGGGCGCAGCGCTGGCGGCCGATATCGATGCCCCGCTGCTCGGTCAGGTCCCACTCGAACCAGCCGTCGCAGCCGGCAACGACGATGGCATCCCGGTCTCGATCGACGGCACTGGCCCCGCAGCCGTGGTGTTCCGACAGATCGCCGCCAGGATCATCGCCGAAATCGCCCCACCGGCATCAGGTGAGCAAGTCGACATGGCCGGCTGCTCGGTAAGAATGCTCGACGCAATAGAAGCCGCGTTCGGCGCCAGCAAGTAGTCATGCCGGCACCGAACGAGCCGAGTGATGTGCTTGATCACGTCACTGCCGGGGTATCGCTGATTGTTCCGCTCGCCAATGGGGAGCCAACGGCGGTGCTCGATGCGATCGAGGCCAACGTCGATCGGCTCGAACGTGTGCAGGTTCACCAGATGCACGCCCTTCGGGACCGGGCGTACATGGCTGGGGCGTTCGGCGATCGGCTGACTCACCGGTCGTACTTTCTTTCGCACATCACTCGCCCGCATTTTGCCAACGGCACGATCGACCTCGTGCCGTCGCACTTCTCTGAGGTATACGCCTTGATGCGCGACAACGCCGACGATCCGCTCGTGATTGCCGCCGCCTCACCTCCTGACCGCCACGGATACTTCTCGCTCGGAGTTTCAGCGGATTACACGTCGAGTTTCATCGGGCGCGCCCGGATCTTCCTCGAAGTCACCGAACATATGCCCCGCACGTTCGGGCGCAACCAGATCCACATCAGTCAGGTCGTCGGGTGGTGCCAGAGCGACCGGACGCTGATCGAGGTGCCGCCACCATTGCCTGGCGCACTTGACGAGGCGATCGCCGGATTCGTCGCCGAACGGATTCCGAACGGTGCCACGATCCAGACTGGCATCGGGGCAATCCCGAACGCGATCATGGCGGCGCTGAGCGACCACCGTGACCTTGGGATCCATACCGAGTTGCTGTCTGACGGCGTCGTCGACCTGATCGAAGCGGGCGTCGTCAACGGGGTTCGAAAGGACCTCAACCGCACCAAGACGGTCGGCTCATTTGCACTCGGGACCGATCGGCTGCACCGCTTCCTGCACGAGAACACGGCCGTCGAATTGTGGCCGGTCCGCTACGTCAACAGCCCGCAGATCATCGGGAACGAGCGCGGCTTTGTTTCGATCAATGCCACCTTGTCTGTCGATTTCCTGGGTCAGTGCGCCTCCGAGACGATCGATGGGAAGTACTTTTCGTCGTCGGGAGGTCAGAACGACTTCGCTCGTGGGGCGATGAATTCGGATGGCGGCCAAGGCTTCGTGCTGCTCCACTCGACCACCAGTTCCGGTGCGTCGCGGATCGTGCCGCAACTCGCCGCGGGTGATGCCGTCACGACTCCCAAGAACACGGTCGACAAAGTCGTGACCGAGTACGGCGTTGCCGAAATGCGCGGCCGATCGATTCGCCAACGAACACATGCTCTGATCGCTGTCGCTCACCCCGACCACCGTGCCGATCTGACGGCGGTAGCGCAGGCATTGCGTTACATCTGAGCGGGATCGCGTTGTTCGCTGTCGCGACGTGACATGACGAACACGATCGCTGCAACCACCGCGGCGCCGAGCACCAGGCCGATCGCCTGCCAGTGACCGTTGAGTTGATTCTGGACACGACGTTGCAACGATTCGACGCGCTCCGTGATCGGGGATCGATCCTCGTTGATATCGACAACCCAGAAGTAGTAGATCAAGTACAGCCCTGACAGCAAGACCAACGCCGCTGCGATTCGATCGACGTACTGCGACCCGGTGCGGAGCACCCTGAGCATGCCAGTGTTGGCAACTGCCAAGGTGATCGTCAGGGCGGTGACAATCAGCGCCATCCCTGCCCCGTAGGCCGCCACATTCAACACACCGTTCGCCCAGCCATCGTTCCTGACACCGCTGAACAATGTCGTGATGAAGAGTCCGATCGTGCAGCTGATCGAGGCGACGGCATACGCCACGCCGTACACGAACATTGAAACGACAGTCCGGTCACGGTTCTCGGTGTTGATTCGCGGCGTAGCCAACGGCAGCTTGTAACCGGTCAGCATCGCAACGCCGAGAATCACAAAGGCGACCCCGATCCCCAACGTGGCGTACTTGGCGTTGCGCTCGATCCAGGTCGTGAAGTACTCGGTGATCAGGCCCACGACGACGAAGACCGACATGAAACCAGCCGACACAGCAGCGGATACGACGAGCGCCCGGCTGACTGTCGCCCTCTGGCTCCCCGGGCGGTGACCCTCCAAGCCGAGGAAATACATCAGGTAGGTCGGCAACAGCACGAACGCACACGGGTTGACCGCAGCTACCAGCCCCCGCAAGAACGAGAGTTCCACTAGAACAACTCCCGAATCGCTGCCCGCAGTCCGTCGGCGTCGATCTCGCCGGTCTGCCGCAGGACCTCGCCTTCTGCGCTGACGAACAAGGTGACTGGGTAAGCGACGATCCCGATTTCGTTCGAAAACTCACGCTCGATATCACGCAACAGGTCGTAGGTGACGCCTCGCTCGCTGGCAAACCGTTGCATCGCCTCGACCGTATCGAACGGGTCGATACCTACGAACTGAATCTTGTCACCGATTTCTTCGTGCACCACTGCGAAATCACGAAGCTCTCGCCGGCACGGCGCACAGTTCGAGAACCAGACGTTGATCACGAGCGGTTTCCCGGCGTACTCCCGAAGGCTCCGAGGTTCGCCGTTGATGTCGGTCAGATCGATGTCAGGGAGCGTCAGTCCTGAGAGGTCGTCGTTGACCTCGGACAGCGGCTCTTGAAACACACCGGGTTCGTCGAGCACGAACTCGCCGTCATACTTCGGCTCATCGTTTGCCAGTGCGGCCACCCCAACGATTGCGATTGCGGCGGCGGCCAATCCGCTGACGGCCGCAATCGCAATCTGTCGCGGACGAAATGGCATGCCGACAGGCTACGGGCCTCCGGCCCCGGAGCCAGGGGGGAATGGCTCCGGGGCCGCGATGACTACCGCTGATTACACGGCGACTGATTCGACGACTCCGAGTTCGTCGACAAACACCGGCGGTCTTGGCCGCTTGGGCGGTCGGCCGCCGGGTCTCTTGACGGCGACGATTCGGCCGCCGGATAAGAGCTCACCGCCCCACACACCCCAGGGTTCCTCGCGTTCAAGCGCCCCGTCGAGGCAACCGGCACGCAACGCGCAGCGGCCGCATATCGCCTTGGCACGGGCGATATCGAGGACATGATCGGAGAAGAACAGTGGGGTCAAGGTGCCGTTGCCGTCGGCGCAGCGCGCCACCGGAACGGTGGAGATCGAGAACTCGTTGATCGGGGAAAGCTGGAGAGTGTTCACGGTTGGTGTCCCTTAAAGTTTGGATTTGGTGAAGTCTGGATTTGGTTCGGAAAACGAGAAAGGCCGCCGGGTCGGAACCCGGCGGCCTCAGCGCAAGACTTGACTGGTTAAGTCGTCTTCGGTCCGAGGTGCCGGGCGGTGGGCTTGATGGACATGTATCCCATTGCGCCTGCCGGAGCGGTGGTGCTGTTACCGAGATGTGCGGCAAACACATCGGTTGCGGTGTACCAATTGCTCCGGGCGCAATTGCGGCCGCGGTTACGCGAGATGGCGGCGCCACACACGTCACCGGCGCCGCGGGCGCGGCCGAGGTCGATGCCCCGGTTGTGCTGCGTCGTCAAGGTGATCATCGGTCCGTCCAGTGCTCGTTCGTTCGTGTCAGAAGTGTTGGTTGCAGACGCCAACGTGCGCTGCGGGTCCCTAGTGGACCACGCTGCGCACATCGAAGTCAAGCAAGTTTCGCGTTTTGTTTCGGCAACCGTCACGCAACCAGGTGCGGGGGAATCGGGACTTCATCGACGGCAATCAGCAGCCGCGGATTCTTCGGTGGACGACCGCGACCTCGTTTGATTGCCACAATCACGCCTTCTACCAGTAGTTCTCCACCCCAGACACCATATGACTCGACACGTTCCAGGGCGCCACTCAAACACGTTGGGGCGAGCCCGCACTTGCTGCAAATCGCCTTGGCTCGTGCGATGTCGAACTCGTCGTCGGAAAAGAACAGATGGGTCAAGGTCCCACTTCCGTCGGCGCAACGGGCGTAGCTCGTGCCAATCGGTTCGTCTGACTCGGTGAGTGCGACATCGAAGTCGGCACGCAGGTAGTCAGGGCTGCGGAAATCGAGCAGCGTCATGATGGTGTTCCTCCCAAAGTGACATCCATGGCCATACGGGTTGTCAGGCCGCACGGAGCCACAGAGGCAAGAACACTGTGATCTGATACGCGCGATCCAGAATTCACAGAACACAGGGAGATGCGACAGGCGAAGGGTGGCGCGATCGTCAGCCCGCTGTGACGACAGGCGGGTTCGTCAACTCGACCAGTGTGGTTGGCGGGAGGGTCGGCGGGAGGGTGGTCGTCGTGGTCGGCGTCGGCAATGGCGCCGTTGGATCGTCCAACACGCGCCCGTCCTGCGAACACGCTCCGAACAGGACGGCGGCCGCCAAAACGAACCGAACACGTTGACGCATCGAGGTGAGATTACTCGGCTGATTCGGCGACCGCTTGCGCCGCCGCTTCGTTGGCCGCCAACCACTCAGCGACCGAGGCACCGTCACGGAAAACAATTTCTCGGTACAGCCTGAGTTCCGACACGCTTTCACGGATGTCGTCGAGGGCGCGATGGGAGCCTTGCTTCCAGCCGCGCTTGGTGAGCACGTCGGGATACCAGCGCCGCACGAGTTCCTTGATGCTCGACACATCGACCGAGCGATAGTGCAGGTATTCCTCGATCTCAGGCAGATATGCGGCGAGAAACCGTCGGTCGGTGCCGATCGAGTTACCGCACAGCGGCACTGTGGAATGCACGGGTACATGCTGTCGTATGAACGCCAGCGTCTCAGCTCCGGCCTCCTCGAGCGTCATCGTCGAAGCCCGAATCTGGTCAAGTAACCCAGATCGTGTGTGCATGTCGACCACGAACTGATCCATCCGGGCGAGCACAAGGTCATCGTGATGAATCACCAGATCAGGCCCTTCGGCAACGACGTTGAGATCATCGTCGGTGACGAGCGTGGCAATCTCCACGATCACATCAGACGTGTGATCGAGGCCAGTCATCTCAAGATCCATCCAGACGAGCATCCTGGCGATGCTACGGGACGTGCGACGATGGCAGGCGTGACTCGACCGACGTTTGCCGAAATGCTGGCGATGCCAGGGGTGATCGAGGAATGTGAACTCCGAAGCACGTTCGGATTCATGGCATACCACGGCGGCGCATTGGAGGAATCGACCGATGTGATCGCCCGCGATGCAGCTGGGCTCAGCGGTGCGTCGTATTACGGCGTACTTCAGCCCGAATCGGTGCAGGTCCATGTGTCATCGATCCGCGTCTCCCGTGATCAATCTGCGACGTTGGCAACGTTCCTCGATCACGTCGAAATCGTCGTCACCGTGCACGGTTTCGGTCGTCGGCCACTGCCATCGTCACTCCTGCTGGGGGGTACCAACCGACTGCTTGCCGCACACGTTGCCGGTCGTCTGCGTGAAGCACTCCCCGACTACTCGATCGTCGATGACCTCGATCAAATCCCGCATGAACTGCGTGGCGTCCACGCCCGCAATCCAGTCAACGCCCCGAGAATGGCAGGTATCCAAATCGAACTCCCACCTCGGATTCGAGGTCACCGGTCGGACTCCCAAACGCTGATCGAGACACTGGCCAGCGCCGCCCTCAGTTACGACCACCGACCGACACCACCGTCTGCCTGAATCCGCTCACCGACGGCTACACGCAGACACAACACGGGGTTGGGGCGTACGGTTGCGCCGTGCATGTGGATCGAGGGCTGATCGAGGAGCGGATCACCCGTGAGTTGCACGAACGTGTGCTGGCCCTCGTCGAGCGCGACCGGCTGCCGCTCGATGTAACCGCCGGCCCGACGCTTACGGACCAGTCGCCGTTCGCCGTTGGTGCGGTATGGGGTCCACCGTGGGGGACGACTTGGTTCACGTTCACGACGGTGATTCCGGATTCGTGGGCTGGGCGACGGATCGAGGCGGTGATCGACCTCGGATTTGATCCTGATGCGGCCGGGTTCCAGTCTGAAGGATTACTCGTCGACGATGCTGGGCGGCCGGTTCAAGGGATTCATCCGCGCCGGACCAATTTTCGGGTCGACCCAACGCCAGGACCGTTGACTCTGCGCCTCGAAGCCGCCTCCAACCCGACCTTTCACCAGTTTCGGCCTTCGTTGATGGGTTCACCCGCGACCGCAGGCACCGAACCGTTGTATCGCTTCCGGCGCGCCGATCTGGTGTTGATCGATACTGAAGCAGAAGCCCTCGTGCACGACATCGACGTGCTCGACGGATTGATGCGGGCGCTCCCCGAGCATGATCCGAGACGTCATCGGCTGCTCCAAACAATCGTCGGCGCCCTCGACGCCTGCCCTGATATCGGGGCAGCGCGGTCGACGCTACGCCCCTCCCTCGAGTCACGCTCACGGGCGTCTGGACACCGGGTCATCGCAACCGGCCACGCCCACATCGACACCGCCTGGCTGTGGCCGATCGGCGAGTCGATCCGCAAATGCACGCGTACGTTCGCGTCGGCGGTGCGCCTGATGGATGAGTACCCCGAGTACCGGTTCTCGTGCTCGCAGGCCCAGCACTACTCCTGGATCGAGGAACGGCATCCCGAGTTGTTCGAACGGATCACCGCCAAGGTCGATGCCGGAACGTGGATTCCTGTTGGAGGCATGTGGGTCGAAGCCGATATGAACCTGCCGTCGGGAGAGAGCCTCGTGAGGCAGATCGCGCACGGTCAGCGCTACTTCGAACGTCACTTCGGGGCGCGTTGCGATGAGGCCTGGCTCCCCGATGTGTTCGGGTACCCGGCCAGTCTCCCGCAGTTGTTGGCGGCCGGTGGGATGCGGCGATTCGTGACCCAGAAGCTGTCGTGGAACACAACCAATAGGTTCCCGCATCACGTTTTGGTGGGAAGGTCTCGACGGCACTCGCGTCCTGACTCATTTCCCGCCTGTTGACACGTACAACGCCGAACTCACGCCGAATGAGACCGTGCGATCCTCTGAACGATTCCTTGATGCTGGATGGTCGGATTGGTCGCTGATGCCATTCGGACACGGAGACGGCGGCGGCGGGCCGACCCGTGAGATGTTGGAACGGGCGCGACGGCTGGCCAACCTCGACGGTTCACCGCAGGTTTCGATAGGAACCCCGAGCGAGTTCTTCGAGCACGTCGAGCGCGAGGTGCTCAACGGTGCGCCCGTGCCCGTCTGGCGGGGGGAGCTGTACTTCGAAACGCATCGAGGAACCCTGACCAGCCAGCTCCGCACGAAGGCCGGGAATCGTCGGTGCGAACGGCTGCTGCGTGAGGTCGAGTTGTGGTCGGCGACGCTCGGCAAACCAGCTGAAGTTGATGATCTGTGGCGCGAGGTGCTTACCCAACAGTTTCACGACATCCTTCCCGGTTCCTCGATCGCCTGGGTGCATGCCGACGCCGAGGCCACTCATCTCAGCGTCGCGGCACGGCTGGAAGTCCAGCTCGCCGAGCTCTTCGAAGAACTCGTGCCTCGTGGATCTCACGTGGTCAACACGTCTGCCGTCGACCGTGACGAGGTGATCGAGGTCGGCGGAACAGCGATGCGAGTTGCCGTACGAGCCCACGGAATCGCTGCTCTCTCCCAGCTCGACGCCGACGATTGGGTGGTCGTGACTGACCGCTCGATGACCAATCATCATCTGGCGATTCGGTGGGATGCAGACGGCAACCTGACCTCGATCATCGATCTCGCACGCGCCCGCGAACTGCTGCCCGATGGATCGCTTTCGGCGGTGCTCGAATTGGCTCCGGATCACCCCATTCGCTACGACGCATGGGACGTGGAGTCGTGGACGCCAGGCATGGCGACGCAACTGCTGACCGCCGACTCGGTTGAGGTCGTCGACGAGGGCCCGCTGATCGGTCGGACTCGCATCGTTCGGAGCTTCGGACGATCAACCGCGGTCGTGACGTACACGATGCGGGCGGGAAGTGCTCGACTCGACATCGACATCGAACTCGACTGGCAACACGACGAGCACCTGCTGTCGATGTCATTCCCTCTCGACGTTCGCGCCGACACAGCGGCGTGCGACATTCAGTTCGGTCACGTCCACCGGCCGACACATCCGTCGAACTCGTGGGATGCCGCCAAGTTCGAGGTCTGCGCCCACCGTTACGTCGACCTGTCCGAGCCGGATTTCGGGGTGGCGATTCTAAACGATGGTCGCTACGGCCATGGCCTGTTCGATGGCGGCGTCAGGGTCAGCTTGGCGCGGGCTGCCTGCTATCCGGACCCGAACGCCGACCGCGGCAAGCACGCCCTTCACCTCGCTGTGTTCTCGCATGGTGCCGGGCTCACCGATGTTGTCGCCGAGGCCCAACGTTTCAACATGCCGCTACGAATTGTGACAGGTGAGGCGACCGGGCGACCAGCTCCGATTGTCGAGCTGATCGGATCAGGCGTCGAGATTGATGCAGTCAAACTGGCCGACGACGACCCAAACGATTTGATCGTGCGTCTCCACGAAGCGGTCGGCAACCGAACTCGCGTCACGGTGCGTTGTGATCGCCGGATCATGGCCGCCGCGAAATGCAACCTGCTCGAAGAACCGCATGCCGGGTTGGAGGTGGGCGACGGCATCTGCGCCCTTACAGTGCGCCCCTTCGAGCTGGTAACCCTCCGCCTCACCCGTTCAAACGCGACATGAGCGCTGGTTATTCGACACCCAGGTGACGAAGCGCCATCTGGGCGTAGAGCTCGACCCCGTGCGGCATCGCGTCTTCGTCGAACTTGACCAGGTTGGAGTGGTTGGCGGCGGCCGTGCGGGCATCGCGGCCCGGCTCGGTTCCGCCGAGAAACATCATCGTTCCTGGAACGCGTTGCAGCACGTACGAGAAGTCTTCGGCACCCATGATCGGATTCGGTAGAAGCAGCGCCTTTTCGGCGCCCAACACATCACGTGCTACATCGAGCGTGAAGTCGGCGAATCGGTCGTTGTTCGACGTGACCGGATAGCCAAGGATCACCTCGGGTGTCGCTGTAGCACCGTGGGCTTCAGCGACGCGTTCGGCGACGCGGCGGATGTTGTCGTGAACGAGCTTGCGGGTCCGCTCGCTGATCGTGCGGATCGTGCCGACGATCTCAGCTGTGTGTGGGATGACGTTGTCGGTCGTGCCTGACGTGACCTGGCCGACCGTCACGACCGTCGGGTCAAAAATGTCGACAGTTCGGGTCACCATCAGCTGAAGTGCGAGCACGATTTCACAGGCGATCGGGATCGGGTCGATCGCCCTAAACGGCTCGCTGGCGTGGCCGCCGGCGCCGTGCACCACGATCACGAACGTATCGGCAGCCGCCATGCACGGCCCGCCTTTGGTGGCAACCATCCCAGTCGGAATCGTCGAGGTGATGTGGAGGGCGAACGCACCGGTGACCGGCGAAAGTGTGCCGTCGGCGAGCGGTGGTACGTCGAGCAGCCCCTCGTCGAGCATGAACTGTGCGCCGTGGTCACCTTCTTCGCCCGGTTGAAACATGAACAGCACGCGACCCGGAATTTCGTCACGACACGATGCCAACAACTTGGCGGCAGACGACAGCATCGCCGTGTGGGTGTCGTGACCACAGGCGTGCATGCAGCCGCTGGTGCGGGAACTGAAGTCGAGCCCCGTGTCCTCGTTGAGCGGCAAGCCATCCATGTCTCCTCGCAGAAGGACGGTCGGACCAGGCTTACCACCGGTCAATAGTGCAGCGATGCCGGAGGTGGTCTCATGCAACGTGATATCGAGCCCAAGCCCTTCGAGCGACTCGAGCACGACCTCTCGCGTAATCGGCAGGTGATTGCCCATCTCGGGGCGCTCATGCAACCTGCGTCGCATCGCCACCGTCTCGCTTTGAATGTCGAGGGCTTCGTCGCGGAGCATGTCGAGCGTCATGCCGGCATGGTATGCCGTTTACAGTGAACGTGCCATCCGCGTCAGCACGAGCCGAACTTGTCGAATGGATCGACGATGGGGGGCGGACGATCGGGGTCGTCACACGCGCACGGATGCGGGCCGAACGCTTACGGCATAAATCCGTAGCGATCATCGTATGGTCCTCGGATGGGCGGCTATTGATCCACCGGCGAGCCGATCACAAAGATGTATGGCCGGGCATGTGGGACCTCTGTGTTGGCGGGGTCGTCTCGGCAGGCGAATCGTGCGACGAAGCCGCCGCACGGGAACTCGCCGAAGAAGTCGGGATTGCCGGGACCCAGCCGAAACTGATTGCCGTCCGATCGTTCGACGATGACGATGTATCGGAGCTTGCGCAGATCTACACGGTCATCCACAACGGTCCATACACGTTCGACGATGGCGAAGTTGTCGAGGCCCGCCTCGTCACGCCGAGCGAACTCGACGAGATGGTCAACTCAAACACGTTCGTTCCCGATTCGCTCGCAATCGTGCGTCCGCAGCTCGGTGCTGAGCCGTCGCTCGATCTAATACGATGGGCTTCTGTGTATCGAGTTGAGTTCACGATCGAACCGTTTGTCGAAGGTCAGCCGGGCATCCACGTGACCGCGCCTATCGATGCGCTGCGCGATCTGGGAGTCGAGGTTGAAGTCGGACCGTTCGGCTCCGGTTGCGACGTCGGCACCGAGGAGATACCTGATGTCGTCGCCGCAATCATGCGTGCGGCATTCACCCACGGAGCGACTCATGTCAATCTTGACGTCAGTGCCGTTGACACCGGTGCCGGTCGGAGTTCGTGGTGAGCCTCGCCCATCCCCTGCTCCGGGCGATCAAACCGGTTGTTGACGCAGTCGGTGCCTCGCTCGTCGCCGCAGCCGACTGCGAGCCATCCGACGTCCCGCTCGTCTGGGAAGGCGAAGTCGTCGGCGCCGTACGGATGCCGCCGCTGCACGGCGCGCTCGATCGCCTGATCGACACAGTCGAGGCCGAACTCGGTGCCTCGCTGCCGTCGCTTTCTCGTGAGGGTAAGCAGCGTGCCGTTCGAATGCTCGACGAGCGCGGCGCGTTCATCTTGCGACGCGCCGTTGAGGACGTTGCCGATGCGATGGGCGTCAGTCGCATCACGATCTACAACTACTTGAACGCCATCCACCGCTGACAGGTACGGTCGAATCATGGCTCGTGGCGATCAGTTCGATGTGATCGGGTTCGACGCGGACGACACGCTCTGGCGAAGTGAGGATTACTTCACCGAAGCCGAGGAGTTGTTCGCCGCGAAGGTCGGCCCGTACGCGCCGACTGGGGTCGATGTGCTCGATTCGCTGCATGCGATCGAGTCGGCCAACATCGCTATATCTGGATACGGGGTGAAGGCGTACGCGTTGTCGATGGTGCAGGCTGCCGTCGTTTCCACCGGCGGCAAGGTGCCGTCGTCCGTGATCGGCGAGTTGGTCGACCATGCCCACGAAATCCTCATTCGCCCGGTCGAGTTGCTCGAAGGCGTACCTGAAACGCTCGCCGCCGTCGGCCAGTCACATCGACTCGTTTTGATCACCAAGGGCGACCTGGTGCACCAGTACCGCAAGGTGCGCACTTCGGGACTCGAACACCATTTCGATCACGTCGAGGTTGTGCTCGAGAAAGACATCGAGACATATGCTCGGGTGTTGCGCGAATGCAGTGTCGACCCGACGCGTTTCTTGATGGTCGGCAACTCGGTGAAGTCCGACATCCTCCCGATCCTCGAACTCGGCGGTCACGGAGCGCACGTCCCGTACCACGTCACCTGGTCCCACGAAGTCGTGCACGACCACAACGGCGGCTTCGCCGAGTTGGAGACGATCCAAGCCCTCCCCACTTGGCTACTCGGTTGACGGTTCGTCAGAGTTTGCGGAGCAGGACTTCGCTGACGCGGTGATCGTTGGTCTTGCGCAGGATCAGGCTGGCGCGTTCCCTGGTGGGAGCGATGTTCTGACGGAGATTGCGACCGTTGATCGTTGCCCAGATCTGGCGAGCCGTCATCTCGGCCTGTTCATCGGTGAGGGTGGCGAAGTGACGGAAGAAGCTGTCAGGATTCCTGAACACCGACTCGCGCAGGGCGAAGAAGCGCTGCACATACCAATGTTCGATGTCACGCACGTCGGCATCGACATAGATCGAAAAGTCGAAGTAGTCGCTGACGAACTCGGCACCTTCGCGGTCGACCTGCAACACGTTGAGCCCTTCGACGATCATGATATCCGGCTGGCGAACGACCACCGACTCGCCCTCGAGTACGTCGTAGGCAAGGTGGTCGTAGACGGGGGCAGCGACCTCTGGTTCACCACTCTTGACGGCCCTCAGGAATCCGAGCAGCGCCCGCGTGTCGTAGCTCTCGGGGAAACCCTTGCGATCCATGATCCCGCGTTCATTCAGCACGGCGTTGGGGTACAGGAACCCGTCAGTCGTCACGAGGTCGACCTGAGGGTGATTTGGCCAGCGCGACAGCAGCGCCTGCAAAATTCGGGCGAACGTCGACTTACCCACCGCAACCGACCCGGCCACGCCGACGATGTACGGCACCCTGGGTGCCATCGAGCCAAGAAATGTCGAAGAGACGCGTTGCAGATCCTGCACGGCACTGACATACAGGTTGAGCAGACGGCTGAGCGGCAGGTAGATCGCGGCGACCTCGTCGAGATCGATCCGTTCGTTGATGCCTTGCAACGAGTCGATATCGGCCTGACTCAACGTCATCGGGGTGGCAGCACGCAACGCCGCCCAGTCATCGCGTTCAAACGTCAGATACCGGTCGGGCACATCTGCAACCTACGCTGGCGCGATGGCTTCGACCCAAGTGGCACGCAAGCTCCTCGGGGCCTGGTACACACCTCCTGAGCTGGTCGAGATGGTCGTGTCGGCGATCCTCGTAGACCTTCCTACCGTTCGGCATCGCCCGGTGCGGGTGCTCGACCCAGCGTGCGGCGACGGTCGATTTCTGGTCGCCATCGGGTCACGGTTGCGTGATCTCGGCGTGCCGGTCGAGCTGACCGGCTGTGATATCGATGCTGCCGCGCTCGACCAGATCCGCGACCCGGCGATCACTTGCCTACACGCCGACGCTCTGAACCAGGCGTGGGGTGATGCGCGCTTCGAGATCGTGGTCGGCAATCCGCCCTTCCTGTCGCAAATGGCTGCAAACACGACACGTGGCGGTTCGAGCAGCCACGGCGGTGGGCCGTACATGGATGCCGCGGCCGAGTTCCTGGCGCTCGCTGTTCGGCTTGCGGACCCCCGCGACGGTCGAGTCGGACTCGTGCTCCCGCAGTCGATTCTGGCCGCTCGCGACGCCGGGCCGGTACGCGCAGCCGTGGCCCAGCGGGCGGACCTGAGGTGGTCGTGGTGGCAGCCCAAGCAGCAGCATTTCGACGCCGCAGTCAACGTTTGTGCACTGGTGTTTCAGCGACCTTCGACCGGGAGCACGACCGAGGCGACGTGGACACGAGTCGTGACCGACGAACTCGGCATCCCCGCCCTCGACCTTGCCTCGCTGGCGACCGCAGGCACGCTCGGAGATCGAGCCCAACTGAACGCCAACTTCCGCGACGAGTACTACGCCCTCGTGCCCGCTGTCAGCGATGACGGCGACGGTCCTCCGCTCGTCACGAGCGGCCTGATTGATCCCGGAGTATGCCTCTGGGGAACCAAGCCTGTTCGATTCGCCAAGCGGTCGTTCGAACATCCACGTGTAGATGTCAGCAAGCTGACCGGTCGGTTCCCGGCGTGGGCAAGACGCAAACTGGTGCCGAAGGTATTGGTCGCCAATCAGACTCGGATCATCGAAGCGGTGGCCGATTACGAAGGTGCCTGGTTGCCAGGCGTCCCGGTCAACACGGTGACTCCGAACGTCGGGTTCGACGTGTGGGAACTGGCCGCGGTGTTGACTTCACCGGTCGCCTCGACTGTTGTGTGGCAGCTTGGGGGCGGAACCGGCATGTCGACGACTTCTGTACGGATCGGCCCGGTGGTGCTGGCGGCGATCCCGTGGCCACGGGGAAGTTTGGCGAGTGCGGTCGCCGCATTGCAAGCTGGAGACGTGGCTGGATGCGGTCGATGCGTGGCCGCGGCATACGGCGCGAACGATCAGCCGCTCGTCGATTGGTGGACAGCCCAACTTCCGACGGGACCGACGTGAAGGCGGCAATCAAGTTGGGACTGGTGCTGCTCGGCTTGCTGACAGCAGGGTGCGGGGGTGACGGTCGCGAGTTGTCCGGCTATCACCGTGATCCGGCTCCCAACGTCGGCGAGCTCTCGTTGCCAGAGCTCACCAACGACGGCCAACCGTTGACGTTGCGGGCCGAACCGGGCGGGCTTCTCGTGGTGTACTTCGGTTACACGACCTGTCCCGACTTCTGCCCGACCACGATGTCAGATCTCCGAATCGCCCGCCGCCGGCTTGATGACCCTGAACGAGTCGCCGTTGCGATGGTGAGTGTCGATCCCGAGCGCGACATCCCCGTACTGGCCGACTACGTCGGCAGCTTCTTCGACGACGGCCACGCGTTGGCGACCGATGACCCTTCGCTGCTCGCCAAAGTCGCCGCTCCATTTGGTGTGTCATCGCAAGTGACGACCAACGAGACTGGTGAGATCGAAGTTGCCCACACGACACAGCTGTATGCGATCGATGATGCCGGAGTCCTGGTTCTGACCTGGCCATTCGGGGTCACGACCGATGACCTTTCCGCCGACCTCGAACAGCTCCTCGAAATGGGTGCGGTATGACCCGCCGACAATGGTTGGCGTTGATCGTGCTCGTGCCGCGCGTCGTGATCGGTGGGCTGCTGGTCGGGCGTTCCCTGCGTTCGGGCGATGTCGTGGCCGACATCGAACTCGGCAACGCCTCTGTATCCGCCGAGTGAATACGACCATGTGATCCCGCTCGGAACCGGCGACCGGATTGCCGCTGGCGAGGAGATCGCGATCATGCCGGCGGAGTTGGTCGTGCACGCACTCGACAGTGCACTGGTCGCCACGCTTTGGCGGGCATCGACTTCGTTGGTTCGGCACGCTTTGATGGCGCTCGCCTCGTTGCAACTCGTGCTCTGGGCGCTTCGACGACGCGACGGTCTCACGGCGGCACAACTCCCAACGGAGCTACCTTTCTGGATCGACCGTCTGATCACAGCGGCAGCGCTCAGCGGCGGGATGCTCGTGCTGATTCATTCCGCTGTATCGCTCGCCAACGCCTCGTCGATCGCTTCGTCCAAGTCGTCCCGATCCATCGGGCCGAGATGACGGGTGGTGATGACACCATCGCCGTTGATCACCAGTGTGGTGGGCATCGATGTCGCCTCGAGTGCGGTGCTGACGAAACCTTCCGGGTCGAGGTATTGGTCGTACGTGGCACCGACCTCGTCGAGAAAGGCGACGGCCTCATCGCGGTCATCGCCAATATTGATCCCAACAAAGGTGACCTCGTTACGGCGTGTCAGATGGATTGCTTCGAAGTCGGGGATCTCGCGCCGGCACGGGCCGCACCAGGTGGCCCACAGATTGATCACGGCCGGCCCTTCGATCCCGTTCAGCGGGCCAGCCTCGCCATCGTTCAACGAGATGATCTCGACGTTCGGCAGCCGTTGATCACCGGAAGAGCCGCAGGAACACAACGCACATACGGCAAGCAAACCTGATACGGCAACCGCACTGTCGGCAAATCGTCTCATGGGGCTTCGTCGCTCACGACTGCTGCCACCTCGATCTGACCGGCCGTCTCGAATTCCAGCTCCAACGCCACGACGTCGCCGGCGATCAGGGGTTTGACCAGATCGACCAACATCACGTGGTGACGCCCCGGCTCGAACGCCACAGGGGTGCCGGCGACCAACGGCAATGATGACGTCTCGTGCATCATGCTGAACCCGTCGTCCACAGACCCATCGTCCATGGTCATCGAGTTGTGGATCTGCGCGTTGGCGGCGACGGACGGTGATACCGCAACACCGACCAGCACGTCGTCTTCCTGAACCGAGAGCTCGAAGTACACGGCGCCCGTGGTTTGACCTGCTGCGCTCGTGCGCGCCCACGCCCGCGCCACGTCGGCGGCGCCGTCATCTGCACTGCCGCAGGCGCACAACAGCACCCCAGCGAGGATGAGTGCCCTCAGCGATGCCACGGCGCGTGCGGCGAGACGGCACCCTCGCCGCCGGTCAACACGTCGACACCGTTGGCAGTTACCAAAACCATGTGCTCGAACTGAGCGGTCCGCTTGCCATCGGCGGTGACCGCCGTCCAGTCATCGTCCCACGACTTGTGCTGCCACGTTCCGAGCGTGATCATCGGCTCGATCGTGAACGTCATCCCCGGCCGCATCGTCATCGAACTCCGAGAGTCGTAATAGTGCAGCACTTGGACGTCGGTGTGGAACTGCTCGCCGATTCCGTGACCCACGAACGCCTTGACGACACCGAGCCGATGGGCTTTGGCGTGGTCCTCGATCGCTCGGCCGATGTCGCTGATCGGGCGGCCAGGCTTGACCGCTTCGATCCCTTTCCACATGCACTCCTCTGTGATCCGCACCAGTTCCCGGCTCTGCGGGTCGACGTCGCCAATCAAGAATGTGGCATTCGAATCACCGTGTACCCCGCCGATGTAGGCAGTCACATCGAGGTTCATGATGTCCCCGTCGAGCATCGCCCGGGAATCGGGAATCCCGTGGCAAATCACCTCGTTGGCGGAGGTGCACAGGCTCTTCGGATAGTGGTGGTAGTTGAGTGTGCTCGGATACGAGTTGTGGTCGATATAGAGCTGATGGCAGTACGCGTCGACCTCGTCAGTCGTCATCCCTGGCCGCATGAATTCGCCGGTTCGTCGGAGGATTTCCGCAGCGACCTTGCCGGCATGACGCATCAGCTCGATGATTTCCGGCGATTTGATTCGCGGTTCGTCCCAGTGCGGAACTTCGCCGGTCTCGGCATATGGCGGGCGGGCGATGTGACCAGGCACCGACCGCATCGGCGATACAACACCTTGGAGCACTCGACCTTCGACCTTTTTGTGGCACCGCTTGTACTTCCGACCGCTGGCGCACCAGCAGGGATCGTTGGCCTGCGGAAGCGTGGAGGGCGGATTGCTCAACGTGTACATGCGACGATCAGTCTACGGGTGCGGCAGTGGGGGAGTGAGCGCTGGAAACGGGAAGTGCGGAGGAGGCCGGCGGGACCTACCCCCGCACCAAGCGGAGCCCGTCGGTGTCGACGACTTAGCGGGAGTCGGACACCGATGCGATGGGTGTACCACCGCGGGAATCAGAATAGGCTTACTACCTGCGATCGGCAAGGCCGGTGATGCAAAGTCACTGTAAAATGTGGTCGCTCGACTACAAACAATCTCAGCAGAGTTGGATACCCAAAATTCGCTCGGTGCCGCCTACGCACAGTTCAACGGCCGGTTGAAGCACGCGCTCTCGAAAATCGACCCGTTCCTGCGCGCTCGCTGAGGAGTAGTCGCGCAACACGTTGTTTAAACACAGCGAAACGACATGAGCAACGCTTCGAGTATTCGGAGACGCTACGCCGATCAGCCTTTCGAGCACTTCGTCGGCCGTGTTCTCCCACTTGCGTCGATCACCGATCATCGCCCGACGGATCTCGAGGTCTGGACTCTGCAGTTCCCGGAACTGAATTGCCCAGATGTTCGGATGCCGATCAATATCGTCCATAAATGCCAGCGCCGCGGCCGTCAGCATAGACCCCCAGGTTTGAGCGCTAGCTCCGAGCGCCTTGTTGGTTCGATTTCGGCGTTCGTCGAGCCGCCACTCGAGCAACGCAAACAGCACCTCTCGTTTGTTCTCGAACTGGTGATAGAAACTGCCGACACTGACGCCAGCCGGATCGAGGATGTGAGCCGTCAAGCTGGTGCCATCGAACCCGTTCTCGGCAAAGGCGATCTCGGCCTGCGTCAGGATTCTGAGTCGAGTCTCCTTGGCTCTCGCCTGAACGACGCGTGGCCGGGACTCGCCGACGAGGCCCTCCGTCGGATTATGTTTCATAGAACTAGTATACCAGAATGCTAGGCACGCTTATCGAGCCGGACCCTGACGAGACAGGTCTACCGAGGCGGGCCTATCGAGACAAGCGCGGGATCGAGAACTCGACCACACCACCCTTCGCATCGACGATCCCGATCGTGCCGTGGTGAGCGACAACGATCGCCTGAGCGATTGCCAGGCCGAGTCCTGCTGTCCCGGTTCGCACATCTCTCGCCGGGTCACCCCGCGTGAAGGCGTCAAAGGCGTGACCACGCAGGTCAGGCGCGAAACCGGCACCGTCGTCACTCACCCGCACGATCGCATTCGCCTCGTCTCCGCCGACTCGGATGCGGACCACAGTGGTGGCCGGCGCATGACGAATCGCGTTGTCGATCAGATTTCGAATCACCCGTGAAAGCTGCGCCGGGTCGCCCGTCACCGCGACTCTGGCATCCGCCTCGATCGCCAGCAACACGCCAATTTGTTCGGCGAGCGGACGCAATGTCTCGAGCGCCTCATCTGCCAACTCGGTCAGATCGACCCTGACGGCGCGCATTTCCAACGTGCCGCTCGCCAGCCGAGTGTGCAGTTGGAGGTCGTCGACGAGATGGCCCAACGCGCTGACCTGATGTTCCATCCCCTTCAGGTAGGCGTCAGGGTCCTCGGCGACGCCGTCGCGAATTGCTTCGACAGATGCCCGTAAGGCGGCCAGCGGCGTGCGTAAGTCATGCGAAATCGACGACAGCATGAGGGCCCGTTCCTTCTCGACGGCGCCGAGTCGATCGACCATCCGATCGAATTCTCTGGCGGCGTCACCAAGTTCGTCGCGTCGAGCGACACCGGTGCGCGCAGTCAGGTCACCGGCGGCCACCTTGACGGCGGCTTCGCTCAATCGGTTGGCGTCCCTCGCGATCGGGGTCGAGACGAGATAGGCCACGATCGCTGCCGCAATCGTGGCCGGGATCATGATCCACAGGAGGAATCCAAGATCCTGATCACTGATGAACATCTGCTGAGCTGCGATGACGATCATCACGACGGCGACTGCCAGCACGCCTAGCGAGGCCCACATGAATCGCCGACCGAGCCGGTTCAACTGCCACGACGGACGTTGAGTCACGGTTCGAACCGGTAGCCGACGCCCCACACCGTGGTGATCCACCGCGGGTTCTCTGGATCAACTTCGATCTTGTTGCGGATTCGCCTGACGTGAACTGTGACAGTTGCCGAATCTTGCCAGTCCGGCGACGACTGCCAGACGTCTTTCAGGAGATCTGCGCGAGAGAACACCTGCCGCGGTTGTGCGGCCAGATACGCCAGAACGTCGAACTCCTTCGGCGTCAACTCAACGAGTGCCCCGTCGCGATGGACCTCACGGGATCGGCTGTCGATCACCAATCCGTCGAACTCGAGTCGCCCGGAGACCGGCACTACTTTCGGTGCCGCACGACGCAAGACACCGTTGACCCGGGCAGCCAACTCGCGAGGGGAGAACGGTTTGACGACATAGTCGTCGGCCCCAAGTTCCAGCCCGGCGACACGATCGGACTCCTCGGAGCGTGCGGTGAGCATGATCACCGGCAGGTCACCCGACGCCCGAATCCGGCGCAGAATGTCGAGTCCGTTGACCCCCGGCAGCATCATGTCGAGCACGACGAGATCGGGCTTTTCCGAGTCGAGCAGCCGAAGCGCGGTTGGCCCATCTGCAGCTTCGCTCACGAGGTGTCCATCGCGCCGCAAGTAGCCGGCCACAACTTCGCGAACGGTCGGCTCGTCGTCAACCACAAGCACCCGCGTCGGCGCACCAGACGTGTTCATGCCCCAAGCGTGCTCGGTTATCGACCCAGGATCAAACTCCGCCGCCGGACGTTTCCGAGACGTTTACTTATGGTCGATAGATCGATCGCTGGTCTACGGGGCGAGACGTTCGATCTTCCATGCGTCACCGACGTGCCGGTAGCGCAGCCGATCGTGGAGACGACTGGGGCGGCCCTGCCAGAACTCGACCTCGTTGGGGATCAGCCGCCAACCACCCCAATGCGGTGGGCGTGGGACGTCAATGTTGGCGAACCGTCTTTCTGCGTCGGCGACCAGCTCGTCCAACACTGCGCGCCCCGGGATCACATGAGACTGGGGTGACGCCCAGGCACCGATTTGGCTGCCCCGCGGACGCGAGGCGAAGTACTCGTCGCTCTCGGCATCGGTAACGCGTTCGACGGTACCGCGGATACGGACCTGGCGATGAAGCTCGAGCCAACCGAACACGGCCGCCGCCGTTGGGTTCTGGTCGAGCTGATGGCTCTTGGCCGACTCGAAATTCGTGAAGAACGTAAAGCCGTGGTGATCTGCCGTTCGAACGAGCACCATTCGAGCGTCCGGCGCGTCGTGCTGATCGACCGTTGCGACCGTCATCGCGTTCGGTTCAGCGAGCCCCGCGTCGTTGGCATCGCGATACCAGCGATGCCACTGTTCGACCGGATCGTGATCCACGTCGGCAACATCCAATCCGGCCGTCTCGTACTGCACACGACGGGCCCACAACTCCTCGTTCATGTCGCGCTCAACCCCCGCATGACGTGCTCATCGCGACATGAACTCGATGATTTCTAGGCCTCGCATGTATGGACGCAGCGCGGTCGGGACCGTGACCGATCCGTCCTCGTTGCGATAGTTCTCGATGATCGCCGCCCACACACGAGGCACGGCAAGCGCCGAGCCGTTCAGCGTGTGTACAAGGGCGGTTCCCTTGTGCGGTTTACCGTCTGCATCGAGCGGACGGTAACGGATGTTGGCGCGGCGAGCCTGATAGTCGCTGAACCAGCTGATCGACGACACTTCGAGCCACTGATCGACGCCTGGTGCATAGACCTCGATGTCAAAGCTGCGGTGGTGACTCTGACCCATGTCTCCAGTGCAGATTTCGATGATCCGATACGGCAGTTCCAGAGCAGCAATGGTTGCCTCGACCCGACCAACCATGAACGCCAACAGGTCGGGTGCTTGCTCGGGCGTCGCAAGGGCGAGGATCTCGACCTTGTCGAACTCGTGGGCCCGCAACATGCCGCGGGTGTCGCGACCAGCCGATCCGGCCTCGCGGCGATAACACGGACTGTATGCCATGAACTTCATCGGCAGTTGCGCCTCGTCGACGATTTCGTCGGCGTAGATCGAGGTCAATGGAACCTCGGCAGTCGGGATGCACCACAGGTCGTCACGTTCGATTGCGAACGCGTCATCGGCAAACTTGGGGAGCTGGCCGGTCGAGGTCAGTGTCGCAGTCGAGACCAGCGTCGGCGCTCGAATCTCTTCGAACGAGTCAGCATTCCGATCGAGCGCCAGCTGGCACAGCCCGCGGGCCAGCGTCGCCCCGGCACCTCGCTGCATCGTGAACATCGATTGGGCAATCTTGGTGGCGCGTTCGTTGTCGAGGATGCCTAGCGCAGTCGCCGTCTCCCAGTGCGGGACACGCTGGTAATCGGGGAACGACTCTGGCACGAACGGACCCGTGACGACGGGGTTGTCGGCGTCGGTGGTGCCGTCAGGTGCGTCGGCATGAGGCAGATTAGGGATCACCAGCAATTCGTCGCGAAGTGCTGCACCGACCGCGGCGTGTTCGTCAGCGAGAGACTTCTCAGACCCGCCTAGTGCCTTACTCTCGGTCTGAAGACCTTCGGCTTCGTCAGGCTTGCCGTCGCGTCGAAGCTGCCCGACCTGTTTCGAGATCTCGTTGACCCGAGCTCGAATGCCGTCGCGCTCGATTGTGATCGCGCGGAGTCGGGCGTCGAGTGACACTGACCGATCGACGGCTGCCAAGACATCTCCACTGTGCCGCCGTGCGAGTGCGGCACGCACCGCCTCGAGATCGTTCCGAATCAGGCGTACGTCAATCACGCCAGCGAGGCTACCGGTCGAGCCCAACCCCGCCATGAGCGATGAGGGGTCTAAGGCCGCTCATCGCTCATCGCCGACGAGTGGTCGACGATCTGATGAGCGATCTGCGGTCCAGAGCCGCTCATCGCTCATCGCGGGGGTTGGGGGCGGGGGCGGTTCGGGCGAACTCTCGCTCGACGTCTTCGGTGGTGAGTGGATTCTCGTCGATACCAACAATTTCCGCGGTTGGCATGGTTGCGCCACGGCGGTAGCTCTGCTCGCTGCCGAACGACTTCGAGAAGCGGGTGAAAAACAGGCGGATCACGATCGTCCAGAGGAACATGCTGCCGCCGACCTTCATCGCTGCCCCGGCGAGCTGTTGATCGTCGATCACTGAGATTCCCCACAGCCGGACCGGAATGTCGTATGCGTGATATACGACTCCCTCAGCGAACGTCAACCATGCGGCAGGCACTGTCGGCACCACGGATTGCAGGAAAAGATAGATCATTTGGCCGGCGACGCCGATCCGGAACTCTGGGACAGGACCACACACCGGCATCCACATCAGCAGTGACGACGTCACGACCATCACATGCAGCATGTAGTGCAATGGCCCGTTCTCGACTGACGCGTTGACCAACAGCGGGATGTGGACGATCATCACCATCACGTTGAACAACACTCCGGCGACGACCGGGTGGGTGAACCATTTCACGACCTTGTAGAGCCCTCGTTCGCCGAGCAGCGCACGCGCCAGCCACGTCGGCGTCGCCATCAGCACGAGCGGCGGGAGGAAGTAGCTCAGCATCATGTGCTGGATCATGTGCGCCGAGTACAGGTACTCCTCGCTGATGTCGTGCATCGGCCAGTCGGAAGCGACCCACAAGATCAGGATCGCACCGACAAAAGCGATCTTGTTGCTGCGTGTGACCACCGGTTGCCCAGCGGGCACAGCGTTTGGCCCGATCACCCTGACCATGTAGATGTAGGCACCTGTCAAAAAGGCGACCAACACCCACACTTCGGGGTGCCATTGGAATGCCAGCGGGTCGACCATGAGGTCAGCGCCGACCAATTGGGAACCTCAGGAACCGAAAAACTTGAAGGTACACAGGGCAATGATGTACACACCGACCGCCAGAAACAAACCCATGTAGAACAACAACGTGAACAGCTTGTTGTCGAACTTGAGGTGCATGAAGTAGAGCACGACGCTGAAGAACTTAATGATCATCAGGCCGAGCAACAGTGGGAGGAACAACGCACCAAGGTCGTCGACCATGTAGCTGATGGCGACTTCGATCCCGGTGATGAGTGCGAGTGCGGCGGCGACCTTGACGTAGCCGAGGTCGGTCAAGCCGTGATGCTCCTCGACGTGGGCTTCTGCGGTGTGTGTGCTCATGGTGCGTTACCTCAGGCCGGGATCAGGTAGACGAGCGTGAAGATGAGAATCCAGACGATGTCGACGAAGTGCCAGTACAGGCCGACCAACTCGACGACTTCGGCCTTGTCGCCAGGAATCCGGTTCTTGGCGACCATCCCGGTGACGGCAAGCAGCATGATGATGCCGACCGAGACGTGAACACCGTGGAAACCCGTCAAGGCGAAGAAACTCGACGAGAACAGGCTGGTGCCAAAGCCGAGACCCTCTGCATGGAATGTGGTGAACTCGTAGACCTGGCCAGCGACGAACAACGAGCCGAGCAGCGCGGTGACCGAGAGCCAGGTCTTGGTATTGCGATCGTCGCCACGCTTGGCTGACGACACGGCAAGCACCATCGTCAGCGACGACATCAGCAGTACGAAACTGGATGCCGACGTGAACGGGATATCCCAGACCTGATCTGGCCCGAGGTTCTCGGAATGCCGCCCGCGGTACAGCATGTAGGTCGAAATCAGCCCGCCGAACAGCAGGCATTCCGAACCGAGGAACAGCCACATCCCCAGCTTGTTGTGCGACAGGCCGGTACTCGTGTGCCCGTGATCGTCATGACCGTGATCGTGATCGTCATGATCGTCATGACCGACCTGATCGTCGTGAACGGCGGTGTCAGCCATGCGAAACGACCTCCAACTCGGCGCCACCCTCAGGGGTAGGCGGGTCGTAATCGGCTTCCGATGCAGTGTGCGGCTCCATGCTCCACCCGAACATCGAGAGCAGCAACAGGGTGGCACCAACCGGAATCATGAACTTGTTGAAGATCACGCCGTAGCCCATCACCGGCAGCGAGAACGCCAGCACTATCGGCCAATAGGACGGCGACGGCAAATGAATGTGCTTGTCGGCGTTGGCTTCCTGATCAGCCATGATCTCTTCGGCCGTGGCGATCTGGTGGTAGTCGTGGTGATCCTCGGTGCCACGGTCTTCGTACTTGCGATGGAAGAACTCGTCGAGGTGATGCACAGTCGGGACCTGATCGAAGTTGTGTTCCTTCGGTGGGTTGGTGGTCATCCACTCGAGTGAACGGGCGTCCCATGGGTCGAGCGGTGCCGGAGCGTGCTTGCGGGAGATGAACACGTTGATGAAGAACAACAGCACGCCGATCCCGAGCACGGCGGCGCCGATCGAGGAGATCAGGTTCCAGAAGCCGAGATCGAAGAAGCCGTCGCCGGCCCGATTCTCGGTCCAGACGTACATACGCCGTGGCTGACCTTGCAGGCCGAGGATGTGCATCGGGCCGAATGTCATGTTCATCCCGACAACCATCAGCCAAAAGTTCCACTTACCGAGCCGCTCACTCAGCAGCTTGCCGAAGATCTTTGGCCACCAGTAGTAGAGGCCAGAAAAGATGCCGAGGACGGCACCACCGAACAGCACGTAGTGGAAATGGGCGACGATGTAGTAGGTATCGGTCTGTTGCGTGTCGGAGGGGGCGACCGCGTGGGTCACACCTGAGAGACCACCGATCGTGAACTGCACGATCAATCCGATCGCGAACAGCATCGCCGTCGTGAACCTGATTTTGCCGCCCCACATCGTGAGCGTCCAGTTGACGATCTTGACGCCGGTCGGGAGGGCGATCGCCATCGTGCTGACCGAGAACACGGCAACCGAGATCGGACCGAGCCCTGAGGCGAACATGTGGTGAGCCCACACACCCCAACCGACGAATCCGATCGCACAACCCGAAAAGACCACGAGCGGGTAACCGAACAGCGGCTTCTTCGAGAACACAGGAAGCACTTCGGAGACGATCCCGAACGAGGGCAAAATCAGGATGTACACCTCTGGGTGACCGAAAATCCAAAACAGGTGTTGCCAGAGCAATGGGTCAGCGCCCGCCTCCACACTGAAGAAGGTTGCCCCGAAACTGCGTTGGAACATCAGCAGGAACAGCGCCACCGTGATCACCGGGATGGCGAATAGCAGTAGGAACTGCACGACCAGGATCATCCATGTGAAGATCGGCATTTTCATCAGACTCATGCCGGGTGCACGCATGTTGAGCACGGTGACGATCAGGTTGATGGCGCCTGTCAGTGAGGCAATTCCGGTGATTTGGAGGCCGACACCCCAGAAGTCGATCCCGTTGGTCGGTGAGAATGGAACCGACGAGTTGGGGGCGTACATGAACCAACCGCCATCGGCCGCGCCGCCGAGGAACCACGACGTGTTGATGAAGATCGCACCGAACAGGAAGCACCAGAAACCGAAGGCGTTGATGCGCGGAAAGGCCACGTCGCGGGCACCAATCTGGAGCGGCAGGAAATAGTTGCCGAATGCCGCCGCCATCGGCATCACGAAGAGAAACACCATCGTGGTGGCGTGCATCGTGAACATTTGGTTGTACTTGTCGGCACTCAGGATGGTGCCATTCGGCCCGGCCAGTTGGGCCCGGATCAACAGTGCTTCGACACCGCCGACCAGGAAAAAGAACAGCGCCGCCACGCCGTACATGATGCCCAGCTTCTTGTGGTCAATCGTGAACACCCACGACTTCCAGCCTGTTGTCTCGACCGGTCGGCGGAATACGCCGTAGGAGGAGGACGGGGTGGCGACAGCCGGGATGAGGGCCGGTGCTGGACGTTCGATCAGCGCCATCGTGCGATCACTTCCGGGTTTCGAGATAGGCGACCAGTTCGTTGATCTGGTCTTCGGACAGGGCAAGGTACGGCATACCGCGGGTCTTGCCGTCGGTCTCCGTCAGTTCTTCGGGGTCAGCGAACATCGGCTTCTTGGATGGCGCATCTCGCAGCCATTCCTTGAGGTCGATCTCGTTGAGGCACTCGTCAGACACACCGGCGAGGTACTTGGCACCGAACTCGTCGGGTGATGCTCCCCAGACGTCGGCCCGGCAGTCCTCGGTCAACAGGTCCCAGGTGCCACCGGCAAACGTGTTGCGTGACATCAGGTGCGACAGGTTCGGGGCGGCACCGCTCCACACGAACTGTTCGGGAGCAGCGATCACGGGTTCGCCGTCGGCGTCGGTCATGCCGTCGACCTGATGGCATCGAGAGCACTGGGCGATGAAGGTCGCCTCACCCGTAGCAGCCAGCGTGTCGGCCTCAGGGGCCTGGTACGGAGCCAACTGTCCGTCGAGCCAAGTGGTGAAGTCGGCCGGGCTGAGGGCGACGATTTCCATCCGCATGTTGGCGTGCGAGAGACCGCAGAACTCGGCGCACTGACCGGCGAAGATTCCTGGCTCGTTGGCGTGGAATCGCCACGTGTGCACACGACCGGGAACCATGTCGCGCTTACCGTTGAGGGCAGGCACCCAGAAACTGTGAATCACGTCACGGCTGGTGCCGCGGATCACAACTTTGGTGTCAGCCGGGATCACCATCTGGCCACTCGTGACGATCGGCAACGCATCACCAGTCGGGGCGTAGCCACAGATCGTGCCGTCGGCTGCGACCGGGTAGTCGAATTCCCACCACCACTGCTGACCGGTGACGTTGATGAAGCAGGTCGCGTCGTCGGTCTTGTTGAGGTCGATCACGGTCGTGATTGTCGGGACGGCGACGAAAGTCAGGAGCAGGGCGGGACCCGCGATGAACGCGTACTCAAGCCACGCCTTGCCGTGGGTCTGCTCAGGAATCGGCTGGCCCTTGTCGCGGTACTTGATCACGCAGTACAGCACTGCACCGAACACCAAGACACCGACGATGCCAGCGATGAGGAATACCCACCACTGCAGATCCTGAATCTTCTGAGCGTTCTCGCCCTTCGGCTTCCACGTGTCCTGCGGGGCGTTCTGGGCACACGCCGATAGGGCGAGGACCGATGCAACGGCGAAAAGGCCACGCTTCACACGGCGGGTGCGGGGGTTCACATCAGGCATTGATGACGTCAACACTTTCGGGACTAAGGAGGTCGAGTTACTCACGGGACGACGACCTCGAGTTCGGCGTCGGAACCAGGCACGGTGAAGGCATACCCCTCATCGAGCGTGCGGCTCGACTGGGCAAACACCAGTGTGAGGAACTGCGACCCACCGTCTTCGACCAGAGCCGTGCAGATTCGCTCGGGGCCGAGCAGCTTGCCGTTCTCGTCGGCACGTGGATGCATGTCAATTACGAGTCGAGCATCGCTCCCGGACTTGTTGCGGAACATCACATTGTTCGGGTTGGCGCGTGTCAACGTGAGCGATTCGAACTCGCCGTTGGCGCCGATCAGGTCGGCCTCCAATTCAGTGCCGTTGAACGTGATCTCTGCGATCAGGTTCGATTTGCTCGCGACCGACTGGCTGGCCTTCTCGTCGGCCTCGGTTTCCTCGGGGCCGCATTCGTCGTCGTGAGCGATGTCGGCCGGAGTGTGGTGGCGCTCAACTTCGCGGCCGTTGAAACCGGCAACCGTGCCACCGGCAATCAACGCCACCGCTGCGATCGACAGGGCACCGGTCAACGTCGACTTCCCGACACCGCGCTTCAGTCCGACAAGCGTTCCGACTGCAAGCACGAGCGCACCAGCGACAGCGAACCCTGCGACTGTGGCCGATTTCGACGGGAGTCCGAGCATCACGCGACTGAACGAGTAGACGATCACGCCGGCGCCCGCTGCAGCTGCGATCGGAAGTTCGAGCGGGTGTGCCATCACACCGCGGGCGGCGTCGTTGTACCCACGGTCGCCTGACGCGCGTTCGCTCCAGGCCTGCACAACCCACTCGAGCAGGCCGACAAACAGGGCACCGATACCGAGCATGAAGACGGCTCGCTGCGTGACCAGGCCGAGTGTCACTGTCGTTGCGCCGACAGCGACGAGGAGCGGCCACAGGCTGGGGCGGGCCGAATCGTGAGCAGCGGCCGAGGAAGCGAACGATGCGTGATCGAGCGCCGACACGTTGGAGTCACGAACGAAGACGTTGACGCCTGCCAGGAATGCGAGTGCGAGAGAAGCCGAGACGAGCCCGACCGTGCCGAGCGAGCCGCCCTGCGTGATGCCGTAGATCGTCGCAAACAACGCCGCCGCGATGGCGGAGCCGATCAGAAGTTTGGAGCCGGTGGTGAACATCGTGGTGCTGAACTCACTTGGTGACGTAGACGACGAACCAGACCGCCGAATAAGCGGTGGCTGTGAAGTACCAGTACAGGGCATGCGCCGACAGGATCTCGGCATCGTTGAGGCGGCCACCCAACGCCCGGAAAGCGGTGACCGCGGTGTAGATCAGACCGACGATGACGAGTGCGGTCATGGTGCCGGTCATGGCGTAAAACAGAGCGCCGTAACGCTCCTCACGAATCGACACCCCCATGTCATGCCATACGAACGCCTGGCCGTTGATGAAGGCGATCGCCAACACACCGACCACGCCCAACGCCAACGCCGTATGGGCACGGTCGCCGCGATGGCCCGAGTAGACCGCCCACTGTGCGAACAAACACAGTGTGAAGATCGTCATCAACATCACGTTGGAGGCAACTTCGGTGATGATGTAGTCAGCAGGAAAGCGCTGGCCGGCGTCGACCGCCTCGTCACGAAGCAGCACCCAAATCGCACACATACCACCGATCAGCATGGTGCCGGCGACGCATGCGAGCGCCGTCCCGACGAACAGTTGACGGCGCGGCCCGGCGACAGCGGCGGCAGGCAGTGCAGCAGTCACGACAGGCTCCCCTCGTACGTCATATCGAACTGTGGTTGAGCCGATGCGACGGTCGGCGTAACGGCGAAGTTGTCTGCCGGGGCCGGCGACGACGTGCTCCATTCGACCGTGTGGCCATCGAACGGGTTCTGCTCGGCTTGCGGACCAGACATGAACGTCTTGATCACTAATCCAACGAACGCGGCGACCGTCAACGCAACCATGAGATGCCCAATCGCCGTGAGTGTGTTCCAGAGTTGGCCGTTGTTGACATCGCCGATCGACAACAGCGTCGACACTTGGATGTCGGTGGCCGGCAAACCACCAGCCTGATCGAGAAACCCGGCGATGTAGAGCGACAGGCCGGCGAGCACCGTGCCGCCGACGCCGAGCAGGGCCAACGGCAGAACCTGCTTCTCTGGCAGCACCCTGCCCCACAGTTTCGGGGCCCAGAAGCACAGGCCACCGATCACGCCGAGCAGCGTTCCGTACACGATGTACAGCACGGCACCCTCTTCGAAGACGGTGCCGCCCAGTTCGAGATTGTCGATCGACTGAAGCAGGTTGCCGATCATTCCGACGGCGATCATGCCGAGCCCGAAGAACGAGAACACGAAACCAGAGGTGATCTTCGGTTTGGCGTTCTTGAGGCCACTCCTGGCCGTCAACGCTCCGAGCCCCATCACGACCGTGAGCCCGAGAATCGGAAGCCCAGCGAAGATCAACATCGGCACGAGATCCTTGACGAAGTCGCCCGTGTTCTGCTGCTTGTCGAGTGACACGTCGTGAACGAGTTGCTGTGTGACGGCGGCGAGTGCGGCGACGCCAACCAGCGCAATTCCGGCGAACGCGACGCCGCGCAAGACCTGACGGTGCTTGAACGTGACCGGCATCATTTCCGCCGCCACGCCGACCGCCGGAAGCGCATACACGATCACGGCCGGCACCGAGAAAGCCCAACCGAGCCAGGCACCAATTCCTTCTGGCCCACCAAAGTTGAGTTGCTCGTAACGGTTGTCAATGAACAGGTAGATGACGCCACCGAACGCCACGGGCAACGCCAGTAACACGCCCAGCGAACCGATCAGCGCCGACCAGGCAAACAATGGGACACGCCGCATCGTCATCCCCGGTGCGCGTGTGGTCAGCACCGAGTTGGCGACACATCCGGCCGATGCCAGTAAACCGAGTGCCATCAGACCGTGCCCGGCAAGAAACAGGTCGACCATGTCGGCGTCGCCGCCGCCGATCCCGCCGTTCCGGGCGAGCGCCGTCATCGTCAGCGCCAGTCCGCCCAACCACGAGTAGAAACCCAACAGGGCAAGTCGTGGGAACGCGATCTGACGAGCGCCGAGCTGCATCGGGGCGACGGCGATCGCCAAACCAAGTCCGAGCGGGATCACGGCTCCGAACACCAGGCCGACCCGGTACATCTGGAACATCTGAAGTAACGCGTCGGAGTCGACAAGTGCATCGGACTCGGCGGCGCGCTCGAAACCGAGCACCGCCGCCAGCACCGCTACCGCGGTGAGGACGAGCAGGCCAACACCGACGTACAGACGGCCGATCCGCTTGTGGTCGGTTGACGTGACCCAGGCGGCCGCGCATGCGAAGAACGACCCGACTGAGTCGAGCGCGGCGTCGGCATCTGGACGTGTATCGATCGTCGTCATGAGACGGATTGTGTTCCCTTGGACCTTGGAATTTTAGTTCGGAAATGAGTTCGGAAATGGTTCGAGCGCTCGCAGAGTCGTCACGACACTACCGACCGAACACTACTGGCCGGGCTGACCTCGAACGGAAATCCCCAAAGCTGAACCTGGCCGTTGGCCGTGTCATGAGACCAGCACGTCAAGCGTCAGCGCGGTGAACAGTACGGTGACGTAGGTGATCGAATAGCCGAACACACGCATCGAGGCACCGGCTGTCGCGTGGTTTCCGAGCCACAGGGTGGCACCGATGAAGATTGCCCCGAGCACGGCGGCGACGACGGAGTAGATCAAGCCGAGATCGGCAACCGGAATCAGGATCAGCGTGCAGGCGACCATCGCCAGCGTGTGCCCAATCATTTGGCGAACGGCGTTCTTGAACGGAACGACTGCGGGGAGCATTGGGACATTGGCTGCTCGGTAGTCGTCGGCGTACTTGATCGCCAACGCCCAAAAATGCGGT
>JANMTV010000048.1:0-9086 GCA_031390905.1 Ilumatobacteraceae bacterium | reverse complement strand
AAGTTCGGCTGACCCGTGACGAGTTCGAATCGATGGTCCGGCCTCGGGTCGGTGAAACGGTTCGTGCGCTCGAGCGAACTGTCGCGTCGGCTCACATCGGTATCGATCAGGTGTCCCGAATCCTGCTGGTTGGTGGGAGTTCGCGGATGCCTGTTGTGGCCGAAATGTTGCGATCGGCGACCGGCCGCCCGGTGGCCCTGGATGCGCATCCCAAGCTGGCGATTGCGGTCGGAGCTTCACTCGCCGGGGCGGCGTCCGTCGGCGTGGCCGATTCGGTGCCGGTCGCAACGGCCGCTCGCCCAGAATGGCAGCCACCCGCCCGCGCTGTACCGCCTGCTGCGGCAACACCACCGTCGACGAACCGAAAGGGTCGCAGCAAGGGATTGGTCTACGGCGCGGTCGGCGGCGGGATTGGCGTCGTTGCTGTCGTCGCCGCGCTGACCCTTGCAGGTGGTGGCGACACGGAGAAGGAACCCTCACTCGCGGTAACGACCACGGTCCAGGTGTCCCAATCGACGCAACAGGTCGTCACGAACGCGACCTCACCAAGCAGTGAACCCACGACTCCCAGCTCGACGAGTCCGTCGGAATCGACTCGACGCGGAGTCGCGAACGTCGTGACGACGGTCTCGCTGGGCGAAGCCCCGTTTGCGGATATTCGAGCCCTCGCCGTCGACCAGCAGGGTTCGGTGTTCGTGGTGGGAGCGGATGGGTCGATCGTGCGGTCCGTCGACGGCGAAGTCACCTCAGTCGCACCGGCCGATCCGACGCGCACCAATCCTGGCGGTATGGTCGTGATGGCAGACGGCAGCGTGTTGCTGTCGACGACGACTGGCGTGACATCGATACGCGACGGCGTTTCGACGCTATTCCTTGATGCCGTGAATGCGGGTCTCGGTGCCACGCCGGGTCCGCTGGCGCTCGACGGTTTTGGAAATCTTTATCTGGCAGACAACGACATGCACCGCATCATCCGCCGTGGCACCGACGGAACGCTCAGCCTGATCGCTGGGTCGGGTGTCGCCGCCGCGTCCGGCGCGCCGGTGGGAGACGGACAACCAGCCGGAACGGTGGCGATCGGCACGGTTGTCGGTCTTGCGATCGATACTGTCGGCAACCTGGTGTTCGCCGATTCGGCGACGTTGGCAATCAGACAGGTTTCGGTCGACGGCACGTTGTCGACAGTCGTTGGCGGCGGTGCCATCGCGCTCAGCAGCGCGGACGGATCGTGGGTTGCCGACGGCACAGCGGCGCGGGACGTCGCCTTTTTGGCGGTCGATGGGCTGACTGTCGACGGATCAGATCGGGTGTACGTCGCCGATTCGGCGAGTGGTGCGATCGTGCGCATCGGTGGCGGTTCGATCGAGCTCGTGATCGCTCGTCAGGCCGACGTCGCGCAGGTCGACGGCGTCGCCGCTCACGAATCGTCAATCGGAGCGGTCGGCTCCCTTACTGATGATCGCGCCGGTGCCCTCTACTTCGAGGACGGCTTGTCGCTTCGGACGATCTCGGGTTCGTGAACGACAGGACCCAATCGGGCTCAGTCGAACATGTCGTCGCCGGGTGCGTCGAAACCCGGGGTCGCTTCTTGCTCGGTCGCTGCGAAGTCACCAGCACCGAACTCGATGTCGAGGGCGGCGTCGCCAAGCTGTTCGAAGCCGCCGATTTCAGCGCCGAAATCCGATCCGACCGTCCCGCGCCCGCCGAATGACTCTGCGTCACTGGCGTAGGGGTCGGTGCCGTCGTCGGTCGGCGGCTCGATTGGGCCAAGTCCTGGCAGGAGATCGCCTCGACCAAAGTTGGTGACACCGGCCCCGGTTGATGATCCGTAATCGGGGACCAGGGTTCCACCACCAACTACCAGCCCACTTGATCCCGTATCGGCGTCGGGATCGACGTCAGGGCCGGCGGTGTTGGTGGTGCGGATCTCGCCGGTGATACCACCCAGCCCGAGGTCGCCCCGACCGAAGTTGGTGACACCGGCGCCTGTCGACGACCCGTAGTCGGGTTGCAACGGGCCGGTGGTGCCGGATGCGAGGCCGCCGCCTCCGGTGTCGGCGTCAGGGTTGACCATGTCGTCGCCTTCTTCTTCCTCTTCCTCTTCTTCTTCTTCTTCTTCTTCTTCTTCTTCCTCCTCCGGGGGAGGAGTCGCAGGTGGCGTCGACGGTGGCGGTGGCGGTGGGGGTGGCGTCGACGGAGGGCTATCATCGACGCCCAGATCGCCCCCCGTATCTTTGCCGAGAAAGAATGTGGGGTTCGTTCCGTCATTCGCCCAGCCGTTGCCGTCGCTGTCGATCCAAGTCACCGATCGGACGCCGTTCGAATCGGTTTGGTCAGTGAGCACCCGGGCGACGTCGGGTTGTTCATTCGTTCCCGAATCTGATGTGCCGGGCATGCTTGGCGTGTCGGACCCGGAGTTGTCGGACCCGGAGTTGTCCGACCCGGAGTTGTCGGACCCGAAGTTGTCCGACCCGGAGTTGTCGATGTCCGGTGGTGAGTACATGTCGGTCTGGTCGCCGCCTCCACTCGCGGGTGAGGGACTGTTCGGGCTGGTGGGATTGGTCGACGAGGTCGGCGAAGTCATGCCAGACGGAGGTTGACCTGACGAGCCAGGATTGGCACCCGTCGGCACGCCAGACATATCTGGAAACTGGTCGAGCAGCGCCTTGCCAGCGTCGGTTGTCGGCCCGCCGGGCCGAATCGCATCGAGCACATCGGAGTTGTCGACCAAGTCTGCCGGTTTCGCCGGCCTGGTGTCGTCGGCTGGCCCGAAGTTCGGAGTGCCGTACTGCGTCCCGCCGACCACTACGGCCGGACCGGAAGGCAGGCCTGCCTCAAGTGGGGTCTCGCGCACACCGTCGATATCCGTGCCGAAGTCCTTCAGTCGTTCGGTTCGAGTGCCGTCGCCATCGGCGTCAACCCGATCCGTAATCGTCACGAGGCGGCTGTCGGGGTACACGACCTCGTGTGTCGTGACGTGTGTGCTCCCGATCTGCACCTCTCTGGTAGGTGTCGCGATCCCCTTCGGATCCTCGAAGCTCTCGGGCGTAATCCCGCGTCGAGCGAGGTCAATCCGCTCCTGAAGATTGCGTAACTCCTGTTCTTCATTGGTGGTCAACTTGCCGAGCTCGACCTTGGGAACCGTGTAGGCCTCACCGGTAAACGGGTCCTCGAAGGTCTCGACCGCGGGCGCCGGAGTCGCCGACGGTGCCTGCGATTCCGCACGCTCTGCTTCGCGTTCGCGAAGAATCAGGCGTACGTCTGAGTTGTGCTCGTTGATCCACTCAGTCACGGCCGGGTCATCGGGCGTCGTACCGAGTGCGTCGGCGACCTCTTGGCGCGTCGCCCGATCGTTTGCATCGAGCCGTCCGCTCTTCGTTTCCTCGGCCATCGTCGGCCCCCTTTTCGTCGTAGAGCCTGACCGTACTCCTGATCCGTCGCCTGCTCGACGGGTAAATTCCCGGTTTCGATCAGTTGGCGGCGTCGGCGTAGATGTGTTCGAGTGTCCTCGTGGCGACTTCGCAGACTTCGATCACCGTTGGGTCAGCGAGTGGGTCGGAAGCCAGCGTGCGCCAGCGGGAGATTCCTGCGAGCGCTGTCGAGCGGATCTCGTCAGATCCTGCTTGTTGCTCGAGCCCGAGTGACGTCGCCGCGCCAACTCCAGAAAACAGTCGGTCGAGTTCGGCGCGTTCGTGGTTGGCCAGGACCACCGCCCCTGAACCGACGAGGTGGGCGGCGCGAACCTGAGCGAACTGGACCGTCGTTGATTCGATCTGTTCGAGGCGGCGTTCGATATCGGAGGCGATCGCCCGGTCGATGTCGCCAACGGCGCGAGCGATCGACCTCAGAGCAGTCAAACCCGATCGCGCCTGCAGTACTCGGGCGCGTGGCGCGAAATGACGTGAAATCAGCTCCCGCAGAGCGATCAACCCGGATCGCTCGACGAGTATCGGACCGAGCGCGGCCGCTGTGGTCGCACGACCAGAACGGACCTCTTCGACCGCCAACCGGATGCCGAACATTCCGAACCGGGCCAACAGTTCGCGACGTGACTCGACCGTCAGCTCGGAACTGGACAGTTCGCAGAACTGGTCAGCCGACATCAACATGATCGCCATCATGTCGTCGTCGGTAGCGGCGAGCATTCGCAACGAGGCGACCTCGTCCTCCCGAAGTGTCAGTCCGGTCTCAGCAAGCAAGCCTGCGAGCGGTACCACAGCAGCGCACAGCCCTCGTAGCTGTGGGTCGACTTCGTATCGTCGGGCGATTCGGGCGGACGATTCCATCGCGTCAACTCGTCCGGCGCCGATCTCGTCAGCCCGACTGAGCACAGCGACTGCGTTCACTGGCGAGGCTGCAGTGACTGACCGGTCCATGAACGCGTCGAGAAATGCGATATCGGCTCGATGGGCATGGCGGATCAGGTAGATCACTGCGTCGGCGTCACTCGGCCGATCGGGGTCGGCTTCGAGGAAATCGCGGGTTCGACGAGAATTCTGATCGTTGATGCTGGCCAGACCCGGGGTGTCGATCAGGGTGATTGATTCAAGAGCAGACGTGGGCCACGACACCTCGATTGTTTCGACGTCCGCCTCGACGAGTCCACCTAACTTGATGTCAAGCGAGCCGCCGGTGCGTGCGAAGGCGAGCGACTCGGTCCGGCCATCACGCATCCGAGCGACGACCTCATAACCCTGCCCGCGACGGTAGCGGCTCACGATCTTGGTGCATTCGCCGGCGTCGGTTGGTGCCAGTCGCTCGCCAACCAACGCGTTCAGCAACGTCGACTTGCCGGCCTTGACGCGGCCGGCGATGGCGACTTGCAGTGGGCCGCTCAACCGATCGACAACCGCTTGAGCCTGCTCACGAATCTCCGAGGATGGTGCGGTTGCGACGAGTTGTTGAGCGACGGCGATCACCTCGTCTGCAACGCTGGGACCGTTCGAACTGCTCACGATGCGCCCTTACTCGATGCAGAACTGCGCAATGCGGCCTCGAACGTCGACAATGCACTGATCGACGCATCGAGTTCAACGCCACGCTTCTGACGGTCTACGGTCGATGCCTGCGCGTCGGCCTGGGCTCGGGTCGCGGTATCGGCATAGGTCCGCACGAGTTCGGTGATTCGTTCGGTGAACTCGTCACGCAGGTCACGCTGGATCTCCCGGATCAGATTGCCGATCTGGTTGCCCATCTCAAACTGCACATCGTCAAGAAACTGGCGAACCTGGCTGCGCGCAGCTTGCCGCCGGGCTGCGATCTTGCGCTTACGGTCGTCAGCAAGACCCATCCCGCCGAACACGGCACCGATTCCGAGTAGCACGGGATTCGAGGCGATCAGCACGCCGGCCGCAGTTGGGAGAAACGTACCCAGCATGCCAAACATGATGATCCCGCCTTGCGCTCCTCGGATGCTTGTGATCGTCGTGGTGAAGGCCTTTTTCCCACCGGATGCATCCTGTTCGAGCGCTTTGCCCTGCCACATTTCGGTGACATCGAAACCGGTTCCGATCGGTGAAAGTTCGGCAAGGTCGAGGTGCTCCTCGCGGAGCAGATCTACGACTTCAGCGCGAATGTCATGTCGGCCCTGTTCAAGGTCGACGAACACTTGGGTGACTTCATCGGCCACGACAGTCTGGATGTATCGAGCGAGTTCATCCCACTCGTCGCCCTTGGTGAGCTGTTCGATCCGTTCGTCCATCATGCGTGAGATGTTGCGCGTCGCGCCTCGGAATCGATAGTTGACGTTGTTGGAAAGGTCCGAAACTCGATCGCCGACGAGCAAGTTCCATTTGGCACCGGGACCGCGAAGGAACTCGAGGCGTCCCTTGGCGCTTTCTAGCGCTTTGACCGCTTCGGCGGCGGTGGCGGGGTCGGTCAGGATTCCTCTTTCGGCGCCGAGCCCGGCAAGTACCTGACCGACGATCGCCAGCACGTCTGCGATCGAGCGACTGGTCGCAGATGCTTTTGCCGGGCCGACGACATCATCACTGAGATGCTTGACAAGTTCAGGTATGCGGCTGAGCTCGTTGAGCGTCTTGTCCTTACGGCGAAGCGCCTCCGTTCGCAAGGCGCTACTGACGGCGACCATCGGCGGCGAGAAGCCAGCTCGCTCAAAATGACCTCGATTGAGATCCATGATCCGCTGCCAGTTGGGGTACAGGTCGATCTTGGTTTGGGCGAACAACACGGTCGGGCAAAGCTCGCTGGCGCGCCGTAGGAACTCGACTTCCGGCGCGCTGAGTTCGGCCGAGGCATCGCTCGTGAAAATTAATCCATCGGCGAACGGTAGGAAGCTCAGTGTCGCCGCGGCGTGCCCGGCCCCGAGCCCACCCATGCCTGGTGTGTCGACGATCACGAGACCTTGTTTGAGAAGCGGGCTGGGAACGACGATTTCGACCCGATCGACTCGCTTCGCATTTCCAGGGTTGCCCACCTCGCTAACCCAATCGTGGATATCTCCGACCTGAATCGTTTCGATGACCGGCGGGTCACCGGCGACACCGGACTCGGCCCGGCGCCGGACAATCGCGGTGGGCTGTTCGCCCCATCGCACGAGCGTGATCGCCGACGTCGCCAGATCGTCGTCAACAGGACACACCGGCTGACCGAGCAGTGCGTTGATCAGCGAGCTCTTGCCCTGCTTGAACTCGCCGACAACGCACACAACTGTCGATGGGCGTCTCAGGCGGGCAGCCGCGATCGAGGCTCGTTCGGCCAGATCGGAGCGACCGATTCGTTGAAGTAGCTTGGCAACTTCGATGATCAGGGCGTCAGCCCCGGTCGTTGCACCCGTCGTTGCACCCGTCGTTGCCGTGTTCGGTGAAGCGGACGCGTCGGTCATTGGCCGATATCGTCCCACACCTGTTCGACAGCTGCCTCAGTGATCTCGCTGCTGACGATCTCGCTGCTGAAATCATCGAGCGCTCCGCTCACGACCAGTTCGACCGCAACTTCGACGTCGGCCTCACCGCTCGCAAACGCATCGCTCAGGTCCCCAGTGCCGGCAAGCTGGCTGATCGAATCGGCGGCCGGGTTGTTGAGGGGTGCGGCTGACGATTCAGACGGCGCCTCGACCAGCGCTGCGCTGTCTGTTGCCGAGGTGCCGCCGCCAGGGCGATCCGCGGCGAGGGATGGGGCGTCGTATCCGGTCACATCAACATCGCCGGACACGCTGGAACTGCGTTCGCCATCGGCGGATCTCGTGCCAACGAACTCTGTAGATGCGTCTATCGCCCGACCGCCGATGCTCACGCCGGCGCCGGCTTCGGCGGTGGTGGTGACATTGCCGTCAGCGTCGGTGATGTTGCTGTAGCCGACGTTTGCGTCGGTCCCGATGCCCTTGCCGCCGAGCCCGGTTGCGGCCGCTTCGACACCGGCGTCGAACAACACGTCGCCGCCGGCATCAACGTCGATCGAGGCGTCGTTGTGGAATTCGGCGCCGGTGCCGAGCGGTCCGTCGAGCAGGACGTCGGTCGCGGTCGATGCTTCGAAGCCTTCGCGTCCTAGTGCGATCGAGGCGTCGTTGTGGAGGCTCGCACCGGTGTCGCCGGGACCATCCAAGAGAACGTCGACCGTGCTCGTAGCGCCCCAGGTGCCGTCGGCGCTGCGATACAGCTCGCCGGAGACTTCGCCGCCGATCGAGCCGAACGGAAGTGGCAACGTGCCCTGGATCCGCCCGCCGATCGAAATTTCGCCATCGACACCAATGTCGATGTGGCCCTCGGCATAGGGAAGTGGACCCCAGTCGATACCGAGTGACCCGCCGATGGCGAGCCCATCGTCGGAATCGTACGAGATTTCACCGCTGGCGATACCGATGTCAAACCCTGCGTGTGCATCGAAGCCCTGCTCACCCACGCTGATTCCGACCGACGCAATTCCGAGGTTGAGTTCGCCGGTCAGTTGGCCGCCTTCGTAATCGACGTCGATCACGCCGCCCGTGATGAAGTCGACCGGATCGAAGATGACGGTGTCAGCGACGGTCAGGGTCCAATCGACGACGTCGGCCGCTGCCTCGCCAACAGCCTCGACGACGTCGACGACCATTTCGCCGACTGCCTCGGCGCCGGCAACAATCGCCTCTCCAACGACTTCGGCACCGCTGGCAATCGCCTCTCCAACGACTTCAGCTCCGCTGGCAATCAAATCGACCACGTCGCCGACCGCCTCAGCGACGTCCTCGGCCGCCTCGCCGACCCATTCCACGGCGTCTTCGACGGCGTTGCCGATGTCTGACATTGCCTGCTCAAACCAATTCATGACCTGAGTACCCTTCTGTACGGTCTGACTTCATGTGGCCGCAGTTGGCCTCTGGATGCATGGTAAACGACCTGGAATCGTCCGTCACCGGGAGCATTCCCGGTTCTGTCATTCCCGGTGATGCGCCTATCCAACCGGCCACCGGGTGCCGATGCAGTACAGTCCGGCCATGCCCGACGAGCCACCCATCGAAAAACCAACCGTTGACCCGTCGATCGGGCGAATCGCAGTCCACCCAAGCGCCATGGTGCCTGGGATCCCGCAGTTCCTGTTCGCCGTGCCCGAGGGTTGGGTGATCGACGAGGCACCGGGCGCCTTGTGCGTCGTCCGTCAGCCCACCGTCGACGACGATGGTTTCTGGGTCAACGGAATCATTCGCCACGACAAAGTGCCCCGCTCGATCGATTTTGAGCGGGCCGCCAAAGTGACATGGGCGAAGTTGAAGAAATCGACACCGAGTGCGGTCGACAACGGTGAACGATTGGCCCGTTTTGGGAGCAACGTCGTGTATCTCCGGGGCGTCAACCTCGATGGACCGAACGGTCGGCCTCTTGCACAGATGCAAGCAATGTTCTTCGCTCCCGTCACCGAGGGCGGGAAACTGGTCGACTTTTTCCAGATCATTGGAACCAGTCAACGCGACGAGTCGGTCCAGGCCAACATGAACGTATTCGTCGAACTGATTTCGAGCTTTCGTTTCATCTGACATCGCACGCCTCGACGGTGCAGATCGAACGACGTCATGGCTCGAACGACGTCATGGCTCGAACGACGTCATGGCTCGAACGACGTCATGGCTCGAACGACGTCATGGCTCGAACGAC
>JANMTV010000197.1:0-3815 GCA_031390905.1 Ilumatobacteraceae bacterium | reverse complement strand
TTCGCCACACACGATGCAGCGGTACGAAACGGCGTTCTACACACCTCTCCTGTCGGACTGGCGCAACTTCGAATCGTGGGTTGAGAATGGCAGCGAAGACGCCACCGTCCGAGCGAATCGGATCTGGAAGCAACTGCTCGCCGAGTACGAACAGCCACCACTCGACGTCGGTATCGACGAAGCCCTCTCCGAGTTCGTAGCAAGGCGCAAACGCCAACTCGGCTCAACCTGACCACTCCGAAACAACAGTCCGAAAGGCAACGCCATGCCCAACCGATTCGAGACGATCGACGAATACATTGCTTCACTACCAGCGGATGTTCAGCCGATCATCGAACAAGTCCGACAGACGATCCGCGAGGTAGCTCCCGACACCGGGGAAACGATCAGCTACAACATCCCGACATTCACATTGAACGGTAGAAACCTGATTCATATTGCGGCGTGGAAACACCACATCGCGCTGTACCCAATCCCCGAAGGCGACGAATCGATCGAGTTGGAAATCGCCCCGTATCGCGTCGGCAACGGCACGCTGCGGTTCCCGCTCCGACAGCCAGTTCCCTTCGATCTGATCGAACGTCTCGTGCCGTTGTACATCGAACGCAACAGCAAACCCGCCTAACCGTGCGACTCAGTGCAAGTGCACACCGAAACCATGGGCGATCTCAGCCTCAACTACAGCATTATGGAGCTCGATCACCCTCGCGGCAAGGGACGGCTCGATAAGCGACGGTTCAGCCTGAGCCACAGAGTTGCCTGAACGGCTTGGCATCGAGTTCACGATGCGGCAGTGGACGGAGTTCGTCAGGAAGCAACAACAGGTCGACCAGCAACATCGCCCGTTGCTCGATAGATGTCGGTTTGACTGGTTCCGGCACCGGCGTCAACCACGAGGCTCCCACGTGGCCGAGCGTTGCAATCGCTCGTCGATGTCAGAGTGCGTGGTTCAGAACAGATGCCTGGCCAGGTGTGCTGGATGTCACAGCCGCATCGGTCAAATGACCGATGCGGCTGCACTCAGAGGGGTCCTACATTCCGAACATGACGCACTCGTACTCCGCACAGCGCAGTGGTTGGTTCACGGTTCGTTCGCTTCTCATGGTCGTTGGCTTCAGCATCACAAGCCTCGTGCCTGCCCAGGCGCTGGCGGAACCATTGGGTGCCGCATCAGGCAAGACGGTCGCCCGCGAACCTCAGCTTCAGCCGGATCAGCTCGGCAACGGGGTGGTCGACGGGCTGCAGTATGCGGACCCGACCGAAGGCCTAGCCCTCGTTTCGCCGCCCGTTGCGAACAGTGGCGGCGGCGCGCAGATCGAATACCCCTTCGTCATTCCGCCCGGGCGTGGGATCACACCGGAGGTGTCGCTCGGCTACGACTCGGGCGGTGGCAACGGTTGGGTCGGTCTCGGGTGGGACCTGTCGGTCGGTGAGATCAGCGTCGACACGGCGTTCGGTGCGCCGCACTTCGATCCGGCTCTCGAGAGTGAGTCGTACTTGCTGAATGGTGAACTCCTCACGCCGAATGCGACAGACGGCGTGTGGGAGGCCCGCGTCGCCGAACGTCAGGACTACACCCGCCAGGTCGAGACGGAATACCAGCAGATCATCCGCCATGGCAGCAGCCCCGCGACGTACTTCTGGGAAATCCACGACAAGTTCGGCAACGTGTTCTGGTACGGGGGCAAGCCGGATCCGGGCGGCCCGTTCGGCTACCGCAAGTTCGCCGACCAGCCGCTTGGCAGAGCCGTCGAGATCGACACGCAAGCAATCGAGTTCGACGACAACGGCAACGCCGTGAAGTGGCACCTGTCGGCCCAACGAGATGTCGGCGTCAACCAGATTCGCTACTACTACACCTCGGTCACCTATGCCCGGACGACTACAGGGTGGACCCCGCAGGCGTGCACCACCGCTGCAACCTTCATGTGCGGACGACACAAGTATCTCGATCACATCGACTACACCGAGGCCGCCGAAGTTGCTCCCGATCCCGGATACCAGAACGACGCACCGTACCGCGTCGAGTTTCTGCGCCAGTCAGAGGTTGCCCCGACCGGCACTGTGCGCCCCGACCCGATCGTCGATGGCAGCCTTGGATTCGTCGACGTGATCAACGACCGCCTCGCCCGCGTGGTCGTCATGTACGGCGACCCGATCGACATTCTCGACACGAACGGCGAACTGATTGGGCGCGGACCGCGCACGTATGACCAACTGGCTGTGCGCTACGACCTCGAGTACGAGACCGGCCCGTTCGGAAAGTCACTGCTCAGCCGGGTCGGTCAGATCAGCACGACGAGTTCCGAGTCGGCGTGGCACGAGTTCGACTACAGCGATCCGCTGGCCCGTACCGCCAACGGCTATACCGGCTTCGCCGGTCCGACCGACTGGAGCACGGGCAGCGACATCTCCGACCAGTCGCTGCTCAACATCGGCAGCGCCTCCGTTGGCGCGCTCGGTGCATCGATGAACAACTCGGCCGAGGGCCACGCCTACATCGGCTTCAATGCGGTGATCCCGCAGAAGGTCGGTTCGTTCGGCGGTTCGATCCAGATCGGTGCCGGCGGCACCGAGGCCCTCGCCGAGTGGATCGATCTGAACGGCGACACCTTGCCAGACAAGGTCTGGAAGGACGGCAGCACGATCAAGTTCCGCCTCAACCAGAGCGGCCCCGACGATAATGGCACGTTCGGCGCACCGACCCCGACCGGCGGCAGCTTGCCGCGTCTGTCGCGTGACACGAATGTGAGCTTCCAGCTGTCAATCGAGGCCCACATCGTCGTCACGCTCGCCGTTGGTCTGGGTGGTGACTTCGAGATCGGTGACAGTTACTTCACCGACGTGAATGCCGACGGACTGGTCGACTTCGTCAGTTCCGGCAGCGTGTACTTCAACCGGCTCGTCAGTGGGGTTCCGACGTTCAGCACGGGCAGCGGTGGAACGATCATCCCGCTTCCGGCGGATGGCGGCAGCCCGAGCCTGACTGTGGACGAGGTCGCCGACCTGCAGGAGAACCTCGAAGCTCAGTCTCCGCCGATCGACACCGTCAAGCGCTGGATCGCCCCCTACGGCGGCACCATCTCGCTGAACGCGCCCGTCACGATGACCGGCGTCGATTCCGCCGACGGTGTGCGCGTTGCGATCCAGCACAACGACAACGAGATTACCGCGGCGAACCTGCTCGGCAACGGCTCCCAGGCATTCACGTCAGCCATCACGCGTAGCGTGTCGGCTGGCGACGAGATCTTCTTCCGCGTCGGTTCGGTCGACGACGGTGCCAACGACGACGTCTCCTGGGACCCGGCGATCACCTACACCGCGGTCACCGGCGTGGCCGACCTGGCAAGCGTGCCGCTCGACGCCAACGGCCTCTCGCAGCTCGGGTTCGACTCGTCCTCTGACTTCACCCTCGCCGGCCGGCCGAACAGCCAAGTCGTCGTGCCGAAGACCGGCACCGTGCGGTTCGAGGCAACTGTCAACAAGGCCTTGGCGACCAGCGACAACGTACGCGTCGTGCTGAAGCACAACGGGGTCGAAGTGCCGGTGCCGAGCGCCACGATCGCGAGTACCGCGACCGGTGAGTTTACCTTCAGTGTCGATTTCGCTGTCGTCGGCCCGGTGTTCCCGACGGAGGCCGAACCGAACCTCGTCGCGTCGCAGGACACGATCGAGGCGTACCTCGAAGTCGACTCCCCGATCGATCTCTCCAAGGTCTACTTCGAGTCATCGGCGTACTACCCCAGCGACCCGACGATCGTCGTCGAATTGCTGCCAGAGATCGAGCAGTACCCGCATCAGGACCCTCGCACGGT
>JANMTV010000027.1:0-12096 GCA_031390905.1 Ilumatobacteraceae bacterium | reverse complement strand
CGCCAACCGGACCCAACGACGTGCCTTACGGGCGATCTATCGGACATGTGCGTTTCATGGTTGCGATGTCAGTTTCGACCGCTGCGAAATCCACCACCTCCACGAATGGGCCAACGGCGGACGAACCGACCTAAAACACCTGGTACCGATCTGTAAACACCACCACCACCTGATCCACGAAGGCGGCTGGAGCTTGACCCCCGCCGACGACCGCACGTTGACGATCCGAACACCCGACGGAGAACTACACGCCACGGTTCCAATCCAGATCAGACCCGGCAACCGAGTCGAACGACACCGCCAAGGCAAACACGCCAAACAGCAAGAACAGAACGAACAAGAACAGCTGCGGGTCAAACAGGACAACCAGACGATCCAGACCCTCCAGCTGTGAGGGTCACATCGCCGCGCCCCTACACACGTCCGGGCGCGAACCCGGCTCAGCGACGTGCGGCTGGCTCAGTCGAAGAGGATCACTCCGCGGATGTTTTCTCCGTTGCGCATGGCGTCGTAGCCCTCGTTGATCTGATCCAGGGTGTACGTCTTGGTGATCAAATCGTCGAGATTGAGCTGACCCATCAGATACATCTCCATCAGGCGCGGGATGTCCTTGCGGATATTGGCCGAGCCGAAGATCGAACCGACGATCGTCTTTTCGTAGGCCGTGAGGAAGAACGCAGGGATAGCGATCGAGGCTTCAGAAGTGGGATGCAGATTGGTGATCACAATCTTCGATCGTTTACCGCCGAGCCAGAACGCCTGACCGAGCGCCTCGCCGTTGCCGACGCCCATCGTCATGATCACCTTGTCGAAACCGCGCCCCCAGGTCGAGTCAGCCATCTGGTCGAGCGCCTCTTGGATCGAGGAGTAGGTGTGAGTCGCCCCGAACTCCATCGCCTTCTTGCGTTTGAAGTCGACCGGGTCGATCGCCGCGATCGCTCGGGCGCCCGCCATCTTGGCGCCCTGCACAGCGTTCACGCCGATGCCTCCAGCCCCGACCACCGCTACATAGTCACCAGGTTGAACGCCGGCCGCATAGACGGCCGAACCCCACCCCGTGACAACACCGCAGCCGAGCAGGCAGGCCTTGTCCATCGGCCAGTTCTTGTCGATCTTGACGCAACTCGACTCGTGGACCACCGTGTGCTCGGCGAAGGTACCGAGGATGCACATCAGGGCCAGGTCAAGACCGTCGAGCGTGTGGTGACGTGAGGTCCTGTCGCTGACCTGTAGCCCGACGGGAAAGTTGGCACCGTTCTCACACAGACTCGAATGGCCCTCGACGCACGGCACACAGCGTCCGCAGGCCGGAATGAACCCGAACACAACATGGTCGCCGGGCTCGAGCCACGTGACGCCCTCACCGACCTCTTGCACGATGCCGGCACCCTCGTGCCCGCCAATCACCGGAGGGGCCGGTGCGCCGCCAGTGAGATCGCCGGTCACCAAATGCTCGTCGGAGTGGCACATCCCCGAGGCCATCAGTTTGACCAGGACCTCGCCAGCCTTGGGTGGATCGAGCTCGATTTCCTCGACATTCCATGGTGCGTGCAACTCACGCAGGACGGCGGCTCGTGTTCTCATATCGATTTCCCCTCGTCGATCGAAATGCTTTCGCCACGGACTGTAGTCAGCAGCGAGAGAGCATGCAGCACCCAGATCAGCGCGGAATCACGGTGACTTGGATGTTGCGATCGGTCGGCATGTGGCTGGCGATGTACTCCTGCACGACTTGTGCGGTGACCGACTCGAGCGCCGGATACTGATTGAGGTAGTCGTCGAGATCGTTGGTCGCGTACAGCTCGTCGTTGAGTAGGACCGAGATGATCTGGCTGTTGTTGATAAAGCCGTACTGCTCTTCGATTTGGGCGTAAGCGTTCTCGAACTCGTTGTCAGACGGGCCGTTGGCAGCGAGATCAGCCAACTCGCCGATCACGAGATCCGTGATCCCACCGACGCGATCAGGAGAACCGCTCACGAACACGTACGTCTCGACCACAGGATCTGGGTCGGTGGTGATGAACGAGAACGCATTCGGTGAGTACGTCTCACCAAGTTCCTCGCGGATCACGTCGGTCAGTCGGGCGCTCACGACCTGACTGGCAACATCTGCCGTGTCGCGAACGACAGCGTCGACCTCCGAGATTGGGCTCGTGAACAACATCGACACGGTCGCTGTATCACCGGTGCCTGCCGAAACGGACACTTCGACCACGCCCTCGGGCGGCGGACCACCGACGGCAACCCATTCCTCCGGTGTTCCGGAAGCTGGCAGCGTGGCGAGATACGAGCCGGCAAAGTCGATCACTTCATCCATGTCGAAATCACCTGAAAACACGAACGTCCAGTCGGTGGCGTCGCCGTACCGTTCGAGCCAGACCCGCTTGGCTCCTTCGAGATCAAGCGTGGCGAAATCTTCTGGAGTCGGAAGCGATGCATAGCGCGGTTCGCCGGGATATCGAGCGTCGAGCAACGCATCTTCACCGGCGACATCTGGGTCAGTGGTCGGGTCCGCTACCAGCGGGCCGTCGAACTGTTGCACCTGACGAAGGGCGACCTGATCGACGCGCGGCTTGGTCACGTAGAGGTGGATCAACTGAAACAGCACTTCAAGGTCGGTCGTCGCCGCTGTACCCGCGAAGTTGTCGATGTATGGAGTGCTCCATGCGTCGAGTGACACATCACGCCCGGCGATGATCTGCGAGAGTTCCGACGAGTTGAATCGATCGACGCCGCTACCCATCACGATCTGCGAGGCGTAGTGGCCGTCGACCACATCGGCGTCGGCAACCAATGAGAGCCCGCCGGGACTGCTGGCTTGCATCTCGACCTGTCCCTCGACGATCTTGTCGGAGTTGAGGATCACCGTCACACCGTTCGGGAACGTGAGCACTAAGGGATCGAAATATGGGTCGCCGGTGGACAGAATCGACTCATTCGATGACGCTTCCACAACGGCAGGGCGCTCCATCAGCGCATCGGGCAAATCACCGAGCCCTTCTCGAGGAGTCAGGTCACGATCCGCCAAGCCGGCAATCATCGCCAACACCTCATCCTCGGTGAGTACCGTCTCGGTGGCGGGGGTCGAGATGATCACATGCGGCGCGCTGTTGGTCCAGCGAGCACGGAACCGGAGATCAAGCGCTTCCGGTGTGACGCCGTCGATGATCGACGTGGCGACCTCGTGTTCGACCTCGATCGTCGGATAGGGCGTACCCATCAAGAAATGCGAGACGTACTGGCCGGCCCAGGCTACGTCTTGAGTCGAGTCCCGACCGTCATAACGCGAGTCGTACCCGGCCCGCACCGACTCCTTGACGACGTCGACCTCGTCGGCTGTGAAGCCGAATCGGTTCGCCCGTTGATACTCGTCGAGTAACGCTTGCAGTGTGTCGCCGACCCGTTCGGCATCGGTGAACGAGTACAGCGCCGGCGCGTCGTAGCTCCGCACGAAACCGTTCCCGCCGGGCAGAATTTGATCGAACGGCGCTGTCCCGGCCGACACGTCCTGGTCGAGCCGGCGGACCAACGCGTCGTAGATCATCTGATCGATCAAGGTGGCCCGCAGGCTGGCTGTCCCGGTCCCTGTGTCGCCAGGCAGGGGCAACGTGACCTCGACGTCGACCGTCGTCTGATCAGGGTCGGAGTGCAATCCGAAATTGGGTTCGGTGTCGATTGGGAACGACGTGTCAGGTCGCTCAGGCATCGCATCGCTGCGGGCCACTGCCGGCCCAAACAGTTCTTCGATCTGGTCGACGGTGTCATCGACGTCGACATCGCCGACGACGACGATGGCGGCGTTGTCCGGCCGATACCAGGCGTCGTAGAACTCACGCAACTCCACAGCTTCCATCGCACTGATCGACGTGTCGGTACCGATCGGGAACCGCCCGGCGTAGGCCGAGTCGGAGTAGTACAGATCCTCAGCGACTTCAAACAAACGACCACTCGCGCTCTGCGTGCTGACCCGCCACTCGTCGAGCACGACACCGCGTTCGGAGACGACCTGATCGGGATCGAACGTGGCGTGCGACAGCCATTGCTCGAGCACCGTCAGACCTGTGCTCAATGACTCGTCATCGTTCGGCACGGTCAACTCGTACACCGTCTCATCGGTCGAGGTGTAGGCGTTGATGTCGGCACCGAATGACGCACCAAAGCCTCGCAACACGTCGATCAGATCGTTCTTCGGGAACTTCTCGGTTCCGTTGAACAGCATGTGTTCGACGAAGTGCGCCAAGCCGGTCGACGGTCCAATCTCGTTGACCGAACCGGCATTGATGGCCAGCCGTAATTCGGCCTTGGCCCCGGGGTTGTCGTTGTAACGGACGTAGTAAGTAAGCCCGTTCGGCAACGTACCGGTGCGGACCGAATCGTCGAGCGGGATCGGATCATCTGTTGTGTCAAGCAACCCGGGCAAGGGAACCACACCGTCTGCTGGCGCGGTCGATGAACTGCTGGATTGATCACCGGATGTGTCATCAGGCTGGCTGTTCCCGTCATCAACGGAATCCGCCGTCGACGACTCCTGGTCGGCTCGAACCACTGTCGGATTGTCGTCACCGCCTGACGAACATGACGCTGACAACACGCCGACAGCCAATACAACCGCAAGAGTTCGCCCCATTCGGGAGACATTAGGTGGTCGCCCATGCGCGTGACAGACTCGCCCCCATGACTGCACTCTCGGAGTCGGCTCGTCGGCACCTGTGGATGCACTTCACTCGCCTCACATCTGGTGACGGTGAAGCAGCCGAAATCCCCGTGATTGTGAGCGGCGACGGGTGCTACGTCACCGATCAGCACGGCAAGCGTTACCTCGACGGGCTGGCCGCGCTGTTCACCGTGCAGGTCGGGCATGGGCGTACCGAACTGGCCGATGCAGCCGCCGAACAGGCCCGCAAGTTGGCCTACTTTCCGGTCTGGTCGTTCGCTCACGAGCCGGCGATCGTGCTCGCCGAACGGTTGGCGTCATACGCTCCTGGGGACCTCAATCGGGTGTTTCTGACGCCAACCGGTGGCGACGCGGTCGAGTCGGCGATCAAGCTCTCACGTCAGTACTGGAAGTTGATGGGCCAGCCAGGCAAGACGAAAGTGATCTCGCGATATCTCGCTTACCACGGCACGTCGATCGGCGCGCTCAGTTTGACCGGTGTGCCGGGGATCAAGACGCCGTTCGAACCGCTGATGCCCGGTGCCGTGAAGGTCCAGACGCCGTACCGCTTCCGATGTCACGATTGTCAGCATCTCGACGCCTGCACATTGCGCTGCGCCGATGATCTGGCGCTGCGAATCGAGATGGAAGGACCCGATTCGGTGGCTGCGGTGTTCATGGAACCGGTCCAGAACACCGGCGGAGCATTCGTGCCGCCAGCGGGTTACTTCGCTCGCGTGCGGGAGATCTGCGACGAGTACGGCGTGCTGTTCGTCAGCGATGAGGTGATCTCGGCGTTCGGCCGATTCGGTCACATGTTCGGCAGCCTGCGATACGAGTATCAGCCCGACATGATCACGTTCGCCAAGGGAGTCACCTCGGGGTACTCACCGCTCGGCGGGCTGATGATCAGCGACCGAATCGCCGAACCGTTCCTCGACGCCCCCACCACGTTTCTGCAGGGTCAAACGTTTGGTGCTCACCCAGTTTCGTGCGCCGTAGCCAACGCCAACCTCGACGTGTTCGAACGCGAGGACATCTGCGGCCATGTGCTGGCCAACGAGGACCGGTTCAAGTCGCTGCTCGATGGTCTGCGCGATATCCCACTGGTTGGCGACGTGCGCGGTGCCGGCTACTTCTACGCCATCGAGTTGGTGGCCGGCGAGAAGGATGGCGGTCGTGGCGTCTTCGCTGCCGATGAAGCGGAGTGGCTGCTGCGTGGATATCTCTCACCGCGTCTGTACGAAGCCGGTCTGATCTGCCGAGCCGACGATCGGGGCGAACCCGTGATCACCCTGTCTCCCCCGCTGATCGCCGGAGAACAAGAGTTCGTGTTCATCGAACAGGTACTCCGACGTGTGCTGACTGACGCCACCAAGGAATGGCAATCCCGCTCGTAACGATCGGCGGTCCGGGTCTCAGGTGGCGCATTCGCTTTCGCCGATTTCGGCCACGTACGGGCCGGTTTCGCCGAAGTCGACGTAGAAGTCGGGATTGTCCTCGAAGGCTGGGAACTGGTCGAGTTCCTTGAGTTCGGCGGCCACGCCGGCGGCACCACCTGAGCGGTCGAGCCACGAGCGGAATTTCTCACCGGCATTGCGTTCGCCGGCGAAACGACGGATCACCCGGACGGCGCCTTCGGCAGCGTTCTTGGCTGGAAGGCGCAACGCTTTCTCGCCGAAGTAGATCTGCTCCTCACCGACGTAACCGCCTAGCAACATCTGATAACCGGGCGCTGATCGCCCGTTGGCGCGACGCTCGGCACCGAAGAAACCGATATCAGATGAGTGGTGTTGACCGCATGAGTTGGTGCAACCGGAAATATTGATCCGGACGCCACCAATTTCGGTCAGGCCCTCCTCCTCCAAGCGATCACCGATCGCCTTGGCCAGGCCACGACTTTGTGTCACGGCCAGGTTGCACGTGTCGGCTCCGGGGCAGGCCACGACATCACGGCTCAGCTCGGCACCGGGCAGCGCCATCCCGATCGCTGTGAGGCGCTCGAACAACAGCGGCAACTGATCCTCGGTGAGTTCACGGAAGACGAGGTTCTGGCGGTTGGTGAGTCGCACGCCAGCCTTGAACTCGCGCTGGATGCTGGCGAGTGCCCGGAACTGGTCGGCGGTGATGTCGCCAAGTTCCGCCCACGCGTATGCCGACACCGAGCCGTTCCCGGCACCGCGGACGACGTTGGAGTGATGCCAGCGCACGTACGGCGACAACCCGCCGATGCTGACCGGGGTGGCGGTACCAAACGTCTGGTCGATCCCGTGGCCGATTTGTGTCACTTCGCCCTCGGCGACGACTCCAGCCGGCTGATCGCCATACTCGAGCACCGCGGCCGGAATTCCGCCGGGCCATGTCGACGACGCCACGAGGAAGTGCCGCGACTTCAGGATTCGACGCTGAACTTCCTCGAATCCAAGTGTGTCGATCAACCACTTGAGGCGTGCCCGCAGCTTGTTGTCACGGTTGCCGGCCTGGTCGAACACCCGAAGGATCGCCTCGATCGTCGGGAGCAGATCCTCGCGGCTCGTGAACTCTTCGAGGGCCAGCGCGGGGTGTGGGTTCGCTCCGAGGCCACCTGCGATGTAAACCCGGAAGCCACGCTCGACGCTGCCGTCGGGGCGAATCCGGCTGACGGCGATCACGCCGGCATCGTTGAACATTGCCTGTCCACAATCAGTGGCACACCCGGAGAAGTTGATCTTGAACTTGCGTGGCAGGCGTTGTCCGATCGGGTTGCGCACGAAGTGCTGGTAGGCGGCCTCCGCCCACTGTGTGATGTCGAGCACCTCTTGCGGGCAGGCACCGGCCAGATGGCAGCCCTGCACGTTGCGGACCGTGTCGCCGCACGCCTCGCGGGTTGTGAGGCCGACCGAGGCGAGATGCTGCATCACGTCGGGAATGTCATCGAGTTCGACGAAATGAAACTGGATGTTCTGACGTGTCGTGATATGGCCCCAACCGCGGCTGTAGCGCTCGACGAGAAAGCCGATCATCTCGAGTTGCTCGGGCGTCATCGAGCCGTATGGCACCTTGACCCGCACCATCTGGGCGGTGCCACCTTGGCGCTGACCGTAGATTCCGTTCGTCAAACGGAACACACGGAACACGTCCTGGTCGAGATCGCCTGCCTGATAGCGGGCGAGTTGGACCCGGAACTTGTCGATGTCGGCCTGCATGTCAGGGTCGACTGGCATCGTGCGGATCGCCGGGGCGGCGACCGGTGAAGTATCGAGAACGGTCATAGCGAGAATCCTGTCGTGACTGTTGTCGGTGCTGCTATCGCAGCGAGTGTCGTTGCGTGGGATGCGTGCACCGCGGCATGTTGGTAGGCCGCTGGATCAAGCACGTCGTAGGCCGCGACCTGGCCGACGACAATCGTCGAGGGGTTAACGATTCGAAACGTCCCGAGCTGATCGAGAACAGTTCGGATCACGAATTGTTGCGGCGTGGTCGCCGCTGTGATCACGGCAACCGGTGTGTTGTTGGCCATGCCGCCCAGAATCAATCGATCGGCAATCGACGCAGCACGGGCAGCCCCCATCAAGATCACGAGCGTGGTGCCGGTGTTGGCGAGCGCATCCCAATCGAGGGACAGGTCGTGCTCAGGATCCTCATGGGCAGTGATCACGGTCAGGCCGGCTGATATGCCGCGCATCGTGACAGGAATTCCGGCCGCTGCGGGAGCGGCGATCGCAGACGACACACCGGGAACTTCCTCGACGTCGACACCGGCGATCAGTAGCTCGACTGCTTCCTCGCCGCCGCGTCCGAACACGAACGGGTCGCCGCCTTTGAGCCGCACCACACATCCGAATCGGCGACCACGGTCGATCAATGTCTGGTTGATCTCGTCCTGCGAGTTGCGGCGCGAACCGGGGGTCTTGCCGACGTCGATCAGTTCGGCCCAGGGAGCTGCAAGCGCCAGCACACGCGGATCGACCAGTCGGTCATGCATGACAACATCGGCGCGGGCGAGCAGCGATGCGGCCTTCAGTGTGAGCAGGTCTGGATCACCTGGCCCCGCCCCAACGAGGTGCACGGTCATCAGCTAGGCCCCAGACGGATCGAGCGTCGCCAAACCGAGAGCAGCGCGGACACGTTCACGAGCTTCATCATCGCGCCCCTGCGCGACCAAGTCGATCAGTTCGTCATCGAGCGCATCGTTCCAGCCTGGTAGTTCAGACGTGCCGTGCAGATCTCGAGCCTCGTCGCGGACATCGCTGAGCAGGTCGAGCACTCGCGCATGCACGTCAGTGAAGTCGCGTTCGAGCTTTTGGCGCGCCCAACGAGCGAAAGCCGGACTACGACCGTTGGTCGAGACTGTGATTTGCAGGTCGCCGCGAGTGATCACGGCAGGCAGGATAAACGAGCAGTTGGCCGGGTCGTCAGCAGAGTTCACGAGCACGTTGGCTGCGTTACCGTCACGCGCAACTTGACCGTTGACCTTCGGATCGTTTGTGGCCGTAATTGCCAGCCGGTACGAGGCGACTTCACCCCGGCGGTACTCGCGTCGATGCCAGCGGATATCGGGATCTTCCGCAAGTTCCGATACAGCGCTCGGGGCGACGACTGTGACGTTGGCTCCGGCCCGAAGCAGTGATGCGGCCTTGCGGGCGGCGACAGGGCCACCACCGACTACAAGCACACGGCGCCCACGCAGGTCGAGATTGACGGGGAACGGGGATTCGAACACGGGAGCACTCACAGGTGCAATCCACATTCGGTCTTGCCGCTGCCAGCCCACCGCCCGGAGCGACCGTCAGTCGACGGCTCGGTGCACGGCCAGCAACCAATCGAGGCGTAGCCGTCGAGTTGCAGGGTATTGATGATCACGTCATTGTCGGCGATGTACCGATCGTATTCCTCATCGGACATGGCGGCAATCGGGTTGACCTTGATCAGCCCACGCTTGTCGATCGACACGATCGGGGCGGCGGAGCGGCTGGCGTCGTCGGCGCGGCGGAGACCGCTCAACCAAGCATCGGCGTGGTTCGGCAAGTACTCCTCGAGCGGCGACAACTTGCGGGCCGCACAGCAAGCCGCAGAACCATCGGCCCAAACATCGGCGGCGTCAGCCTCGGGGCGCAGCACGGTGAGGTTGAGTTCGTATCGCTCCATCGCACGCCGCACGGTGTTGAGCGTTTCGGCGAAGTGAAAGCCGGTGTCGAGAAAGATCACTTCGATGTCGGGATCGACCTTGGTCGCAATGTCGATCATCGCCGTGTCGGCAAAGGACGCCGTCATCGCCAGGCGATTGCCAAATGATTCGTGCGCCCAACGTACGATTTCCTGAGGAGACTTGCCTTCGAGCAGTTGGTTGGCTTCGTTGACCTGCGTTTCCGAAAGTACGCTGCGACGGCGCACAGCGACGGGCGTCGGGCTGACGTCTGTGCTGGAGTTGAGTGTCGCAGTCATGATTCCCGGTAATTCCGATCAAGTCAGTCAGGTATTAGGATCGACTTTAGCGAGCCATTCCGACAGTTACAAGACAATTCCGATCATTTTTGTCGGATTTACGATTTGGGGACTCAATGCGGCGTTCGATCGACGACTATCCGGCCACTCCTGCGGACGTTCCACCTGGCTGGGAGGACGATTTGGCCCCGGTTTCGTGGGCGATCGCGATCAGTGACGACTACGACGATGCGGAGCCACGAGTCGTGCTCACGGTCGAGGAGGTTGGCCGCCGCGGCGAAGGATTCGCCACCCACCTCTCCCCGGAAATTGCCCGCCGGTTACGGACCGCGATCCGCGACGCCCTAAAAGAAATCGGCGCAGACCCCGGGGCCTGACCGGGCAACGCAACCCCGTTCAACCTTCGGGCGGGCCGACGTCGATCTCGTTCGATGTCCAGCCGCCGTAGGGGCCGGGCGGGTCGGCAAAGACCTCGAACTTGTGTCGCCCCTCGGTCTGTCCGGGGATGTCGTGAATGTAGCCGTCGCTCGGAGCGGTGCATTGCCCCGGTTGGAGTTCGGGTGAGTCCCAATAAATGCCAGAGTCGGAGTCGTCGATCCATAACGTGACGTGCGCCGAACCGGCGGCCGTGCCGGTGTTACACACCTCGAACGACGCCTTGAGCGGTTCACCCTCGCTCTCGACGGGCGAATTCTCGGGTGACATCAGCAGGCCGTTGTTGCCGAAGTCGAACGCCGGAGTCAGCTCGTCGCCGCCACTGCCATCGCCGCCACCCTCGACCGGTTGCCAGTTCTCACCATCCCACCACCACTGGCCGTCGTCGCTGATCGTCGCTCCTTCTGGCACGTTGCTCACCGTCTGAACCTCCTTGCACGGGACCTGCGCCGATCATACGATGGAGATGATCGGCGGTCGACCGATTTCGACGAGCCCCGCGTAACTGCAGCCGAGTCGGAGACGGAACTAGAGCTCGGTGCGAAGCTGCCAGAGTTCGGGGAACAGAACCGTGTCGAGCATCCGGCGTAGATATGAAACGCCGGCCGTGCCCCCCGTTCCTTGCTTCATCCCGATGATCCGTTCGACCGTCGTGACATGCCGGAAACGCCACAATCGAAACGCGTCTTCGAGATCGACCAGCTCCTCACCTAATTCATACAGGTCCCAATATGTGTCTGACGATCGGTACACCTGCAACCACGCTTGCTCAACACCACGGCTGCTCTCATACGGCGCGGTCCAGTCGCGATCGAGACGATCGAAAGGTACCGCCAGGCCGCGCCTGCCGAGCAGCGCCAGCACCTCGTCGTACAACGAGGGTGCTCGCCAAGCGGCCTCGACCTCGAACAACAAATCCGCACGGTGCGCATGCGGCGCCAGCATCGCTGCATTCTTGTTGCCGAGGTGAAACTCGATGCACCGGTACTGATGGCTTTGAAACCCGCTCGAGTTGGCCAGGTACGGGCGCAGCGCCGAGTACTCGGGCGGGGTCATCGTGGCCAACACATCCCAGGCGTGCACGAGTTGTTCGAAAATCCGTGAGACACGCGCCAGCATCTTGAAGGCTGGCTGTGTTCTATCGGCCGCGATCGATGCCTTCGCGGCGACCAACTCGTGCAACAGCAACTTCATCCACAACTCGCTCGTCTGGTGCTGCACGATGAACAGCATCTCGTTGTGGTCGGGCGAGAGCGGGTGCTGCGCACCCAGTACCGCATCAAGGTGCAGGTAGTCGGAGTACGTCATCGGTTCCGCCGTGTCCGGTCCAAAGTCGACACGGGCACCGTGTTCGCTGACAACGTGTTCGCTGACAACGTGTTCTACCGCTGTCGCACGATTCTCGGACACATCCTCAACACTCACAATCATCGCTCACAATTATCACTCACAATCGACACTCACACTCGGCCAGCGTAGTGCGGGTTCTCATACCAACCGGGCGGTTCACGGCCCGCGGTGACCGCCAGCCGGTTACGGCTGGCGACCGGTGAAGGCGATCAGCTTGGTTTGATCGTCGGCGT
>JANMTV010000196.1:0-5985 GCA_031390905.1 Ilumatobacteraceae bacterium | reverse complement strand
GACGAAGCGGGATCTTCAGGGCGCAGCCCCACTGGTGATCATCGGTGCTGGCGAAGGCGGCGAACAGATCGTCAGGGCGTTGCTGTCCGACTCGTCGAGCCGCTACCAGCCGGTTGCGTTCCTCGATGACGATCCAAACCGTCGCAGGCTTTCAATATCTGGTGTGCGGGTCCAGGGCCCTGTCAGCCAGATGCGTGAGGTCGCCGCGCGGTACGGAGCAGAAGACGTTCTGCTGGCAATTCCTAGTGCCAGCAGCGACTTGATTCGTGACGTCGATTCGATTACGAGCAATGCCGGACTCAGGTTGCTGGTGCTGCCATCGGTGAATCAGATGATCGGCGACCTCGGTGTCAATGACATCCGCCCCGTGTCGGAAGCTGACCTGCTCGGCCGACGACCGGCCGACATCGATGCAGCTGCGGTGTCTGGATACATCACCGGAAAGCGGGTATTGGTTACCGGGGCAGGCGGATCAATCGGCAGCGAACTATGTCGACAACTCGCGCGTTTCGACCCTGCGGTTCTCCTCAAGCTCGACCGAGACGAGAGTGGTCTCCATGCAGTCCAACTGTCGATCCACGGTCGGGCATTGCTCGACGGCGACGATCTGCTGCTCGGCGACATTCGCGACCGAGACCGGATATTCGAGCTGTTCGAGCACCACAAGCCTGAGGTGGTCTTCCACGCCGCCGCCTTGAAGCATCTTCCCCTCCTCGAGGCCGCTCCGCACGAGGGCTGGAAGACGAATGTCGTGGGCACGCAGAACGTACTCGAAGCGGCCGAAGCAGTTGGCGTCACGCATTTCGTCAACATCAGTACCGACAAGGCGGCCAACCCAACCAGCGTGCTCGGCTACACGAAGAGACTGACCGAACAACTCACCGCACACAAGGGGTTGAATGCCGCCGGCACGTATGTGTCGGTTCGCTTCGGCAACGTGCTCGGTTCACGCGGTTCCGTGCTTCCTGCCTTCCGTGTCCAAGCGGACCTAGGCGGTCCCATCACCGTGACCCATCCTGACATCACCCGCTACTTCATGCTGGTGGAAGAAGCCGCACTGCTCGTGATCAATGCAGGCGCAATCGGCCGCGACGGCGAGGTGCTCGTGCTCGACATGGGCGAGCCCGTGCGGATTGCCGACGTGGCCAAACGATTCGCCGAACAGCACACCCCTCCGCTCGAGATCGTCTACACCGGCTTACGACCTGGCGAGAAGCTCCACGAGGACCTGATCGCCGACGGGGAGACCGGTGAGCGTCCGTTCCATCCTCTGATCACGCACGTGTCGGCGGCACCACTCTCATTTGCCGAAATAGAAAATCTTGACCCACACGACCGCTACAAGATTCACGAGATGAGTGACCCGAAATCGATCAATCGGGTGACCGCCTGACGACGTCCACAGTTATCGCTGCGCGTAGATCAACACGCGTGGCCCGTTGCGTTCCGACCGCCGTTCGGCCACGTCGACGTCAGCAAACCCACATGACCGAAGCAGATCAACGATGTCCGCCTCATGCAGCCATTTCGCATGATCCTGCATGCCTGCGAAGGGAGCCTTTCTGCCAGCCTCCGAGAATCGGTGGTAACGGTATTCCTCTCCGTGGGATGAGTATCGCTCTGATCCGCCGTCGTCTTCGGGCGCAACGTGAGTGTCGAGCATCAGCCCGACCTGTGTCAAAGCCGAGATGCTCACGAGGTGTCCAACCGGGTCGGTGAGGTGATACAGCACACCGACGTGATGCAAGACATCGCACGCCAGGTCAACGTGTGATGGCAGTGGCTCTTCGAGATCAAGCCTCAGAACACTCGGATGATAGCCTAGGAGGGCACACCGAACGACCGTCTTGACCACATTTTCGATGCGAGAGTCGATGGCAGTGACGTCAGCGCCCAGAGAACAGAGTGCAGCCGTATGAATCCCCTCGAAGCAACCCACCTCCAGGACGCGACAGCCCGCAAGGCCTACACGCTGGTCCAACTCGACAATGCGCTTGTCTGGGATCTCCTGCGGTACCGTGCGTTTGGTCGACGAGTAGGCATTTCCGAACCGACGACCGCGACCGTCGACGGTAAAGGCCGCCCACGGCAGCAGACCGTTGAGTCGATCGAGTTCACTATCCGGCAGAGCGTCGATCGGAAGGGTATCGAACTTCGACGGCGGGTACCCAGACCGGGGAAGTTGCACATCTCTCCAGGTCGACCTACGAGAAATGAGGCTCCGCGCTCGCCCGGCGAACGTTCGAATGTCACCTCGCACTACTGCTCCGATCCTGGCCGTGGACGCACACCGTAGCTGTCAGTTCCTCAGCGACGACGAAACCTCGGGCGACCTTCGGCGCACGTGGGACCATGCCTCGCGGAGTGTGGCGCGGGAGCCGGCCGCACCCGGAACACGGATCCAGAGCGAATTCAGGGATACCCGCGCGGCACTGTCCACCAGAACCACAAGGTCGATCCACCTAGTCGTGCCCGTCCATTTCTGGTAGTACGACCGGGCGCTCCGGTAACTCCGCAGGGCGGTTGCGGCGGGATTGCGCGATGCCGAGTACGCCCCGATGTGTTGGACGACGAACGAGTCGTCGAGCCGAACCTCACCACCAACTTCGACCACTCGCCGGCAGAGATCAATGTCCTCGTAGTACATGAAGAACGTCTCGTCGAACCCACCGACGGCCTCGAAGTCGACGCGTGGGATAAGGATCGCCGCGCCCGAAACGTAACCATGGCCGTCGGGCAGCCGGGGACGAATCTGGAGTCGTCGAGCGACCTCGTCCAGGATGTTTCGCCGACGGCCGTAGGTGTATTGCCTGCGACCCGACGGCCCGATAATGCGAGGGCCGGTGATACCGGCTCGCATCGTTTCAAGTCCCGGCCACCTCACGACACTGGCATCGGGGTTGAGAAACAGCAGCCAGGCTGCCTTCGAGGCGGCCGCGAGTTGATTGCATGCCACCGCGAATCCAGGATTGTCGGGGCGCGTGATCGTGCGAATGTCGAGCCCCACCAAAACCGCGGCCGGCACTGCGAGCACTACCGTGTCACCGTCAGGATGGTTGTCGCAAAGGGCAACGCTGGTCGCCACGCCGAGTGTTCGCAACGATTCGATGCATTCGGCGATTGTGGCTCTGTTGGCGTACGCAACGATGCAGACTTCGATCTCGGGGGTTGAGGGGTCATTCATGACGCGACGCCTTCGAGTACTGCTCGCCATCGCTCCGCACCGACCGAGACGGAGTACGCAGCGCGCCAACGGTCACGCACAGCTTCGCGGAGAGAAGCCGAGGGTGGATCGGAAATGAACGATCGGACCGACTCAGAAGACGTTCCTTCGCCAACGAGCAAGCCGACATCGCCGACAATGCGCCGATGCACAGCGTTATCGGTTGCGATGGGCACGACACCGTAGGCCATGTACTGAACAATTTTGAAACCACACTTGTGGTCCGCGTATGTCGTACGGGGGAGAAACGCGAGCCCGAAGTCCGCCGTAGCAAGCTGAGTGTGTTCTGTCACGGGTGACCAGCCGACTACATCGATCTGGGGATGACTGACGAGCGATTTGGGGGGACCAGCGCCGATCATCGTCAGCCGAACCTGGGGGTTTAAAAGCACCTCATGAAGTCGCTCCTCCACGTCAAGAAGTCGCGACGCTGTGGCCGGCGAACCGATCCAGACGATTTTAATTTGGTCGGACCGCGGAGCCGCCGGCCGGGAGAAGGGCAGCGTTGAGTAACAGGTCGGAATGGTCTCGACTGCTCGCGCTCCTGCCTGATACGCCCACTTGGCAAGTTCATTGTTGCCAACCACTACGAGGGTGGCGGCCTTGGCCATTTCCACCGACATGGTCTCGACGCCGCGACGACCGATCCAGACGGCGTCATCGATATCCCAGATCACGGGGGTGCCGGCAGAGCGAATACCCTGACGAATCACGCTCCATGCGGCCGGCGGCATGATCGGCTCTTTCTGGATCACGATTACATCGGAGCTGGAACTGAAACGATCAACCGCACGACACCGCCGCCACGCCCCAGCAATTTGCTCGCGCCTCGAGCCTTGCCAAGGAGCGAGCGCTTCTGACACAGACTCGACGCCCACAACCGAGAGCGGCCTTATGTACTGATACGCCCGGTATCGAGACGAGGGTCCTTCCGGGCCGTAGCGCGTGAGCCAGGAAACCAGCACTCAGAACCTGCGAATGAACTGGGCGGGCGCGTGCATGACCTTCGGAACTGTAACGCTAGCCGTTGTTGGCCAACGGTTACCAGTGCGGGGTCGGAGTGAAAGCCAAGGCGGATAGGGCATCCTGGGCTGGCCCCAACGCCGTCCGCTCTATCGACGGGCGGAACCCGGACGAGTCCCAACATAGTCGGTTCGTTCGGCTGGCTAGACTCCGCTTGACCCTGATCTGGTTGAATTTCGGCCGTTGATAGGGACGACAGCGTTGGGGCCAGCCCAGAACTCAAACTTCGAAACCGAGCAGCGACCAGGTGTCAGCACGACAGATTCCACAACCCTTTCACTCAGTCGCAAAAACCCACCCGAGCGGGCCTACCGAAGCTGAAACATCACCGCTGATATCGGTAGTGATGTGTACCTTCAACGGCGAGAAATTTCTCAACGAACAACTCAACAGCATCGAGCACCAGAGCCTGCTTCCAGGGGAGATGATCGTTTGTGACGATCATTCGTCCGACCGAACCATCACACTCATTGAAGATTTTGCCGATCGTGTCGAGTTCCCGGTCCGGTTGGTTCGAAACGAAAGTCGACTCGGGGTTGGGGGGAACTTCAGTCAGGCGATGGCTCTGGCGACAGGAGAGTTCCTCGCGTTCACGGACCAAGATGACATTTGGTTGCCGAATCGGCTCGAACGCCAACTGAATCTGATGCGTCGGTACCCAACCGTTGGAGTAAATTTCGGGAACGCCCAGATCATCAACGAATCATCGGTTCAGACTGGCGATCGACTCTGGGAGCACGTGCGGTTTTCAACTGAGACGGAACGTATACGGGCAAGCGAGTTTCTGCCCGTCCTTCTCCGTCACACCGTGCTCACCGGTGCAACTCTGATGATCCGGAGAGAGCTTGTTGCTCAGATCAATCCGGTTCCATCACTTTGGCTGCACGATGCGTGGATCGGGCTCTACGCATGCGCCCTTGGCTACGACGTCGTTGCCGATCAACAGTCTCTCATCCAATATCGCGTCCACGCTGACCAAGACACCGGCGTCCGACGAAAGGGACCGAACTACAATCGCCTTCTGTTTGAGCGACGACCCATCGATTCGACGTTGGCCCAATTCGAGGAATTCGCGAATCGAGTTGATGAGCTCGAGTCCAAGACCGACATCGTTGCCGAACTGATCCAAGCAAAGCTGAATCACCTACAGCGGCGGCGACTCGCGTCACGGCAGGGTGTACTCAGGCGCACGGGGATCGTCGCGGCCGAGATTTCGAGGGGCGCCTACAACCGATATTCGAATGGGTGGGTCAGCGCGATCGCGGACCTGTCGGGCCGCAACCGTGTGTCGCCATGAGTATGAGTCGATTGGTGGTGGCCCCTGTTGCCGCATCGCGCGTACCACGTGAGCAACTTTCTGGGTGGTCGTTCTTTACCACCGAACGCAATCAACTTCGGGACAAGTGCATTCAGAGTCGTCGATCGGGAGATTTGGACAGGTAAGCAGCCGGAATCGCTCCGCGCCGCGGCCGGATTCACCAGCCGGGCAGGTTGACGGTGCCGCGACCGCTCCTGGCCAGTTCGTGTGAGAAGACCACGCTTCGCAGATTCGTCGAATGCGCTGGGCGAGCGCGTGCACTCGCCCAGTGGAACGGAACGCCCACAACTCCGACATAACAGTTACCAGTTGCGGCTAAAGAGTAGGTCCAGCAGATCCGGCATGTGCTCGATGACCGCCTCGGCTTCCGCCAGCTCAGCCTGATCGTCGAACACCCCCATGAATCGAACCGACCGAAAGC
>JANMTV010000013.1:0-12306 GCA_031390905.1 Ilumatobacteraceae bacterium | reverse complement strand
GCGGAGAACGAACTTCGAGAGGCCCTCGTCGATCAGCGTCGTCAGCACCCGTCGTAAGTCGGCGGCTCCGACCGGGGCGATGTCAGTCACGTCACCATCCGGGCGTCGAGCGCGTAACGCATCGAGGAGACCTTTTCCCGGCGCCTCGCGCAGGTACGGGATGCTCAACCCAAAATGTTCCGGGTCGATCTCCCGCTCGGCCTCGGCAGCGATCTCGCCAATCCGCCGCACCGCAATCCCGGCCTCGGCCGGGGCCAGGTTGGCACCCAGCCAACCGTCCGACAGCCAGATCGTGTCGAAACCACGCGCCTCCAAACCATCGATCGCGGCAGCCAAGGACGACGGGTCGGCCAGCGACGCTCCCGGTGAAATGGCGATACGAACCTTCATCAGCACAGCCTGGACCAGCAACGACTGTTCGTCGTCATCAGTAGCTGAACGGGCCACTTAGATCGTGCGATCCTCCCAGTCGGTCCACTCGACACCTGCGTCGGCGACGTATTCCCGGACACCTTCGCCGGTCGTCCGGGCGAAGTGGTCGGCACCGATCAAGTCGACCAGTCCGTATGACCCGATTCGTTCTCTGACGTGTCCCTTCATCTCGGCAAATCGGAGCACCGCACCTTGCAGCGCAAGATCGTGCACCAGTTCGGCGATCGCCTCAGCTGCCGTTGCGTCGACGTCGGTGATCGGTTCCGCGGTGACGAGCACCACGCGGATCGGGGTCGGCGACCTTTCGATCCGGGTCAGAACGTCCTCGACGAAGTATCGGGCGTTGGCAAAGAACAGCGGCGCGTCGAAGCGATAGATCAGCAGTCCGTCGATCCGCCGACCGTCCGGGTGACGTTCGTCGTCGTGATAACCCTTGAGTCCGTCGACCCGCACGAGTTCGGCGGTGTGCGGCTTCCACGCCTTACGCATGAAGTTCAGCAACGACAACGCGATCGCCACGACCACCCCGACGATCGCGCCGAGCACGGCCACGGCGAGGAATGCAGCCACGCCCAGCAGGAACTCGCTGCGCCGGATTGCGGCCAGCCGCACGAGTGGGCGAATCGCGAAGATCCGCAACGCGGCGGCCACAACGACTGCCGCCAGTACCGGTTGGGGAAGGTTGCGGAACGCTTCCGGTGCCCCAAGGATGATCGCCAGCAACACCACCGCCGCTGTGACGCCGGTCAGTTGCGTGCGTGCCCCGGCCGCCTCAGCGACCGGCGTGCGAGACTGGCTGCCACTCACCGGCATGCCCTGGAACAATCCGGCCGCCACATTGACGAGTCCGAGGGCGACGAGTTCCTGGTTGGCGTCGACGCGCTCACCGCGTTTGTCGGCGTACACACGGGCCAACACGCTCGTGTCGGCGAAGGCGACGAAGGCAATCCCGAATGCCCCACCGGTGAGCGTGCCGATCGTCTGCCAACTGACGTCGGGCAATCGAGGGCTCGGGAACCCGGACGGCAGATCACCGACGAGGCTCACGCCATGATCGGCCAGCCCGAACACCACGGTCGCCACGGTGCCGCCGATCACCGCTACGAGCGTGCCCGGCACCCGCGGCACGACCTGACGAAGGCCAACGATCACGGCCAGCGCGGCGCCGGCGAGGGCCAGCGCCCAGCGATTCGTCTCACCGTCGGCGATCCCATTGGCCAGATCGTGGACCGTGCCGAGCAGGCGCGAGGAGTCGACGGAGAATCCCAGCGCCTTGGGGAGTTGACTGACGAGGATCGTGACAGCGATGCCATTGAGGTAGCCGTACCGAACCGGGGCAGACAGCAGTTCGGCGAGGAAACCGAATCTGGCGAGGCCGGCGATCACACCGATCACCCCGACGAACACCGACAGAAGGCCGGCGATGACGATCGCTCGACCAGGATCACCGTCGCTAAGCGGGATCACCGCAGCCGCGATCAACGGGGCGAGCGACGAATCGGGACCCATCACCAGGATTCGCGACGGTCCGACCAGTGCGTAGACGAGCAACGGGATGACCGTTGCGTACAGACCGGTGATCGGCGGCAGACCGGAGGCTTGGGCGTACGCCATGCCAGCCGGGGCGAGGAGGGCGACGAGCACGGTACCGGCGACGAGATCCTTGACGAGCCACGACTTCTTGTAGGAGTCGACGGCCCCCAGCATCGGGACCGAGCGCCGCCAGCCAGATGAGCCGGTGGTCGGCCTGTTCACCGATCACCTCGGGCGGACATCCTCATCGATCGTCTCCTTGGTCACTCAACGTTGGCAGGGGCAATGGCATCGCGGTAGGGCCTTTGGTCCGTTCAGATCAGGGCGCCGCGACGGCGCTGGAGAAACGCTTGCTCGGCGGTGTTGTTTGTGAGTGTCGCAGCCTTCGCGTAGGCGGCGGCGGCCTCGTCGAGTCGTCCGAGTCGGGCAAGGAACTCAGCGCGAGTGGCATGGAACAGATGGTATGTATCTAACGGGAGAACTTCGATCAACGCCAGAGCAACATCGGCACCATCGACTTCGGCCACGGCGATTGCTCTGTTGAGGGCGACGACAGGTGTCGGTGTTTGCGTCGTCAGCTGGTCGTAGAGGGCGACGATCTGCAGCCAGTCGGTATCTGCAGCCGTGGCGGCATCACTGTGCACGGCAGCGATCGCGGCCTGGATCTGAAACGGTCCCGGCGCGTTGCGGCGCAGGCAGGCGCGTACCAACGTCTGGCCTTCCGCGATCAGCAGACGGTTCCAGAGGGCACGATTCTGATCGACCAGGAGCACGATCGAGCCGTCGACAGCGGTGCGCGCCGCGCTCCGAGATTCAGTGAGCAACAGCAACGCCAGTAGTCCGACGACCTCAACTTCGTCGGGCATCAGTTCGGCGAGCAGACGGGCAAGCCGGATTCCTTCCGCACACAATTCGCCGCGAATCAACTCCTCACCGCTGGTTGCCCGGTAGCCCTCGTTGAAGATCAGATAGACGACCGTGAGAACCGGGCGCAGACGATCAGGCAACTCATGGTCGGCCGGAATTCGGTACGGAATGTTGTTCACGCGGATCTTGTGTTTCGCTCGCACGATCTGCTGCGCCAGGGTCGCCTCGGGAACCAGGAACGCTCGTGCGATTTCGTTCGTATCAAGCCCGCCAAGCAGTCGAAGGGTCAGGGCGATCTGGGCGTTGGTGGCCAATGCCGGGTGACAGCACGTGAACATCAACCGGAGCCGATCGTCGTTCATCGGTCCCACCGACGCGCCGACGGATGTGTCGTCTGGGTCACGCTCGATAAGTACCGCTTGAGCGTGACGACGGTGCCGCGATGACTCACGTCGGAGCCGATCGATCGCTCGATTGCGAGCCGTTGTGGTGATCCACGCCCCAGGATTGGGTGGGAAGCCGCTGAGCAACCAGCTTCGAGCGGCCTGAACGAACGCCTCTTGGACCGCCTCCTCGGCGATGTCGATATCGCCGAACAGACGGACCAGCGTGGCCACACAACGGCCAGATTCCTGCCGAAAGATGCGGGCCAGCAGTGCGGCATCGGACTCGGACATTGGGACTCAGGCGTCGGATTCGTCCTGGAATGGACGAACCTCAACCGGGCTCATGCACGCCGCGGAACCCTTCGACGCCCAGGCCAGCGCAGCGTCGAGGTCGGGCACGGCGATGATCCAGAAACCGCCGATGTGCTCGTTGGCCTCGATGTATGGTCCGTCGGTGGTGATCGTCTCGCCGCCTTTGACTGACACGACCGTCGCAGCGCTGGCGGAATGCAGACCGCCTCCGAATACAAATGCGCCAGCTGCCTGGACTTCGGCGTTGAACGCATCGACCTGGGCATACATGATCTGCGTGGTTTCCGGAGGGACTGCGGCATACATCTCGTCGTTGCCGTGCACGGATAACAGGTATTGCTTCATCTGGGGTTCTCCTTGTTGTCGTCGCCGGCTCGTTGTCGGTCGATACAACTACAACGAATCCAGCTACCTCGAATCGACAGCTTCAACGCAAAACTTGTCAGGTGCGACGGAGGAGGCGGCCGGGTCTGGCTCCCGTGTCGACTCCGTGGCGCCTGGTCACGACGTTGCCCGACATGGCGAAGCACATCGGCAACACATTGCGAAGGAAGCGGAGTTCATTGGCAACCGTCGATCGATCGATCTGATCAGCCTCATTCAGGATCGCTGCACGAGTCACGGGGTCGCGCAACGCAGCCACACGTTCAGCAAGCGGCAAACCGGCCAACTGGCGATACGACGGGCGTGCCATGAATGGATGGCGGATGTCCCCGCCATACAGGATCGACGCCGATCTGGCCGCCACCAACGGCATCACGCGGCACCGTTGGCGGTCCAACGCTTGGCCTCGGCGATCTCGTCACGCCAGCGATCGGGCTGGTCATGTGAATGGAGCATGATGAACGTCACCGTCAGCCCGGTCCGTTCGGCGACCTGTCCCATCCAGTTGACTTCACCGGCAACTAGGGAGGGGTCGTCGCTCCGGAACAAACCAGATGGCGCTACCTCGAAGATCTTGCCGCCACCCGCCACTACCGCCGATCTGCTGGCGCACTCACTGGTCGGTGTGCCCGATGACGAGATCGACAAGATCACCCATCTCAACGCGATGAAGATCTACCAGTTCGACCCCTTCAAGATCCGACCGCGTGAGCAGTGCACGGTCGGTGCGTTGAAGGCCGAGGGTGCCGACGCCGATGTCTCGATTCAGAGCATGGGGCGTCCGAAGGGCACGCCGTTCACGGCGCGGCAACTCGCCGAACTCGCCGCCGGTGCCAAGAAGTAACGCTTCGCGCCGGGCAAGCCTCGGTTCGCCGTAGTCTGGAAGATCCCCGCTACGAGAGCTGAGCAATGATGAGCGCGTCCGACGACGAGATTCCCATGGACGACGGGTTCGCGTCACTTGGCTTACGACCGGAGACGCTGCAGGCACTCGACGATCTCGGGTACGAGGAGCCGACCCCGATTCAGCGCGAGACGATCCCGCTCCTGATCGCCGGGCGCGACCTGCTCGGTCAGGCGGCAACGGGTACAGGCAAGACGGCTGCGTTCGCGCTACCAATCCTGGAACTCGTCGATACGAGTCTCCCCGGTCCGGCGACACCCGTGGCGTTGATCCTGGTCCCCACCCGCGAACTGGCCGTGCAAGTCAGTGAGGCGATCTTCAAATACGGGCGTCGACTCGGTGTCAAGGTCGTTCCGATCTATGGCGGCCAACCGATCTACCGTCAGCTACAACAACTCGATCGCGGCGTCCACATCGTTGTCGCCACGCCAGGTCGGGCGATCGACCACATCGGCCGTGGCTCGCTGCCGCTCGACGGCGTCAAAGTCGTCGTGCTCGACGAGGCCGACGAGATGCTCGACATGGGATTTGCCGACGACATCGAATCGATTCTCGAGGCCACTCCATCTTCCCGGCAGACCGTGTTGTTCTCAGCCACCCTGCCGTCGCGGATCAACTCGATTGCGAAGCGTTACCAGCGTGACCCGATCCGTATCCAGATCGGCAAGGGCGACACCAAACCGGGAAAGGTACTCGTTCGCCAGAGCGCCTACGTCGTGATGCGATCGCACAAGCCAGCCGCGCTCGGCCGGATTCTCGACATCGAGTCACCCGGCGCGGCGCTGGTGTTCTGTCGCACTCGCGGCGAGGTCGATCAACTTACGGAGACGATGAACGGCCGCGGCTACCGCGCCGAAGCGCTCCACGGCGGGATGGACCAAGCTCAACGCGAGCGCGTGATCGGTCGCTTGCGGGACGGCACTGCCGAGTTGCTCGTCGCCACCGATGTCGCCGCCCGAGGCCTCGACATCGACACGCTCACCCATGTCGTCAACTACGACGTTCCATCGGCACCGGAGAGCTACGTCCACAGAATCGGGCGCGTCGGGCGGGCAGGGCGCGAAGGCGTTGCGATCACCTTGGCCGAACCACGCGAGCAGCGCTTGCTCGCCAACATCGAGCGGCTGACGAAGCAGCAGATCAGCATTGAAAGCGTCCCAACGGTCGCCGACCTGCGGGCCCGCAAGATGAGCCAGACCGTCGACGCGGTTCGGGTGGCCCTCGCCGCCGAGGATCTCAACGACTACAACGAGGTACTCAACGCTCTATCCGGTGAGCACAACATCCGTACGATTGCCTTGGCAGCGATCAAGCTTGCCCACGAGTCAGACGGAGCGAGCACCGACGAGGTGGAAATTCCCGACGCCTCGAAACGATTCGATCGGAACGAGAACCGGGGCGACCGGGGTGACCGCGGTACCCGTAAGCCAGGTCCCGAGAAAAGTCATCGAGGTTCGGCTGAGCGCGGCATGAAAGGCAGCGATCGGGGCCGCGAGAACAACGAGCCGACCGGATTCCTGTTCGTCGGTATCGGCCGCAAAGGCGGAGTCCGCCCCGGCGACCTTGTTGGGGCGATCGCCAACGAAAGCGGCCTCGAAGGACGCCAGATCGGTCCGATCCGGATCTCCGACAACTTCAGCGTCGTCGGTGTGCCGGAAGGCAAGGTCGACGACATCATCGGCGCGATGCGATCCACATCGATCCGCGGCAAGAAAACGTCTGTCCGGCGCTATACCGACTAATCCGCTCGACCGGTGCCGAGCGGCAACAAATGCGATTGGGAACCACCGTTGGTCCCGAATAGCATTTGTTGCCGCCGGGGACCGGATTCCGTTGGTCCCGAATCGCATTTGTTGCCGCCGGGGACCGGATTCCGTTGGTAGCCCGTCGGGCATCGACCCTCCGAACGAAACCTGACCAAGCTGGGGCTCGTTAGGCGTGAGCGGGTTTCCAGCCGGGGTGCTTGAAGGCGTAGTTCCACTTGTTGCGGATGCCCTTCGCGGTGCTGACGTCACGGGCGATTTCAGCGAACTCGTGGTACGCGATCTTGATCGGGTTGTACGTGCGAATGTTCTTCGTCAGGCCGTACCTGATCCTGCGAACTTCTGGCTCGAATGTGCCGAACAGCCGGTCCCAAACAATCAGGATCCCGCCGTAATTCTTATCGAGATACTGCTGGTTGGCACCATGATGAACGCGGTGGTGTGACGGTGTGTTGAGTACCTTTTCGGCGAGTGGATGGAGTCGGTCGATCGCTTCGGTGTGGATCCAGTACTGGTACAACAGGTTGAGCTGACCGGCCCGCATCGAGGTGGCGGTCCGGAAACCAAGCAGTGGCAGCGGGGCGAAGATCGGGGCGGTGATGATCCCAGACCACGGCTGACGCAGAGCGGTCGACAAGTTGTAACGCTCGCCGGAATGATGGGTGACGTGGTTGGCCCAGAAGAAGCGGATCTCATGCATCCAGCGGTGATCCCAGTAGTACAGGAAATCCCAGAGCACCATCGCACCAACGAACGCGCCCCGACGCGATCCGATGCTCGAGATCCGATGTTTGAACAGGAACTTGTCAAGCTTGCCGATCGCCGAAGCGGTGCCGAACGCGAAGGCGATATTGCCGAGCAGCATCGACAAGCTGGCGGTTGTGTCACGTCGCTCGTAACCGAGCGGCACCAACTCGTCGGGCGGCAGGTGGGTGCCTGACAACTCGTCCGGCGTTGCATCGTACATGTCGCCCAACTCGCGCTTCGGCTTGTTCTTGAGGTACGCCGCCTCGGCCACCATCGTGCCAATGAACAAAGGCACCGACAGCAAATCGATTGTGTCAAGCTTTTTCCCAGCCACGAACTCACGCTACCCGCCGCTTGACGCGTCGGCGATCGAGAGGATCCGGTTGGCCTGCTGGAACAGCAGGTTGCCCGATCTGTCGAGCGCCAGTCCGGTGACGGTGAATGCTCGGAATTGTTGGGCCGGTATCCCGAAGTCGGCGAGAGCACCCGTCTGGTCGGCGGCGACCAGTTCCATGGCGCCGTCCAGTCCGAACCGGACGATCGCATGGTCGGCGCCGTCCGACACGTACACCCGCCCGGCGGCGTCGACGGCGACTCCCGTCAGGCTGGAGAACTGGAGGTCGCCAGGCAGGGTTCCGTCGGGCGCGTAGTTGCCGGCTGAAGTACGAATCGCTGTCTGGCCTCCTCCAACGAACGTGCTGATGGTGCCGTCCGGGGCGATCCGGCGGACAACAGGTCGGCTTGTCTCAGCGACGAGCAGGTGACCTGCCGCGTCGACAACCATTGCATTCACCCCGGTCAAGGATGCCGCATTCGCTTGACCGCCATCTCCCGCGGGTGCGCTTCCGATCTGTCCCTGCTCCCCGGTGCCGGCAACGATGCTCAAACCGCCACCGGCGGACCACATCAGGATGCGAAATGTTGAACGCTCGAAGAAGTAGAGATTCCCGACGGAGTCGAACGTGATCGGCCCGAAGCCGCTGCGAAGACCCAGTGCTTGGGCGTCGACGACGAGCTGACTCGAACCGTCGCGTCCGATCCGCTTCACGCCGGTTCCCATCGTGACGTACGCCTCGCCATCAGGTCCCACGGCCACCCCTCCGAAACCGGCTTCACCTGCCGCGGAGTCTCCGACGTAGACGACGCTCGTCTGGCCACCGCTCACGAGCAGCAACTCGTTGTCGTGGTTCGTCACGAAGATCTCGCCGTTCGGTGCCACCGCAAATAGGGCCGCATTGCCGAGGCTCGCCGCCTCGGCCGGTCCGGGCCGACCTGCGCCGTCGTCGAGGCCGGTTCCGGCGATCACCGCCACCAGCCCCGAAAGCCCGCGACCCTGGGGCGTGGGGACGCTCGTCGAGAGGTCCGCGGCGAGCGCGGTCGATTCGGGCGAGGGGACGCTGTTCGAGCCGATTGGGGCGGTCGGCACGGGCACCTCCTCATCGCCCTCGGCCGTAGCTGTCGGAGTCGATTCGGTCGACGCGGTGACGTTCGAAACGGGTGTCGGAGCCAGCGTGATCGGCGTTGACGCAGCCCGGTCGTCGCCGCCGCCAGCAATCACCACCACGGTGCCGACCACGACGGCGGCGGCCCCGGCAACTGCCCCGATGCGGATCGCCAGGCGTGACTTGTTCGGTGTCGCGCGATCGCCGCCGCCGGTGGTCGGCGGGGTGGTCGGCGGGGTGGTCGGCGGGGTGGTCGGCGGGGTGGTCGGCGGGGTGGTGCGGACAACGCCGATCGGCTCGCCAAGAGGGCCGGATACGGCGATCGGCTCGCCCACTGGACCGGCGGCGATGGAAACGCCCGCCGGCCCGACCCCAGCGACCGCGATATCGCCGGCGACCGCAGCGGCGTTGATCGAAACGCCGACGGGCCCCACCCCTGCACCCCCGGCGACCGTCGCGGCCGTCGCAGTCGCGTCACTGATGATTGCGCTGGCGCCGAGAGTTGCGGCCCCACCCGAGGCGGCACCCGCAGCGGTCAGCCCAACAGTCCTGGCGATCTGATTGCCGGCCTGATCGGCAACGACTGAGTCACCGGCAACCATCGCTGCAGCCAGTGCGGCACCCATCGCGACGGCGAACTCCGGATGCGCGTCGACCGTGACTGGTCGACCTGTCACCCTACGAACCTCTTCGCCCACCACGTGCATGTGCGATGAGCCCCCGACGAGCAGGACTCGGTCCACCCGTTCGACGGTGAGCCCCGCCGACGCGATCGAGCGTTGGAGCGCGGCGATCGTCTCCCCGGTCCGCGGGTCCGGAAGCTCGACGTCGATCTCGCCGAGGTGCTCGATGCTCTCGGGTATCCCAAGTAGCTCGAAACCTGTTTCGGTCCGGCGCACGACTGCGGCGTCGAACGTCGCTCGGCCAAGTTGGCAGACGGCGATCAACGCGCCGGGTTCCACCCGCTCGTGGCTGGCGTGCGCGATCGCCGCAGCTTGGGGTTCCGACAAAAACCACACGCGGGCGAGGTCGAGGCCAGCGAGTCTGGCCGTCTCGTGAAGCAACTCCAGCTTGTAGTCGGTGTAGCTGGCGGGGTGGGTGAGCACGACCACGGCGGGCTCACCACCCTCACTCCGGCTCACCTGCTCAACGATCGCCCGCAGGAGGTGGGCCATGAGCGCTTCGGCACCATAGGGCGTGCCGCCGACGATGATCGGCACGGGGTCGCCAAGGCGACGCTTGAACTCGCTGGCGGTGCGTGTCGGATCGCTGGCGGCACTCTGCTCGGCCGCTTCGCCTGTCAGGATCTCGCCGTCGTCGCGCAGCACGACGATCGAAGCGATCTGCTGAGCAGTTGTGCCCAGGGCGCAAATCGCAACCGCCGATCCGCGCCCCACGGCCGCCGACGAGTAGGTGTTGCCGAGGTCGACACCGAGCGCGTACCGAGTCATTGGTTTCGAGATCAGGGCGGCGGATCGTCGACGCCGAGGCCGACGTCGTGTGCCATGGCGTCCGTCTCGTGCTCGTATGGGCTCGTGTCCTGAGGATTGGTGTCGCCGCTGATCGCGTTCTCACCGAAAAATGGGTCGTTCGGGTTCACGAAGTCGCCGCCGTGAATCGACACCTGAAAGTCGTGTAGCTCCATCGAGACGATCGTCTGCTCGCCGGCCGCCTCGGGGTCGACCAGGATCAGCGGATCGTCGCTCGGCGGCCGCCCGTCGCCCTCCACGTTCTGGGAGCCGGCGGTCGGGTCGTTCTGGTCACCGTAATCGCCCCACACCGTGTGCGGATTCCCGGTCCGGGCGTGTTCCAGGCTGCCCGAGGACCCGTCAACCTCTCCCGTTTGTCGATTCATCGGGCTCGTTTCTCTATTCGTCGAGTGGCCACCGCCCGTGCTCAAGGTTCGCGAATTGTCAGATCCGGTCTGGGGTTCTGGGACCGGGCCAGTATCGCTGTAACCGTCATTGGCGATGTACTCGGTGTCGTCATCGGCGGGCTTCTCGACCTCGACCGTGTAGTTGTCCTCGACTGTCGTGTTGGTCTCCGCCGACCACTCGTCGCCGTCTCGTTCCATATCTCCGTCGGTGTCGCTGCTGGCGCTGTCCCAGTGCTCCGAGGTCGTGGTGGCCGTCGTGGCCGTGGTGGTCGCCGAGGTGTCAGTCGTCGCTGTGCTGGCAGCGGGCGCGGTGGCGTCGGAAGTGGAGCCATCCGCGCTGTCCGACGACCTTCCACTCGTGAACTGCTCGTGAACGGAACTTACGTCTGCCTCGGCGGTGCTGGGCCTTCCCGACGTGGTGTCGGACGAGGTCGGTGTGCTCGACGATCCGCTGGAACCACCCGCCGGTGTCGATCCGCTCACAGGCGCGTCGCCGGGACGCGCCCGGCCGAGCGTGCCGTCGGCCTTCGGGTCCCATGTGGACGGTGCCACACCAGCGGCGGTCGTCAACGCCTCGGGTATGTCGCGGGTATCGCCAACCTTGAGGTCGATCGCCCCGAGTCTGACCTCGCTGACGTCGGTGATGGTCTCTTTGCCACCGGTAATCTCCGACGTCACCGTTCCAAGCACGTCAAGACCGTCCATATATCTGGTGGTCCGGATGATGGTGTCGTCGAAGAGGCCCTGCTCGACTCTCTCGAAGCCGAGGCGGGACCTGATGTCCTCTACACCTCCGAACTCCCCGGGGATAATCTCAGTGAAACTGTGGTCCTCGTAGTCGCCGAGTGTGGTGACCGTATCGATGCGTCGCCCATGCGCGAGTGCGTCATTGATGATCGCCTGATTCGCCGCATCGCCCGCCTCGTGTTGCTGGACGACGAGCTCCTGGTACACCTTGTCGACCTCGGCGCTCGACTCGGCGACATCGAGCGCAGCGGCGATCTCAGCTCTGATCGACTTGTAGCTGTCGGGCTGACTGCGCGACTCGGCTTGCGTTCCCGTCGCCGCGTAACTCTCCGAAACGGGAGCGGTCTCGTCCGGAACGTCAGCCGTCGATTGACCGCCCAAGATTCCGGGTCCACCGGCCGGCGTGACCACCGTGAGGCCATCAGCGGCACTGTCGGACGGGCCATCGCGGGCGTCAGGGCTTTCGCCCCACAACACGTCTTTCGCCTCATTCTTGGCAACAGCGCCGTCATCGTGCTTCTGGTCGTCGTCAGCCTTCTGGTCCGCTTCCATGTCGACCCTCCTTCGATGGTTGACCGGCCGCAACGTTACTCAGCGAAAGATTGCAGGTCAACGGTCCCTGCGTTCAGCGGGCGCCATGGCTCGTGCTCGTGACAGGGGAGAGCACCGCGGCGGCCACACCGACGATGGAAACCCGATCCACGGCTACATGGTGATGACGATTTTGCCGACTTTGCCTCCTTGGGCGAAGGCCGCATACGCGTCGGCGATGTCGTTGAGTTCGTAGGTCGAGTCGACTGGGACTCGCAGTTTTCCCTGCTCGAAGTCGGGCAGCACGCGTCGTTCCAGCAGGCGGGCGACAATCGCTTTCTCTTCGAGTGGACGGGCGCGCAGCGTCGATCCGTGGATTCGC
>JANMTV010000321.1:0-17817 GCA_031390905.1 Ilumatobacteraceae bacterium | reverse complement strand
AGCGAGCCGAATGCGATCACTCCCATGATGCTGGCGACGACGATCCAACCCCACGACTTGTCGAAGAGTGGGAGGTTGACAAAGTTCATCCCGAAGATGCCGGCGACCAACGACAACGGCAGCATGATCGCCGCATACACGGTGAGCACCTTGGTGACCTCGGTCGCCTTACGAGCCTCGGCACCGCGATACGCATCGAGCGTTTCATGGAGCGCTGAGCGGGCTTCGTCGAGGCCCTGAGCGGCTCGAGAGGCGACGTCGAAGACATCGGAGAAGCGTCGACGCCCTGCATCGCTGACCAACTCGGATGTCGAATGGCGGAGCACGTCGAGGGTCTCTCGTTGCGGGTGGACGACACGTCGAACGGCAGCCAGATCGGTGCGCACGGCCGTCAGATTTTCGAGCAGCGCATCGTCGGCGTGGAGCGCCTTGTCGGTCAACTCCTCGACCCGTTGGTCGAACGCCTCGAGCACCGAGAGTAGCCGTCGGGTCAATACGTCGGCCAGCAGGGCAGTCAGTTCGTCGACGCCGACTCTCGCCAGTTCTGGTCGCTTTTGAACCTGCGTCCATAGCGCCGCCAGGGCGGGTGAGTAGGCGTTCCGGATCGTGATCAAATGCTTGCGGGTGAGAAAGCAGTCGACTTCGTAGGTCGCGACACGGTCGTCGCGCAGTCCGTGGAGTACGACGAGCAGGTGGTGTCCGAAATCGTCGATCTTCGGCATGTCGATGTCGTCGATCGCGTCGCGCACGGCGATCTGGTCGAGATTGAATCGCTGCGTGAAGCGCATCAGTTCGGCGATGTCGTCATCGCCGGCGAGCACGTCGATCCAGACCCACCCGTCTGCGGGCCCTTCCTCCGGCGCCTCCGGTACTTCACTGGCACCACCCACGCCATCGGAAACCATGATTCGCATCTCCATCGTTTGGCGAGCGTAGTCGTCCTCGTTGGCGGGGCGTGATGCTTACTCGCCAGACTGTGAAGGTGATCGCACCTGATGTCTTGTGGCACCCAGCATCCGACGCCCGCTCGACGACACGGCTCGGCCAGTTCTTGACCGTCTGTGAGGCTCGCGCCGGGCGGTCGTTCGTTGGCTATGACGCTCTCTGGGAATGGTCTGTATCCGATGGCCTAGAGGATTGTTGGGCCGCTGTCTGGGACTTTTTTGAAGTACGAAGTTCGCAGCCCTATACCGCAGTGCTCAGTGAGCGGATCATGCCCGGCGCCAAATGGTTTGAGGGTTCTCGACTGAACTACGCCGAGCACGCCCTCCGCCATGCCGATGACAGTGCTGTCGCGATCGTCGGTCTATCGGACACTCGCGGGCGAGTTGAAATGACGTGGGGCGAGTTACGCCAGCAGGTCGGCCGGGCGCGGGTCGGACTACAGAAACTCGGCGTCCGAGAGGGTGAATGCGTTGCTGCCTATCTTCCGAATGTTCCAGAGACGATCATTGCCTTCCTGGCAGCATGCAGTCTCGGAGCAATCTGGACGTCGTGCGCGCCCGAGTTCGGTGTCCAGGCCGTGCTCGACCGTTTCACACAGGTGGAACCGACGGTGCTGCTGGCCGTTGACGGGTATCGGTACGGACGGCGTGACGTCAGTCGCGTTGAGGAACTCGCCGCGATCCGTGCCGGATTGACCAGCCTGAACCACACGGTGATGGTGCCGTACCTGAATGACGAGTCGGCGTTGCCAGACGGTGCGATGACGTGGTCGGAACTGGTCGTCGAACCTGGCCCGTTGGAGTTTGTGCATCTGGCACCTGACCATCCGTTGTACGTCCTGTATTCATCGGGGACGACCGGTTTGCCGAAACCGATCGTGCACGGCCACGCCGGAATTCTGGTCGAGCATTTCAAGGTGATCGGTCTTCACTCCGACATGGGTCCGGGTGACCGCCTGTTCTGGTTCACGACGACGGGCTGGATGATGTGGAACTACGTCGTCTCCGGCCTGCTGGTCGGCGCCACATTGGTGTTGTTCGACGGTGACCCGAATGGCGACGGCCCGAGCACGCTCTGGAAGCTCGGCGCCGACGAGCGGGTCACCTGGTTCGGGGTCGGAGCGCCCTACGTCACAGCCTCGCGGCGGGCTGGAATCACGCCGGGGGAGACGTATGACCTGTCGACGATTCGGGCCATCGGCGCGACCGGAGCGCCGCTTCCGCCGGAAGGGTTTCGATGGGTTTATGAAGCGGTGTCCCCGACTGCGATGCTTTCGCCGATCAGCGGTGGCACCGACGTGTGTTCGGCATTCGTCGGGGCGAGTCCGATGACACCTGTATGGCACGGCGAGATCCCCTGCAGGTACCTCGGAGCAGCCGTTCGATCTTTCGACGATGGTGGCAACTCGGTCGTCGGCACGCAGGGTGAGTTGGTGCTGACCGAGCCGATGCCGTCGATGCCTGTTGGGTTTTGGGGTGACGTCGACGGTTCCCGATATCGGGCTGCCTACTTCGAGCACTACCCAGGTGTGTGGCGGCATGGTGACTGGATCACGATCACGGAACGAGGGAGCTGCACGATCTCCGGTCGCTCCGATGCCACGTTGAATCGTGGCGGCGTGCGGGTCGGCACCGCAGAGATCTACCGTGTCATTGAATCCATCGATGGAGTCGTTGACAGCCTCGTTGTCCACCTCGAGTCGCCAGACGCCGATGACCCAGGCAACCTGGTGTTGTTCGTCGTCCTGTCCGACGGGGTTGTGTTGGATGACGATGTCTCCGCTCGTCTTCGGTCGGCGCTGAAGACGAGCCTGTCACCGCGCCACGTCCCGGACGAGATCCATCAGGTTGCTGCGATTCCGACAACGCTGACGGGCAAGAAGCTTGAACTCCCGGTCAAGAAGATCCTGCTCGGTGCCGATCCCGACAAGGTGTCGAGCCGAGGCGCGCTCAAAGACCCGGCCGCTCTCGATGCGATCACGGCGCTAGCCCGACATCGCCCGTAACGATTGGTCGCCTCGCCTATCGGCTCGTCTCCTTATGTGACTGGGTCGCTGATCACGTGATTCCGGATTTCTGTTGCGAGCGCGTGCACGGCGCGAGTGAGTTCCGTATTGGTCTTCAGCTCCTGCTCCTGCTCGACGAAATCATGATCGGCCTTGGCCTTTTGGAACGCCGACTGGCGATTCTGCCCGATCATCACGAAGGCAGAGAGGAAGATCGCCTCCAACGAGACCACCAGGGTCAGCTTGGGCCACGGGTTGGGTTCGACCAACAGCATCCACATCGCGAATGCGACCGCGTGGATGTACACGAACGGCATCGATCCGGCGAACTTGGTGATCACATCGGCGATCCGGAGTTGGACGTTCGACGCCCGTTCCTTCTGGTGCGCCACCGTAACCGGATGGGATTGTTTGGCAACTTGTTGGTTCATGTTCGCTCCTCGTGAGGGTGCTCCGTGCTGCGACGCCGCAACGACGGTAACCAATCCCGGTGTATGAACGCGGTGTGCTCGGGCGTCGTACAGAGTGATGGTGCCAAAATGATCGGGATGGACGAACTGATCGAAATCGAGACGAGCTCGCCCACGCCGGTCACGTTCAGCGCGCTGTACGCCGAGCAGTTTCTGCCACTCGTTCGGATGGCAACGCTGATGACCGGCCAAGTCGATTCGGCTCGCGACATCGTTCAGGACGCGTTCGTCAAGCTCCACGTGAAGTGGGTGACCGTGCGCGACCCCCTGGCGTACGTGCGCCGCAGCGTGGTGAACGGTTGCGCATCCCACCATCGATTCGAAGGCCGCCGAAAGGGCAACGCCTCGGCCGTCGAGCCGACGACCAATCTGGCGGTCGATGACACCATGACCACGCTTGCGTCGTTGTCGCACCGACAGCGAGCGGTCGTGGTCCTCAAATATTACGAGCAGCGCAGTGAGCGTGAGATTGCCGACATCGTCGGCTGCCGACCAGGTTCGGTCGGACCAACGCTGCAGCGTGCCCTTGCTCGCCTCCGGGAGGTCCAATCATGAACGAACACGAACTGTCCAGCCGGTTACACGTTGCTGCTTCCTCGGTGACGGCGCGGCCGGACATTGCAGAGATCGAACTCGGCGCCGGACGCGCTCGCAGTCGACGTCGACTGGCGACCGGCGTGATCGCCGGCATGTTGATCGCCGGTGCCGGTGGCGCCGGTTTCGGACTCGGCCGTTCGGTCGACAACGAAGGCGAAATCGCCGGGTCAGCCTCGCAGGAGTCGATAGCTACGGATCTAACCACCCCGTCGACTGGTTCCGCTTCCACCACGACCATTGCGCAATCGCCTCTTGATACCGTCGTGACCGTCGATGTCCCGGTGACCACGATTGCCGAATTGGTGGATATGACTGACAAGCAAATCGCCCCGATGGATGCCGCTGCAACGCCCCCGAGCTATTACGGCGTTTCAGGTCCCATGGTGCTCACGTACGAACGGGAACTCGACAACGGTCTTCGGCTTCGTGTGCTTCGCGGGCAGAACTGGGACAACATGCAGGGTTGGCCGGAAGGCCAGTGGAGGCCGGCCGCGTTCTGTTTCGGAACTGCAGAGATGCGGATCACAATCGACGGCAAGGTCGACGGTGCCGATGTCGTCGATGTGACGGGAAGTCAGTTCTACGACGACATGTACGGCGAGGTCGAGATCCAAACGGTCGAAACCGGATGGGCCGACGACCACCCGATGAGAATCCTGACTGTGCAGGCGATCCCTGGGATCACCGAGGTGACCGTGGTCTGGGCGGACGGACTCACCGACACGACCACAGTGATCGACGGTCTCGCAGTCTTGGTCGTCGACGGTTCAGGTGCGTGGCAAACTGAATACACACTCGACGTCACCGACGTCAGTGGTACTCATAGCGTCGATGCCTCGCCTGACGACCGGTACAACGATCCCGAATGGCGGGCGGCGTGCCAGGAACCGCCGCCCGAACTACCGGCGGCCGGTGAACAACCTGCTGACGTTGCCGCCGCGACGGCTGAGATCGAGACCAACTTTGCACTCCTGTGGGACCGTGACGTGGCGCAGGACGACAAGTTCGACGTGCTCGATGACTGGACTGGGGTGAATCAAGCGGTCGATGCCGTCTATGCCGGTGGGTATGCCGAGACAGCCGAGACCGCTTCGCACCACATTGATGAACTGGTATTCGTCAGCCCAACTGAGGCATGGTTCCGGTACTCGATCGTCACTGATGTCAGCAACTTCTACGATCGGTATGGCACAGCCGCATTGACCGATGTTGGCTGGCAGCTACCGCGTGCTTTGATCTGCCAGGATCTCAGCCTTGCCGGTGGCAACTGCGAACCGTTCGCTGATGGGATCTACCCCCCTAGTTGGATTGAGCGGTACGGACCGCAGAAACCGGGGGAATGCGTCGTGTTCGAGGACGGCACTAAAGGTTGCGTTGGGGAGGAGTACGCCGGCGACTAACCGCCCTCGGTTCTGGCAGCTGGTCGTCAGTCCACGACGGTTACACGCCGACGGGTCGCCGGGCTTACGCTGGATTCGTGACGCAGATCTATCGGGAACGACTGGCTCGTGTGCGGGTGGCGATGGCGCACCAGGGGATCGACACCCTGATGCTCTCGGTCGGGCATGACCTGCCGTATCTCACCGGATATCTGGCGATGCCGTTGGAACGACTCACGATGCTGGTCGTTCCCGCCGACGCCGATGCGACCTTGGTGATCCCGCGACTCGAAGCGCCGCGGGTCGTTCCGCAGCCCGGCGTGTTCGACCTGCTGGCATGGAACGAAACCGATGATCCGACCGCAATTGTAGCCAAGCTGGCAGTTGGTGCGAGACGCGTCGCCGTTGGTGATCAGATGTGGGCGAGGTTCCTCGTCGAACTGTTACCGCAGCTTCCTGGGGCCGAGTACACACGAGCGGTCGACGTGGTTGGCCCACTTCGAATGGTGAAGGACGAGGCCGAAATCGATGCGCTCTCATCGGCTGGCGCGGCCGTCGACCGGATAGCTGCCGAACTCCAGGCAGGCCGAATCTCACTCGTCGGTCGGACCGAGGCAGAAGTGTCGAAGGACCTCTCCGCACGGATCATCGCCGAGGGACACCAAAAGGTCAACTTCGCGATCGTCGCCGCTGGCTCGAATGCGGCCAGCCCGCATCACCATGCCGGTTCGCGGGTGATCGAGGAGAACGAGATCGTGCTTTGCGACTTCGGCGGCACGATGAACGGTTACTGCTCCGACATCACGCGCTGCGTGTTCACAGGTGAAGTCAGCGCCGAGATCGCCGAGGCCTACGCAGTGTTGTTCGAGGCCCAGCGGGTCGCCGTCGGTGCCGGCACGGTAGGCACTTCATGCGAGGAGGTTGACCGTTCGGCTCGCAGGATCATCGAGGCGGCCGGTTATGGCGAGTACTTCGTGCATCGCACCGGTCACGGGATCGGTCTCGAGGAGCACGAGGATCCGTACATCGTCGAGGGCAACAGCCGTCGCATCGAATCGGGCCACGCCTTCAGCGTCGAACCGGGTATCTATATGCCCGACAAGTGGGGCATGCGACTCGAAGACATTGTCGTCGCCACCGATGACGGCCCCGTGCCGATGAATGCTGCTGATCACCGTCTCGTCAGCGTGTGAGTTGAAGAGGGTCGACCTCTGCCGAGAATGACGTCAGTTCGATCTTGACGTCGGCACCGATGTAGCGGGCAAGCACGCCGGCGTCGAGTGCGCAGTATCTCAAGGTTCCTCCGACTACGGTCACATCGGCGCACGAAGCTGGAAATCCAGCGATCGTTTCTGCCTGACCCGCAGCACCCCTGAGGTTTCGGCTGGCGTCGAGCTTGAGCCTGTCGGCGAAACTGCCACCCCAAAACCGGTGGGTGATGCCGAGATCGCTGATCATCGCATCATCGAGATAGCCAACACATGTGCCATCGATGACGTCGCAGGTTTGGCTGGCACCAGTTGCATCGGTGAGAAAGTCGACGTCACCGATCGTGACGCGACGCTGGTCTCCGAGTTGGCGGACGGTTGTGTCCGTGGCAACGCCGGTGGATGTCGGCGTGATCGTGTAGGTCGCGGTGAAGGCCAGGCCCTCCGCCAGCGCCAACCTGTCAAGCACGGCGTCGATGACCGGATCGTTGGTGGCGGCGCTGCCCGTCGGCTCAGAGGTCAATGTCGGCCGCTCCCCGGTTACGCAGCCGGCAAGAAGCACGGCGCTCACCAGCAAGAATCTCACCTGCACGATCGACGAAGCGGTTCTCCGTGTTTGGCTGGTTCGCTGCGTCTGCATGGCGGCCTCAGGCTACGCAGTTACGATGCGCCGCCGTGATTCAACTTGATGCGGCAACCGTGCTCTTGCAGTGGGCGGTCGGTGGCATGGCATTCTGCTGGTTCACCACTCGGAGGCGTCAGGTTGGTCTCGGTTACGGCTGGCTACTGCGTGGGATCAACCTGCTTCTCGCTCTCGGTGCGGCGATTGCGGGCTTTCGGTACGGCGAAGTGCCGGTCCGTGAGGCGTCATCGATTCTCGTCGCTGCTACTTGCCTGTTTGCGCTGGTCGTATCGATTGTCCACCGCCGGGCAGGCGTCAGCGGATTTGACTCCGAACACGATCGACGCACTGCTCGAGTCGCGGAAATGACAGGGATTGAACGCCATTCGGCCGATCAACCCGTCAGCTTCATCGGCCGCGAGTTTCCTCCGATCGTCGATCTGTTTCCGGTTGCCGTGGGCACCATCGGACTGATTGCTGCTGGAATCGACGCAGCTCCTGACGTCGGCTTCGACACGTTCGTATCGCTGCTTCGAATCCTGGCCGGGGCGGCGTTTCTCGGGGCTGTCACCGACGCCATGTTGCTCGGTCACTGGTACCTGGTGCAGCCCGGACTACCGAGGCGGCTACTCAATGAACTCGTGTCGGCGCTCGGCTGGACATGGCCGATCGAGGTAGTCGCGATGTTGCTGCCGACCGGCATGTTCAGCGTGTGGTCCGGAACCGTCGACGATGGGTGGGGCGGCGTGCTCGGTTGGTTCTGGGGTGCGTGTGCGGCGACCACGATTGTGCTCGTGCTCGTCACTCGGGCGGCGCTCAAGGAACGCCAGTATTCGGCTGTGATGGCCGCCACGGGCCTGCTCTACCTGGCGATTCTCACCGCATTCGGAACGGACCTGGTCGCCCGCGCCGTTCTCGATGTGTGACAAACCCCAAGTCGGTGAGGCATGATATGGGAATGGCGCGCCCAGTCTGGACCGGAACAATCAGCTTCGGCCTCGTGGCGATTCCAGTCAAGCTGTATCACGCCGTCCGAAAGCAAGGCGTCTCGTTCAATCAACTCGACGATCGCACCTTGGCACGGATCAAGTACAAGAAGGTCTCGGCGCTCGACGGCGAGGAGGTTCCCGAGGAACACATCGTGAAGGGCTACGAGGTGTCGAAGGATCGCTACGTCGTCGTCGACCCCGACGAACTCGAACCGTTCATCCCGTCAGCGACCAAGACCGTCGAGCTGGAAGAGTTCGTCGACCTTGCCGAGATCGACCCGGTCTACTTCGACTCCGCCTACTACGTGGCTCCGGGTACCAACCCGAAGCCCTATGTGCTGCTCGCCAAGGCGATGGAGGAGCGCGGTAAGGTGGCGATCGGGCGCTTTGTGATGCGCAACAAACAGTTCACCGCAGCGATACGCGCTGACGACGGCAAGCTGATCATGTCGACGCTCTCCTATGCCGATGAGGTCGTCAACCCAGCCGAGATCGAGGAGCTGCAGGGCCTCGATGCAATAGAAGTATCGGCCAAAGAAGTCAAAATGGCCGAGTCCCTGGTCGAGTCGTTGAGCGCCACGTTCGAGCCCGAGAAGTACCGCGACGAATACCGTGAACAGGTACTCGAACTGATCCAGATCAAAGCCTCCGGGCAGGAACTGCAGGTTCCCGAGGCACCGACCGAGAAACCCAAAGTGGTCGATCTCATGGCGGCCCTGGAAGCCAGCGTTGCTGCCGCCAAGAAAGCCCGCGGACGCCACCCCACCGGCAATGTGGAAGACATTACATCGGCGGTTCGGAAGCCGGCTCGGAAGCGGAAATCTGCGTGAGCGCCGGCGTCGAGATCGACGTCGAGGGTCGCCATCTGTCGCTGAGCAATCTCGACAAAGTGTTGTATCCCAGCGGGTTCACAAAGTCGCAGGTGATCGACTACATGGCGCGCATCGCCCCAGTTGCAATCCCGCACCTGGCAGGACGCTGCCTGACGTTCCGGCGCTATCCGAACGGAACAGAGACAGCCGGCTTCTTCGAGAAACGCTGTCCCGGTCACCGACCGGAATGGGTACCCGTGGCACTCGGCCCTGGCGACCGCACGGGAGGAATCGAGTACTGCCGAATCGAAGAGACCGCAGCGATGGTGTGGGCAGCCAATATGGCGGCGATCGAGATTCATGCCCCGATGGCGCTCAGTGTCGACCTGGCGGTGCCGCGTGCGCTCGTATTCGATTTCGACCCGGGTATACCGGCGACGATCGTCGAGTGTTGTCAGATCGCGATCGCCGCCAGAGATGTGTTGGAGTCGGTTGATCTGCATGCGTGGTGCAAGACGTCGGGGTCGAAGGGTCTCCAGATGTACGTACCCTTGAACACATCTGGCGCGACACATGAAGGTGCTAGCGATTTCGCGTTGGCAGTCGGCCAGGTACTCGAGCGTCAACTCCCAGGTCGAGTGACAACCGTGATGGCCAAGGCAGAACGACCCGGCAAGATCTTCGTCGACTGGAGTCAGAACGCGTTTCACAAGACGACGATTGCGCCGTACTCGCTCCGCGCCCGACCAGAACCGACTGTGTCGACCCCGGTCACGTGGGAAGAAGTCGAGTCGTGCGCCAACGGTGACGTCGTGCTGCGGTTCACGAGCGACGAACTCTTGGATCGTGTCGAGCAACACGGCGATTTGTTTGCCGAGGTCTTGACCCTCGAACAACGTCTGCCGACTCCTGGCCGCTGACCGCGGTCGTTTCGACCGCGATTTCACGCTCCGTGTCACACTCGGCGTTGGTGTGAGCGCTGAGGGTGCAATTTTGGTGGCAATCCGCCATGATGTCCAACGTGACACCGCGACGTTGGGACGTGGTTCGGTGTGCTGCGCTCGTGATTGCGTTAGCCACCGCATCGACAGCCTGCGGATCGGCGCGTCTCGCGGCACCTCCCGAACCCGAGTTCACGACCGGTCAACGCGCCCAGCCGACCGTGCTCCCGGAGGTCACGATCGAGCCCGTCGAGCAGATCGAACTCGACCTGTCGTCGATCGAAGCCGACCTCGACCCGGTGTCGGTCGACCAAATGACGATTGTCGACGACGCCGGCAATGTCGCCCCGAACCACTCGGGTTGGGAAACATTCGATACCTCGCTGGAGCACCAGTTGATCCCGGCCGACGTGAGCGCTTCGGTGGCAGTGATGATCGACGGGCAGATCGTCCACCAGGCGGCGTTCGGCGAACGAATTGCTGGAACGGGTGATCCGGTCGAAACCGCTGACCGTTTCCGGATCGCCAGCATCTCCAAGACTGTCACCGCGATCGTCGCCCTGCGGCTGATCGATCAAGGCGTGTTGGTGCTCGATGATCCGGTCGGCGACCTGGTTGTGCAGCATCTCGGCCTCGCTCAGTTCGACCCGGACGTGAGTCGGATCACGCTGCGAAACCTGCTCAGTCACACTGCCGGATTTCCCGATCACAGCAGCACGTTCTTCAACAACGGTGCGACGTCGTGTGTCGACGCTGCGATGCAAGGTCTGGCGAGTTCAGTGGCGGGTCCAAGTGGCTACAACTACAGCAATATGAGCTTTTGTGTGCTTGGCCTTTTGATCGAAGCCGTGACGGGCAAGACGTACGAGCAAGTGGCCTACGAGCAACTGCTGACGCCACTCGGGATCAGCGGGATGCGGATCACATCGACTTACGACCTCGGCCCTGATGAGGTTTCACACCACCCGACCCCGAATCGGAACTACATGGAAACGCTCGGTGGTGCTGGTAGCTGGAACGCCACGCCTACCGATCTCGTCACGATCATCAATTCGATCGACCCGAAGACCAGCGGATGGAAGGCGCTGTCGCCGGAACTGATGAAGGCGATGAGATATCACCTGCCAACAGATCAACCACCGTCTGGTTACGGCCTCGGTCTGATCAACTTTGCGGATGGCGCGTTCGGACACACCGGAACGATCCAGAACACGCACGCAATGCTCGTCGTGCAACCCGATGGGGTCACCTGGGCCGTCACCGTCTCAGGCGAGTACCCGGGTAGTACATCTGCACTGCAGAACATCGTGAGACAAGCGCTGTCCGACGGGTTCTCGCCTATATAACAGCAGTCATCCTGTGATCTGGGATGATCGGTCGATGGAATCTCGAAGCCTGGGTCAATCGGGCCGCAATGTCGAAGATGTGATCGCCGACTTACGTGCCAAGCGGATCAACGATGCGCGATGGCAAGATGGGCGCACATTTGGGATGGTGTACGACGGCGGGCCGAGCGTCCACGAGGTTGCCGAGCAAGCGGCCATTCTGTACCTCCACGAGAACGCCCTGAACACGAAGGCGTTCCCGTCGCTGGCGTCGATCCAGAGTGAAGTTGTCGGATGGACCGCGCAGCTGCTCCATGGTCCGCAGACTGCGGCAGGATTCTTGACGAGCGGCGGAACCGAATCGATCCAATGCGCCGTACTGGCGGCTCGTGAGCGGGGGAGGGCCGAACGCGGCATCCGCAACGGCGAGATGATCGTCGCCGAGAGTGCCCACGCGGCGTTCCACAAGTCGGCGCATATGTTCGATATGCCGATTGTCACGACCCCTGTGCGATCTGACTGGACCGCCGATCTCGACGCAATGTCTGACGCAATCACTCCCCGGACGGTGTTGATTGTCGGGTCGGCTCCGCAGTATCCGCAGGGTGTGGTGGATCCGATCCCAGAGATCGCTGCCCTCGCTGCGACTGTCGACGCCAACTGTCATGTCGATGCCTGCATGGGTGGCTTCGTGTTGCCGTTTGCCGAGATGCTCGGTCGGGATGTACCGCTGTGGGACTTTCGTGTCGATGGCGTGCACTCGATCTCGGCCGACATTCACAAACTCGGCTATGCCCCGAAGGGGGTGTCGGTGGTGCTGCATCGCGACAAGCAGCTGCGTGCGTATCAAACTTGGACATTTGATGCCTGGCTCGGCGGCTTCTACGGTTCGCCAAACCTGCAGGGAACCCGCTCCGGACTACCGATGGCGGCCGCCTGGGCCGTGATGCAGCACCTCGGTATCGATGGTTACGTCGAACTGACCCGCCAGACGCTCGACAACGCCAATCGAATGCGTGAAGGGATCCGTGCAATAGATGGTCTACGGGTACTCGGAGACAGCACGTACCACCTGATCGCAATGGCATCGGACCCTGAATCTGCGAGCCCGGTCGACGTGTTCGCCCTCGGTGATGCGCTTCTGCGGCGCGGTTGGGTGCACGACCGTCAGGGGCCGCCCGACTCGCTGCACTCGACAGTCAGTAACAGCAACGCCGGAGTGATCGACGATTACCTGCGCGATCTCGACGAGTGTGTCAGCGAGATACGAAATACCACCACCGAAAACCGCTCAACCAGCTACTCGACCGTCGAGTAGCTGGCTGGCGGGCGGCTCTGAGTCATGGCGGGCGGCTCTGAGCACGACTAGTTGTCGTCGGCCTCGGATTCGGGCTCGGTGTCGTCATCGGCGGCGGTGCCGACGACGGCAAAGTTCTCGTCGAGTTGAACATCGACCTGGCTACCGTCGCTTAATGTGACTTCAACCTCGTACAGGCTCTCCTCGTCACCGATCTCGGTCCCTGTAACGCGCCCCTCACCGGTGTGGGCGAGCGCCGCCTCCGATGCCTGCTCGAGCGCCGCCCCGGTGATCGGAAGTTCGTTCTCGTCGCCGCCCTGCCCGGCAATTGCCGCCGTTCCGACAGCGAGAGCCGCGGCCGCGGCGATGGCTCCGATGATGATCAGTTTGGTTCGTGTCACGTGTCCAAGGGTACGACGTGCTTGCTGAACGTCATCTGACTGCGCTCAAACGGACAGGTGGCGAGTCGACGTCGTGATCTCGTCGAGGAACTCGTGGTCGAGGTCGTAACCGAGGCCCGGGGCGCTCGGAACTCGTACGTGGCCATCATCGACCGTGATCGGGTCGAGCACGATGTCGCGCTTGTAGAAGCGGGTCGAAGCGCTGATGTCGCCTGGCAATGTGAAGCCGGGCAGTGCGGCCAACGCGGCGTTAGCCGCCCGACCGATACCGGTTTCGACCATCCCGCCACACCACACGGGAATTCCTCGGTCGAGGCATAGATCGTGAATCCGGCGAGCTTCGAGATAGCCGCCAACCCGACCTGGCTTGATGTTGATGATCTCGGCCGCGCCCAGTTCGATCGCGTCGGCCGCTGTCTGTAACGACACGATCGACTCGTCGAGGCACACAGGGGTCGATGAGGCACGCGCCAACTGGGCGTGGCCGAGTATGTCTTCCTCGGGCAAGGGCTGTTCGATCAACAGCAGGTCGAACTGATCGAGTCGACACAGGTGCTCGATGTCGGTTCGCCCGTACGCCGTATTGGCGTCGACTTGAAGCTGCATATCTGGCCCGATCATTTCACGAACGAGCCGAACCGGTTCGATGTCCCAACCTGGCTCGATCTTCAACTTGATTCGTGCGTACCCGTCGTCGAGATAGCCCTGGACTTGGGCCAGGAGTTGATCAAGCGAGTCGAAGATCCCGACGCTGACGCCGCTCGGAATCAGGTCACGCTGTCCGCCGAAGTATGCGTGGAGATTGCTGTGGTTCGAGCGCAACTCGGCGTCGAGTACGGCCATCTCGATCACCGCTTTCGACATCGGGTGACCCTTGAAGGGACGCAGGATGGTGGCGATCTCGGCGGCCGATACGTCACCTTTGGAGCTCACGGCAGGCCACAACCATTGCGCGATCACGACTTCGGAGGCATTCACGAACTCGGACGAATACAGCGGGTCGATCGCCGCCACGCATTCGCCCCACCCATCGCCGACATCGGTCGAAACACGCAACAACAAGATGTCGCGACCGGTTTCGGTTCCGAAACTCGTTCGGAACGGAGTCACCAGATCGAGTGCGATTCGGCGAAGTTCGAGGCCTTCCAGATGCATGCGCAATCAGCTCGGCACGTGAACGATGTAGGCCCCGGCTCGTGTGAAACCGGTGACGGTGGCTCCGGCGGCGATCCGGTCGCCCAGGTCGCGGCGAACCTTCTGTCGCCATTGTTGTGCCGACGAAGCGTCGGTACGACGGAGCATCACGATGTCGTCGGGCGTCGCCACCTCAATCGATTCACCGCCCGGCTTGAGTTCAGCGGGAGCGTCGTCCATGGTGTTCCAGGCCGCCACAAGCCGATCGGACTCGTCGTTGGCGTTGATCGAGTCGGACATCGGGCCGTAGAAGTTGACGAGGTACTCGACGATGTTGACCCGCAGCACCTCGATGTTGAACCACGCGTTGCGCCGAACCAGTGGGTCGAACGTCCACGTGATCCACGAGATTCCACGTTCGACAGCCCACTCGCGTTGGTGGTTCTTCATGATTCGCCCGACGCCGCTGCGCTGAACTCCTGGCAGAATTCCCGTGATGTGACTGTGCAGCGCACGTTCACCGTGGTGCTCGGCGAGAAAGCCGAATGACGCTCCGACCAGTTTCTCCGAGTCGTACGCGCCGGACACGTATCCGCCGGCGTGCGAGATGGCGCACAACAACTCGACCTCGGCGACAGCAGTGACCGCGCCCCACACCTGCTGAAATACTCGGATCATCGCCGTCATGTCGTCAGCGGAACTGAGCGTGCGGATCTCAAGATTCGTGTCACCCATCGGCGGCAACCGTAGTGGGCGCGACGAGGTGCGATGTATGTCGACTTGACGTGTCGTTCAACTCGTTGCCTTCCGGGCCTCGCGAACGATAAGCATGGAACCCTTATGGCGCGCATTCTCGTTACCGAAGCGATCGCTGACGGCGGCCTTGACCGCTTGCGCGACGCTGGCCACACCGTCGACGTCATGGTCGACCTGTCTCCCGCTGAGCTGTTGGGAGCGATTGTCGGAGCCCAAGCCCTGATCATCCGCTCCTCGACGCAAGTGACTGCCGAGGTGCTCGCCGCCGGAACCGAATTGATCGTTGTTGGGCGGGCCGGCATCGGCCTCGACAACGTCGACGTTTCGGCCGCTACTGCACAGGGTGTGATGGTCGTCAACGCGCCCCAATCGAACATCATCTCAGCAGCTGAGCACACGATGGCGTTGCTCCTCGCTCAGGCCCGCAACGTGCCGCAGGCGCATTCAGCGCTTGTCCAAGGCCGGTGGGAACGCAGCAAGTGGGAGGGTGTCGAACTCGCCGAGAAGACGCTCGGCGTGGTCGGTCTCGGACGAATCGGCAAGCTGGTGGCGGATCGAGCGAAGGCGTTCCAAATGCGCCTGATCGCCTACGACCCCTTTGTTTCGGCCGAACGGGCGAAGCAGATCGGCGTCGAGTTGATGCCGCTCGATCAGGTCATCGCCGAAGCTGACTTCTTGACGATCCACCTTCCGAAGACGAAGGACACGGCGGGTTTGATCAATCGCGACTTACTGCTGAAGGCAAAGCCGTCGCTTCGGGTGATCAACGTCGCTCGCGGCGGAATCGTGGTTGAGGCTGACCTTGTTGATTGCATCCGCGATGGCGTTATCGCTGGTGCCGCGCTCGACGTATTCGATGCCGAACCGACGACCGAGTCGCCGTTGTTCGATCTGCCCTCAGTCGTGGTGACCCCGCATCTCGGTGCGTCGACGCGTGAGGCACAGGACAAAGCAGGTGACGCGATCGCCGACATGGTGCAGTTGGCGCTAGCGGGCGACTTCGTCCCGTGGGCCGTCAATGTCGACGCTGCCGAGGCCAACGAGGTGATCCGCCCGTTCCTCCCGCTCGCCGAGCGACTCGGGCGCTTGTACGGGTCGCTGCATCGCAGCTCGCCTGACTCGTTCGAACTTCATTGCCAGGGTGACATCGCCGCCTACGACACGCGCATTATCGGTCTCGCCGTTCTGAAGGGCTTCTTCGGCAGGATCAGCGAGGATCCGGTCAGCTATGTCAACGCGCCCGGCATGTTGAAGGCGGCTGGCCTCACGATGCGTGAGGTCAACTCGTCTGATACCGATGAGTACGTCAATCTGATCACGTTGCGGTGTGCCGATCACAGCATCAGCGGCACGCTGGCCGGTCGACGGAGTGAGCAGCGGATCGTCGAAATCGATGGGCACAGCTTTGATGTACCACCTTCGGAACACATGCTGGTGATCACGAACGATGACCGCCCTGGGGTGATCGGTACCGTCGGCGTGATGCTCGGGGATGCCGGAATCAACATCGCCGACATGGACGTTGGTCGCGTTGCGGCAGCTGCTACTGCGGTGATGCTGATCGCAACGACTGACGAGGTTCCGAATCCTGTGCTCGCCTCGTTGCGGTCCGCCCCTGGCATTCTGAGCGTCGCCGTTCTCAACGGTTAGCTACGGAGGCGAGCCAAAAGACGAGCCAAAAGGCGAGGCGAAAGGCGAGGCGAAAGGCGAGGCGACCAATCGTTGCGGTGCGCTATTTCGACTGCGGAGCAGGCGAAATGAAACTGTGACACGAACCACCCTCACCTCTCCGCTCGACCTCTGAGTGCGGCTCGGTCCTCGGGTTGTAGGCGCGTGGCGAGATAGCTGCTTGTTCCGTGCTCCAGCAACTCGCGGGCGGCGACCATCAACGCCCCATAGGCGGTGCTGGCGAGCGAGCCTCCGACCGAAACCCGCTTGCCACCGGCGGCGCCGACTTCCGTTACCGACGGTCCGCCAGGCGTCGCCAAGACATTGACCGGGATCCCAACCGCCTCAACTACGGTTCGGATCTGTTCGACCGACGACAGCCCGGGCGCGTACACGCAGTCGGCACCTGCGTCGCGGTAGGCGATGAGGCGGACAATTGTGTCCTCCAGATCGTTTACGCCGCGGATCAGGTTCTCGCAGCGGGCGGTGAGTACGAGCGGATCACCGGCCAGGTGTGCTGACGCGGCCGCGGCGGCAACCCGTTCGGTCGCCAACCCGATCGGATCGATTGAATTGGTTCCACCATTCCAGTCTTCGATCGAGCATCCGGCCGCGCCGGCGGCGTGGAGTAGCTGCACGGTCTCGGCGACGCCGTCGAGTGTCTCGGAGAAGCAGCGTTCACCGTCGACGTTGAGCGGTAGGTCAGTCGCCGCCGCAACGCTTCGCACATGCTCGACGACGACATCGCGGGTGAGGCCATAGTCGTCGAGCCCTTGCGACCATGCGAACCCAGCGCTCGTCGTGGCCAGCGCCTCGAATCCAGCATGTGCGAGCAGTTTGGCCGACCCAAGGTCCCACGGATTCGGCATCACGAAAACATCAGGACGGGAGTGAAGCTCAAAGAACAGGGAGCGTCGTTCCTGCGGTGTCATGTTGCAAATGGTGTCAGGCACCAGATGTAACACGCAAGCGGGATTCGGTCGGAGTCGTGGCGGTGGCGCTACCAGCCTGGCGGGAGGGTCGCCAGCCGGGCTTCGATTGCGGCTTGGCGTGCGGCCTCGGCGAAGTCGTCACCGCTGCTGGCATACAGGATCGCCCTGGACGAGCTGATCATCAGGCCGCGACCGTTGGCGGCAACACCCGCTCGTACCGCTGCCTGTGCATCCCCTCCTTGCGCGCCGATGCCAGGTACCAGGATCGGCAGTTCGCCGACGGCTTGGCGAACGACGTGTAGCTCGTCTGGGTACGTCGCGCCGACGACCAGTCCG
>JANMTV010000276.1:0-1413 GCA_031390905.1 Ilumatobacteraceae bacterium | reverse complement strand
GCCGATGTCACGGCCCCGGCCGAAATCGCTGACGTGGTCGACGTCACAGACGAAGCCCAGGTCACCGTTGCAGACTCAGTCGAGGTCGCACCACCAGCCGAGGCCACAGCCCCAGCCGAAATCGCTGACGTGGTCGACGTCACAGACGAAGCCCAGGTCACCGTTGCAGACGCAGTCGAGGTCGCACCACCAGCCGATGTCACCGACGTGCCCACAGCCCCGGCTCCAGTCGAAGTCACAGCCCCAGCCGAAATCGCTGATGTGGTCACCGTCGCAGACGGAGCCTCGATCGCAGACGTAGCCGAGGTTGCAGACGTAGCCGAGGTTGCAGACGTAGCCGATCAGCCGTCGTAGACGGCGGCGCCAACGACGATCAATTACGATCGGCCGCCATGTCCGACATCGTGCAATACGAAACCCGCGACCGCCTCGCCATCATCACCCTCAATCGCCCTGAGGCACGTAACGCCGTCAACGGCGATGTCGCCAGTGGGATAGAGGCGGCGATCGATCAGATGGAGGCCGACGAAAACGTCTGGGTGGCGATCCTGACCGCCAACACTGCCGGCCAAGAGCGTCCGGTGTTCTGTGCTGGCGCCGACCTGAAGGCAATCAACAGCGGCCTGGCGGGAACACTCGCCACACGGCGTGGCGGCTTTGGCGGGTTTGTGTACCGCCAGCGCAAGAAGCCGGTGATCGTTGCGGTCGATGGGCTGGCCACCGCTGGCGGTTGCGAGCTCGTGCTGGCTGCTGACATCGTTGTCGCCACCACCCGATCCTCGTTCGGCCTGGCGGAAGTCAAGCGCAACCTGATTGCGGGTGCCGGCGGGCTGTTTCGGCTCCCACGCGCTATCGGTCAAGCGGCGGCGATGGAAGCGATACTGACCGGCGAACCGATTCCGGCCCAACGCGCATACGACCTCGGCCTGATCTCTCGGCTCGTCGAGCCGGGTCGTGCACTCGAGGAAGCGCTGGCCCTGGCGGCACAAATCACGGCCAATGCGCCACTTGCAGTCTGGGCGTCGCGTGAGATCGTGCTGGCCTCCGCAACAGCCGGCGACGAGGCGCTAAAACGGATGACCGACGACGCGTTCGGCCGAGTCTTGGCATCGGCAGATACCAAGGAAGGCCTGACGGCATTCATCGAAAAACGCACGCCGAAGTGGACCGGCCGATAACGCCCTCGGCTACAGGTCGACGTAAACCGTGATCAGGCGGGCCTTGATCCCGGCCCGCTCGAAAAGGTTCTTGGTCTCGCGGTCGCCTGGTAGCGACTCACCTTCGAGCATCGTCGCCCCAGCGATTCTCGCCTGCTCCCGAGCCGCCGCCAATAGCTCATCGCCGAACCCCACCTGGCGTGCCCCAGGTGTCACGTACACCTCGTCAATCCGCGCCACCGCCCCTGCGACTGAT
>JANMTV010000211.1:0-4489 GCA_031390905.1 Ilumatobacteraceae bacterium | reverse complement strand
CCAGACGAGGGGCAGTTGATGCGGTGCGCGCGGGTTGCCGGAATAGCTCAGCTCGACGTCAGGTGCGATCCGGTAGTTCGGTATCCGGTCGTGCCAGACGTCGAGCGCGGCACGCATCTCCATCCGTGCGAGGTGGGAGCCGAGACAACGGTGGAATCCGCTGGCGAAACCGATGTGGGCATTCGGGCTGCGCTCCAAGTCGACGTCAAGCGGGTTCGGGAACGCGTCGGGGTCGAGGTTTGCGGCTGACCACGAGATCATCACCCACGACCCGGCCGGGAGGACCGTTCCGCTCGGAAGCGTGACGTCGACGAGTACCCGACGCATGCCCTCGGTCACCGGCGACTCGAAACGCATCAGTTCCTCGATCGCCGAAGGAAGCAGCGCCCGATCGTCGACAATGCGCGCCCGCTGGTCCGCGTGTCGGGCGAAGTAGCTGAGGAAACAGGCGAGTGACGCCGCCACCGTGTCGAGTCCTGCGATCATCAGCAGTCCGAGAATGTCGAGCACGTCCTCGCGGGTCAGGCGGTCGCCCTCGACTTCGGTCGTTAGCAACCAGCCGATCATGTCGTCGCGTGGAGCGGACTCGCGTTCACGCAGGTCAAGATCCTGCATGAAGTAGGTCTGGATCCAAGCAACGGCTTCCATCCGCTGCGCCATGACCTCGTCGGCCGAGAGACTCGGATCGGCGGTGCCAAGTATTCGATTCTTGAAGGAGATGAAGTCGTCACGGTCGCCCATCGGCAACCCCATCACGGACAGGAATATCGTCGAGGGAAGCGGTTCGCACCACACGTGATAGGCGTCGACCTCGCCGTCATCAACGAACTGGTCGATCATCTCGTTGGCCAGTTGGCGAATCTGCGCCTCGAGCGGTGCTACTCGTTTCGGCGAGAAAACCGGATCAAGCAGGCGTCGGTACTTGCGGTGTTGGTCGCCGTCGAGGCCGAGCGGAATCGCCGGACGAGTGCTTCCGAGGAACCGCGATCCCTGCTCGACGTCGCGATGCTTATTGAGAAACAGGACATCGGCCATCGTGTAGGCGGTGTAGAGCGAGTCACCGTGATGTTCGATCGGACAGCGTGCGAGCCTCTCGGCGTACATCTGTTGGGGCTCGGTGCTCGCCCTGGCCGCGGCACCTTCCGGCGAGCCGTACGAGAGCTGCTGGAGCCGAGCAGAGTTGGTGTACTGCTCCTCGATCAAGGCATAGACGTCGGACATCGCAAAACCCCCCGTTTGGAACCTCAGCAGGTAATGACCTTAGTCGACAACTCATCGCTCCTACGATTCAATGAGGTATATAATTCTCCTCTATAGTTTGGGCTCTCCGGCACCATGCCGGACGACGATGGGGGTTTGCGAATGCGTTTGAACGACAAAGTCGTTGCCATCACGGGGTCGGGTTCCGGTCTCGGCCGCGAGTGTGCGCTGCTGTATGCGAGTGAGGGTGCAAAGATCGTCACCAGCGACTACGTCGCCGGTCGCGCCGAGAAGGTCGCCGCCGAGGTCGCCGCCGCCGGAGGCGAGGCGATTGCGATCCACGCCGACGTCCGGGTCGAAGCCGATCTCGAACGGCTGGTCCGGGCGACCGTCGACGAGTTCGGCCGGATCGACGTGATGCACGCCAACGCCGGCATCCCCGAGCCCGGCTTCGGTACGAATCCGTTGGAGAAGCTGACCCTCGAAGACTGGAACAACATATTCTCGGTCAACTGCACCGGCATCTTCCTCGCCTTCAAGCACGCGGCTGTTCAGATGATCGCCCAAGGACACGGCGGCACGCTGTTGGCCACCACCTCCGCCTCGGCATACAACGCCTACCCCGGCTTTCCGGGATACACGGCCAGCAAGGCGGCGGCGAACGGCCTCGTCCGCGCCGCATCACTCGAATGGGGTCGTTACGGCATTCGGGCCAATGGGCTGTCCCCCACGCATGGCATGTCGATCAACTTCGCACTGCCGCCTGAGGCCGATGTGCTCGGGCTCAGCTACGAGCAGATGGAACCGTGGGACCCCGACAAGCGGGCAATGCCGCTGCGCCTCGACACTCCGCCGATGTTGCGTGACAACGCTAATCTGGCCTTGTTCCTCGTCAGCGACGAGTCGCGTTACATGAGCGGCCAGAACATCCAGTCCGTCGACGGCGGCAGCTTCGCTCGCACCTCGATCATCATGCCGAGCGACCTCGGCGAGGGTGACTTCGTCCTCCCCGACGCCATCCGTGACGCCGTCGACCAAGCCGGCGGAACCTGACATGGGACTGCTCGAAGGCAAAGTCGCGTTCATCACCGGAGCCGCCCGCGGGCAGGGCCGCAGTCACGCGCTACGGCTGGCAGCAGAGGGCGCAGACATCGTTGCCATTGACATTTGCGGTGAGGCGGCGCCGCTGGCGTTCCCGCCTGCAACCCGCCGCGATCTCGATGAGACCGTCAGCCTCGTCGAAGGCGAGGGCCGACGGATCATCGCACACGTCGCTGACGTCCGCGATCAGGCTGCCCTCGACGCCGCCGTCGCCGAAGGAGTCGCCCAGTTCGGTGGCATCGACATCGTCGTCGCCAACGCCGGCATCTCATCATGGGGTCGAGTCTGGGAGATGTCAGAGGAGACCTGGCAGTCGATGATCGACATCAATCTGACAGGCGTGTGGCACACCTTCAAGGCAGCGATCCCGACGATGATCGAGCAGGGTCGCGGCGGTTCGATCATCGCTATCGCCTCGGTCGCCGGGATCAAGTCGCTCCCATCGCAGGCGCACTACAGCGCCGCCAAGCATGGCGTCGTCGGGCTGACCAAGACCACCGCCATCGAACTCGGCCCATACGGGATTCGGGTCAACTCGATCCACCCGTGGGGGGTCGCCACACCGATGGCATTGGAGGACCCAACGGTTCCAGAGATGCTCGGAGAGAATCCGCACTACATGGGGTCGTTCGGTTCGATCCTTCCCGACCCGATGCTGGCCGATCCTGCAGACATCTCGAACGCCGTCGTCTATCTCGCCAGTGACATGTCACGCTGTGTCACCGGGATTCAACTCCCGGTCGACATGGGCGCCACGACGGTCTAAGTGATTCGAACAATGATCCGTCCACTCCAATCGGCACGTCGATAGCCTTCCGCCGTGGCGACAGTACCCCGCATCCGAGTTCCGAAAACGGCCGAGCTGGTCGCCGGCAACATCCGTAACCGGATCGTGCGCGGCGAACTCGAGGCGAATGAGGCGCTCCCCTCCGAAAGCGCCCTGATCGAGGACTTCCATATCAGTCGTCCGACGCTGCGTGAGGCGTTTCGCATCCTCGAATCCGAGGGGCTGATCACGGTCCGACGCGGAGCACACGGTGGCGCCCGCGTCCAACTTCCCGAAACCAGCGTCGCCGCCCGCTACGTCGGATTCGTGCTCCAGAACCGCGGCGCCACCATCGCCGACGTGCTGCAGACACGGGTTGTCGTCGAGTCTCCTGCGGCCGGAATCGTCGCCCGCCGAAGCGACCGGGTCGAATGTGCCCACAAGCTCCGCGCATGGCTCGACGAGAGTCAAGCAGTGTTTGATACTCCGGCGTGGACCACACAGTTTCACGAGTTCAACCGGTTGCTCGTCTCGATGACCGACAGCGAAACGTTGGTCCTGCTGACCGCGATTCTCGAGAGCATCGGCGATGCAGCAACGGCTAGCTACACGCGGACCCCGCACCGCGACGACGCCAAACTGGCGCGTCGTGCCCGACGGTCTCGGTATTTGCTAACGGATCTGATCGAGGCCGGCGATGCTGAGGCGGCGGAACAACTGTGGAACAAACATCTCACGGAAGCCGGACAAATACTGGCATCCGGTCAATCTCGTTCAGTGATCGACATCCTCACCTAGTCTCGGTGAGCGTTGACGGCGGATCGACCATTCGCGGCGGGCGACCGAAGACAACTTCGGGCCTGAGCCACACCGAGCAGCATCGAGTAGTCCGTTTTCTGCCGGAGCAGGATGCTTGTGATGGCGCTCCGTAGTAGGGCATTCGGAGCTAGTCGTCGCTCGTGCGCCGTAACCCGCCGAGAAGAGCTTTGAGCGACGTTCTGGCCTGGCGTCGGGCCAGTTGTCGGTTGGTCGAGTTGGTGATGTAGAGCGCCGCTTCGTCGACCGCGGCGAGAAGCATGTGGGCGAGCGGCTCGGTTGCTTGGCGGGCGATGACGCCTTGCTCGACAGCGGCGTCGAGCATGGCGGTGATCGCGCCGAGTCCGCGCCAGCGCCCACGGCCACAGTCAACACCTCGCGCCGCTTCGGAGGACTCCCCGCCATGGCTTTGCCGAAACGGACATGACACACCACGAACTCGCCGAACTCGGCGGCGGCTGATTCTTTCTCAAACAGCGGCTACGACGTGCCGATAAGAAGACGTGCTTCAGATGGACGCCGTGGACGACGCCTTCGCCCGAGATGTCGGCGCGACCGTTATCGCCGACGGCGTGGAGCGCAGCGAGGCGCTGGCGGTCTTTGGCG
>JANMTV010000138.1:0-4529 GCA_031390905.1 Ilumatobacteraceae bacterium | reverse complement strand
AGGCACGCAGGTAGGTGAGGACCGCGAGTACTCGACGATGGGCACCGTCTTCGGGTTCCAAACCGAGCTTGGCGAATACGTTCGAGATGTGTTTCTCGACGGCGCCGCCTGACACGACGAGCCGTTCTGCGATTCCCGTGTTCGACAAACCTTCCGCCATCAGATTGAGCACTTCCCGCTCCCTTGGGGTCAGCCGATCAAGTTCGCTTGCCCGTCGAGATCGACCGAGGATCTGACTGACGACCTCAGCGTCGACGGCGCTGCCACCGGCAGCGACGCGTCGTAACGAGACGATGAAGTCATTGACGTCGATCACGCGGTCCTTGAGGAGGTAGCCGACACCAGAAACATCGCCAGCCAACAAGTCGCTGGCATAACGCTCCTCGACGTATTGCGACAGGACCAACACGGCAATCTGCGGATACCGTCGCCGGATTTCGATTGCCGCCCGCAAGCCTTCGTCCGTGTGCGTTGGTGGCATGCGGACGTCGATCAGGGCCAGGTCAGGCTGATGCTCGGTGACTGCGTCGAGCAGCGCGTCGGCGTCGCCGACAGCGGCGACCACGTCGAAACCTGAATCGGTGAGCAACCGTACGATGCCGTCGCGAAGCAGGACAGAGTCGTCGGCCACGACGGCACGCAACGATGCACTAGGCATTTCGGGGCACCTCCGCAGTGATCGTCGTTGGACCGCCGACCGGCGACGTGATCGTCAGTACGCCGTCGGCACCGTTGACACGAGCCCTAATTCCGGCCAATCCCGAACCGCCATTCGGACTGGCACCACCAATTCCATCGTCGTGAATCGTGACCCGAACGTTGTCGCCGATCGACGTCACATGAATCGACGCAACACGCGCCTTGGCATGTTTGAGGACGTTGGCGACCGCCTCGTTGGCAATCAAGTACACCGTCTCGGCAACACCGGTCGCGAGCACCAGATCCGGCTCCACATGTACAGAAATCGGAATCGGTGAGTTGGCAATCACCGCCGACAATGCGGCGTCAATGCCGCGATCCTCGAGGATTGCTGGATGCAAACCGCGACCGAGTTGACGTAGTTCCCCGATCGAACCCTGCACCTTCTCACGAGCACTCACGATCAGTTGGCGAGCGACCGCCGGATCATCGTCGAGATGATTGACCGCCATGCCAAGATCGAGTCCGATTGCAACGAGCTGTTGCTGTACGCCGTCATGCAAGTTGCGTTCGATCCGACGTCGTTCGTTTGCAACCGCGTCGAGGATGTCATCACGCTGCGTCGACAACGTTTCGACCCGTTGTTCGGCAGCGGCCAGCCGGTCATCGCCGATGCACCACCGATGAAAGTCGGCTTTGGCACCTGCGAGTGCAACGGCGACACGAGGTGCTGCACCGATCGCGAGAATCGCGACCGGCACTCGGGCTGGACCAAGCACCCAAGAAAGCCATCCAACCGGAAAGTTCCCCTTGTCAGCACCTCCCGAGAACAGGACGTCGGTAACGAAGGAGACGGGAAGAAGTCCGACCGCAGCGAGCACAGGGGCCATGACAGCATTCAACGCGACAAACCCAGCAAACCTCCAACGGGTCGAATCTGTAAGTGCCGAGAAGGCTCCCCCAAATCCTGCACCGTTCCGTGGACGGAACTGGCGGTGTTCGATTTGATGACCGGCGATGCCAGCTAGCCATGTCTCGGCTCGCACGAGATACCTGGTGAACTCGAAGAAGGGAGCGACAAGCAACAACCCAATCACGATGAACATCAGTCCGAAGACCAATGATCCGAACGTAGCCATGACCGCGAACAACATCGGAGCGACAACGGCGCTGCCCAATAGGTACGCGATCGCCAACCAGCCATCCTTCTCGATGATTGGCCGATACCACCTACCGGCGAGATCTAACAGTCGATCAACGGACCGGTCTTGACCCGAGTCTTGCGTCGCTTTCGCAACTGTCGGCGAACTTGTCCGTGGCGGCAGGGGCGGCGGCAGGTCGCTCACGCCACCAGTCTCGCGCCCGAAGGGAGTGTTCGGTGGTGGCATCGTCATCACGCTGCGCCTCGCAAAGTTACGGCGACCGGTCGCCGACTGGCACTTCTGACGGCGAGTGTCGCCAGTATCACCAGTGCCACCAACGTGACTGCAGCGATCACTGGGATCGCCGAGAACGCCTGCACGGTTCCGATATCCATTTGATTGCTCGCCTCGAATGCCGCCATGATGCCGCGAGTACCGAGCCCACCGACTAACACGCCTGCTGCGATACCGACGATGCCGACAGGCAATAACTCGCGAATCACGAGGCCCCGAAGCCGGCGCCGTGAGGCACCGAGCGCCTGCAGGGTGGCTAACTCGTGGCGACGTTCGTACAGGCTGACCGTCATTGACGCCACAACTGCCAACGCAGCGACACCGGCAACGATCAGACCGATCGCACCGAAGATGGCGATGATCGCCTTACGCCCGGTTTCGTTCTCCGAGGCAACGTCGGCGGCAGTCGATGTGTCGGTCGCCGCCGCCAAGGTGTAGTTCGGGCTGGCGTCGCTTGACCAGAGAACATTCGCCATGCCGGTTGCTCCGAGGTCGGTGGCGAGCACGGAACGGTCGAGGTAGACCGCTCGGCCGAAGTCGTCAACGGTGCCGACGATTATGTAGTCGGCGGGACCGGCGGCGAGATCGATCGTCAGCTGTTCACCGATATCGAGTGATTGACGGCGCGCGAATCCGGTACTGACGACGACCCCGCGTTGGCCCTCCTCGATCCACGATCCCTGTGTCAGGATTGGGTCGAACATTCGAGTGTCAGGTGTCAGCCCGTACACATCGAGCTCGAGATCGTTGACCTCACCGAACACCCACACACCGGTCTCACTGTCGGCGTCGGGCGCGATGATCTCGAACGGCAGGCCGTCGTCGGTGGAGATGGTCTGCGATTCCCATACCCACGGTTTGGTCGTTGCCTCGTTGAACTCGTTCACCGAAGCTGCCAGCCCTGGGATCAGAAATGCGGCACCAACCGCGGCGGCGGTTTGGGCGACGACTGCGATCGTGCGAGTAGGTCGCCGGAAGGAGGCGCGGGTCGCCAATCGAGCGAGCAGTCCTCCGGTCGGAATCCGTGTGAGAAACCTTTCCCGCGCCCGACGTCCGAACGGTGAACCGTCTCGATCGTGCAAGGCGTCGGCGAGCGGCAGCTTGACGATTCTGCGGGCAGCGCTGGCGGCCACCAATCGGGCCCCGAACAGGGTTCCGACGGCGCTTGCTCCAAGTACGCGCCAGTCGACGGCGATGCCGGGAGTGATTCCTACGAACTTCTCGAGCACCATCCTCGCAATCAGGTTGCTGATCAACACGCCTAAAGGCAACCCGAGAATGACCGCCATGCCGGCGATTCCCAATGCGATCCTGCGCAGCCGCCGGCGAAGTTGGCGAGACCGTCCACCGAGGGCGCGCATCACGGCAACCTCCCGAGTCCGTTCGGTGATCAACGTGTTCGTGGTCGACGCCAACAACACCAACGCGACCAATCCGGCGGCGATCCCAAGGAGCCCGATCAGTTGGCTGATCTGGCGGATCTCGGCGTCGATGGGCGTCGTGCCGTCGGGGAGGTAGATCGGGAACTGCGTGAACGTGTCGTCGCCGTCAGCGATCGCGTCACGGACTTGATCAGCGAGCAGGCGCAATTCGTCAGCCCCGTCGTCACTCGCTGTGATCGTGAGCCGGTTGGTCCCCGGATCAGCAGCGTTGGATCTGGCCGTTGCGAGTGTGGTGAACAGCGTGTCGGTACCAGACCACCAAAGCGTGTCGCCGTGCCCGACAATTCGATAGATCACATTCCCTGCAACGGTGAACTCCCCGATCGCGCCGATCGAAGGATCGGTGACGACCTCGTTCTGGCCATTCGGCAGACGTCCCGCTTCGAGCTGCAAGAGATCCATCGTCTGGTGCCCGATATCTAGTCCGACCAGTCGAACGAGGTCGCCATGGTCGTCGGTGACGCCGATGTCGATCGAACCTTCGGCGGAGACCACATTGTCGAGCGCCTCGATTCGAGCCAACTGGTCAGAATTCAGCGGCGTGGTCGACACGAGCAAGTCGCCGACACCGTCACGCTCTACCGCTTCGTGGATCGCGCCTTCGGTTACGGCCGGAATCCCCAGTACACCGATGGCACCGACGGCGAGTGCCAGTGCACACACGCTGGCGGTGATCCGACCCGGTGCCCGTCGGAATTGTCGGAATGCGCCGCGCATCACGCTGCTCCCCGCTCGGTCACGGACGCCAGACGACCATCGGTCATCGATACCACGCGTGTCGCCGCAGCGGCAAGCCCGAGGTCGTGTGTGATCAGGACGACCGTGGTTCCGCTAGCTGCAACCCCTGCCAGCAAGTCGAACACGGCGTGGCCGTTGCGCTGATCGAGGGCACCTGTTGGTTCGTCGGCGACGAGCACGGCAGGCTTCGTCACCAGCGCTCTGGCGATGCCGACCCGCTGGCGCTCGCCGCCACTCATCTGGGCTGGCAACTTGCGGGCATTGCCGGCGAGAC
>JANMTV010000106.1:0-10799 GCA_031390905.1 Ilumatobacteraceae bacterium | reverse complement strand
TCCGAGTCGCCGACCTTTCGATGGCACCGTTTGGTCGCAATGAAATGATCCTTGCCGAACACTAGATGCCCGGCTTGATGGCGATCCGTAAGGAGTACGGCCCATCCAAGCCGCTTGCCGGGGCGCGTATTTCCGGGTCGCTCCACATGACGATCCAAACTGCCGTGCTGATCGAGACGCTCACCGAACTCGGCGCAGAAGTGCGTTGGGCGAGCTGCAACATCTTCTCGACGCAGGATCATGCAGCGGCGGCCGTTGTGGTTGGCCCGAATGGCACTGTCGACGACCCGCAGGGCGTTGCGTGCTTCGCCTGGAAGGGCGAGACGCTCGAGGAGTACTGGTGGTGTACCGACCAGATGATGACTTGGCCGGCGGGCGCTGACGGCACGATCTACGACGGGCCGAACATGATCCTTGACGATGGTGGCGATGCCACGTTGCTCGTGCACAAGGGTGTCGAGTACGAGAAGGCCGGCAAGGTCCCCGACCCGACAGCGGCGCCGAACGCCGAATTGGCGATCATCCTGGGCCTGCTCCAGCGCACACTCAACACCGACCCGCAGAAGTGGACGCGGATGGCGGCCCACATCAGGGGTGTCACCGAGGAGACCACGACCGGTGTCAAGCGTCTCTACAAGATGGCCGAGAAGGCCGAGTTGTTGTTCCCTGCGATCAACGTCAACGATTCGGTGACGAAGTCGAAGTTCGACAACCTGTACGGATGCCGTCACTCCTTGGTCGATGCCCTGTGTCGAGCGACCGACGTGATGCTCGGCGGCAAGACCGCCGTCGTGCTCGGCTACGGCGATGTCGGCAAGGGTTGTGTGCAGTCGCTGCGAGGTCAGGGGTGTCGGGTGATCGTTACCGAGATCGACCCGATCAACGCCCTCCAGGCGGCGATGGAAGGCCTCCAAGTGCTCACGATGGATGACGTCGTCGAGACCGCCGACATCTTCGTCACCTCGACAGGAAATACGGGCCTGATCACCGCTGCCGACATGGCGCGCATGAAGCACAACGCGATTGTTTGCAATATCGGCCACTTCGACAACGAGATCGACATGGAAGGGCTCGCCCGTTCTGGTGCCGTCCGTGACGAACTCAAGCCGGGAACCGACGTGTGGCGCTTCCCAGGTGGCAGCCAGATCATCGTGCTGGCCGAAGGTCGGCTGGTCAACCTGGGTTGTGCGACGGGCCATCCGAGCTTCGTGATGAGCTGCTCGTTCTCCAACCAGGTGATCGCGCAACTCGAATTGTTCAACAACACCGAGCAGTATCCGGTTGGTGTGTACGTGCTGCCGAAGCGCCTCGACGAGAAGGTCGCCCGGTTCCACTTGGCTGCGCTCGGCGTCAAGCTGACTGTGCTGACCGACGAGCAAGCCGAGTACCTCGATATGGACCCGTCGGGCCCGTTCAAGCCCGACCACTATCGGTACTGACAACGCTGTAACACCCCTCGCGTATAACTGGGACCATGATGTTTCAGTCTCGTTGTGCTGGGTGTGGCCATGTCGGGCCGGTGTTGTGTCGGACCTGCCGATTCGCGTTGGCGGTGCCGTCGGCGATGCCGCAAACTCGTGACGTAATCGCAGCTGTGCCGTTCGCCGGCCGACCGCGTGACGTGCTGCTCGGGTTCAAATACGGCAACCGGCGTCAGCTCGGGCACCATCTCGCTGGTTTGCTGGTCAACCGAGTGCTCGCAGCCGGGCTCGGTGCCAACGATTTTGATGTCGTCACGTGGGCACCGACGAGTCGCCAGAGGCGTCACCGACGAGGCTTCGACCAAGCCGAACTGGTGGCGCGTCGAGTCGCCTTGCAGCTCGGCGTTCCGTGCCGTCGCCTGCTCGAACGAGACGGTGCCAGCGCAGCTCAGACCGGGCTTGACCGCTTCGAACGGTTACACGGGCCGGTGTTCCGGGCTCGATCAACTGTGGCTGGTCAGCGGGTGCTCGTGATCGATGATGTCGTGACAACCGGGTCGACGCTGCGATCAGCCGATGCTGCACTATGCGCTGCCGGTGCGAGGTCCGTGCAACGCGCCGCCGTCGCCACCACACCGGCATTGGCGTACGATGCCGAGACGCGACAGCGGCCCACGGTCGCCCGGTTGATCCAGGGTCCGTGGGCCGCCTGATCGGTTCGACCCTCGCTGGCGGGAACGGGGTCGGACCGAGATCGTCGGTGTCAGTTCCCGATCTCTTCCCGAATCGCGCCGTCGTTAAACACGATTTCTTTCACCGCTCAGATACGGCCGATACCCACCCGATCGGGTGACCCTTTTCGAACCCAGGTGGCATCGACACGCCGTCAGGGTCATTTCGGTTGGGTCGCCAGTTGGAGTCCCTGTCGGCAGGGTGGTCTCGCTCCGAGTCGTTCCTCAAACCCACGTGACCACGCTACGTCCGCCTCCCTGCCGACACGACCGCCGGTAGGCTCGAACGGGTATGGGTATTCTCGATCGCATTCTCCGCGCGGGGGAAGGTAAGAAACTGAAGGCGCTTGAAGGGATGGTTCCCGACATCAACGCCCACGAAGACGGATTCCGTCGACTTTCTGACGATGAGCTGAGAGCCAAGACTGGCGAGTTCCGTCAGCGGCTCGCAAACGGCGCAACGCTCGACGACATTCTCGTCGAAGCGTTCGCGGTCACTCGCGAAGCCGCCGATCGCGTGATCGGCCAGCGTCATTTCGATGTCCAAATGATGGGTGGCGCGGCGCTCCACTTCGGTTGGGTCGCCGAAATGAAGACCGGCGAAGGCAAGACGTTGGTGTCGACGCTTCCTGCGTACCTCAATGGGCTCGGTGGTCAAGGTATCCACCTGGTCACAGTGAACGACTACCTGGCACGGTTTCATGCCGAGTGGATGGGCCGGATCCACAAATGGATGGGTCTGTCGGTCGGTCTAATCATCCCGGGATTCAAAGACGACCCAGCCGAGAAGCGCCGCAACTACACCGCCGATATCACCTACGGCACGAACAACGAGTTCGGTTTCGACTATCTGCGCGACAATATGGCGGGCAAGCTCGAAAATAAGGTGCAGCGTGGCCAAAACTTCTGCATCGTCGACGAAGTCGACTCGATCCTGATCGACGAGGCCCGGACTCCGTTGATCATTTCTGGCCGAGTCGGCGACGCCGCCAAGCTCTACTACCGGTTTGCCTCGATTGTGCGTTCGCTGCAACGCGATGTCGATTACGAGGTCGAGGAGGACAAGCGGGTTGTCGTGCCGCTCGAAGACGGTATCGACAAGGTCGAAGCAGCACTCGGCGTCGAGAACCTGTACGACGACGTGTCGGCCAATCTCGTCCACCAGTTCTCCGTGGCGTTGAAGGCCAAGGAGTTGTACAAGCGCGACAAGGACTACATCGTGCAGGGCGGCGAGGTCAAGATCGTCGACGAGTTCACAGGCCGGATCCTGGAGGGGCGGCGTTGGTCGGAGGGAATTCATCAGGCCGTGGAAGCCAAAGAGGGCGTCAAGATCAAGGAGGAAAACCAGACCCTCGCCACGATCACGCTCCAGAACTACTTCCGGATGTACGACAAGCTTGCCGGGATGACCGGGACGGCCGCCACCGAGGCGGCCGAGCTGATGAATACGTATGAGCTCGGCGTCGTACCGATTCCGACCAACAAGTTGGTGGTCCGCAACGATCAGCCCGACTTGATCTTCAAGGGCGAACTTGGCAAGTTCCAAGCCGTCATCGACGACATCGCCGAACGCAACGAGCAGGGCCAGCCCGTGCTGGTCGGCACGATCAGCGTCGAAAAGTCGGAGCTGTTGTCTCGAATGATGAAGCAGCGCGGAGTGCCACACGAGGTACTCAACGCCAAGCAGCACACCCGCGAGGCCGAGATCGTTGCGCAAGCCGGCCGTCTCGGAGCTGTCACTGTTGCGACCAACATGGCAGGCCGCGGCGTCGACATCATGCTCGGCGGCAACCCTGAACTGATGGCCCGCCAACAGGTATTGAAGGAGGGCTTCGGAGCCGACCTATTGGTCGACGACTTCACGATGGCCCACCCGCTTTCGGAGATGCCGGAGGAGTATCAGGCCGAGCGCGCCAAGGCGTTCGTTCGTTACGACGAGCTACTCGCCGACTACAAGGTCAGCTGCCAGGCCGAGGGCGACAAGGTTCGCGCCGTCGGTGGTCTGTATGTGGTCGGGTCCGAACGCCACGACTCGCGTCGTATCGACAACCAGTTGCGCGGCCGTTCTGGCCGTCAGGGCGACCCCGGTGCGAGTCGGTTCTACCTCAGTCTCGACGATGAGTTGATGCGGCTGTTCGCCACCGGCGCACTCCAATGGGCGATGGGTCGTTTCGATGAGGACGAGGCGATCGAGGCCAAGATGGTCACGAAGGCAATCGAACGTGCACAGACCACGGTTGAGACCAAGAACGCCGAGATCCGCAAGAACGTGCTCAAGTACGACGAGGTGATGAACGAGCAGCGCAAGGTGATCTACAGGCGCCGCGATCAGATCCTCGGTGGTGAGGATCTCAAGTCTGCCGCCAAGGAATACCTGGCTGAGGCTGTCGATGCGCTGATCGAGTCACATTGTGCCTCGGTCGCGTCTGACGAGTGGGATGTCGACGGTCTGGCGAAGGAATTGGCGTTGTTCTGGCCGACCACGCTGACCGCCGACTCGCTGGTCGAGTCACACTCCACCGATGACCTCTACGACGTCGTGATGGCGGAGGCCAACAACCACTACGAACAGCGCGAAGTCGAAATGGGCGAATCGGTGATGCGCGAGGTCGAGCGCCAGGTGATGCTGCGAATCATCGATCAGCGCTGGCGTGAGCATCTGGAGGAGATGGACTACCTCAAGGAGGGGATCAACCTTCGGGCGATGGGCCAGAAGGACCCGCTTGTCGAATGGCAGCGCGAGGGTTACGAAATGTTCGGCGGCATGATGAAGGGGATCGCCCAAGACTTCGTGCGGTATGTAATGCATGTCCAGGTCGTTCAGAAGGAAGAGCAGACGCTCGAACCGAAGGTGATCAACCTCAAGACTTCGTCGAGCGACGACGCCCCCGTGTCGACCGGCTTCGACCGCGCCGCTGCGGCGGCGGTTGCCGAAGGCGACTTGCCGCCCCAGGCGGCGGTGCCTCAGCAGGTCGCCAAGTCCGTGCCGGTCGTCAAGGACGCCTTCGACAAGACGCCCCGCAATGCTCCGTGCCCCTGCGGTTCCGGAAAGAAGTTCAAGCTGTGCCACGGCGCCGCCTAACCATACGATGCGCGATTTCTCCGATGACCTGCGCGATCAGCGCCGACGCCTCGACGAGGCTGCCGCGTATCTGAGTATCGCCGACAGTCGTGATCGGTTGGTCGAGCTTGAGTCTGAGATGCAGCGCCCTGACCTGTGGGATGACGTCGAGGTCGCCAAGCGGATCAGCACCGAGTACTCGAATGTCAAGGGCGACATCGACACTCACGAGTCGTTGTCGGCGCAACTTGACGACGCCGAGGTGCTACACGAGCTGGCGCGCGAGGTTGATGACGAGTCGCAGGAGCCAGAAATCGCCGACCTGCTTGCGACGGTTTCGAGCGCGTTGGATCAGCTCGAACTTCGCAGCCTGTTCACCGGCGAGCACGATGACTTACCGTGCATCGTGCAGATCAACGCCAAGGATGGTGGCGTCGACGCTCAGGACTTTGCCGAGATGCTGTTGCGGATGTACAGCCGCTGGGCCGAGCAGCGAGGTTTCGACCTCGTGGTCAACTACGCCTCGGAAGGTGTCGAGGCGGGTATCAACTCTGCCGAGTTCACGTTGACGGGTCGGTATGCCTACGGCTTGATGACGGGCGAGCGAGGTACCCATCGCCTGGTGCGGATCAGCCCTTTCGACAACCAAGGTCGCCGTCAAACGAGTTTCGCGGCGGTTCAAGTCTGGCCTGAGATGGAGGCACCGGATCTCGAAGTCAACGAGTCGGAGATCCGGATGGAAGTCTTTCGGGCATCCGGCGCCGGCGGTCAACACATCAACAAGACGTCGTCCGCCGTGCGTCTGATTCACGAACCGACCGGCCTCGTCGCCACCTCACAGGAGGAGCGCAGCCAACTCCAAAACCGCGAGCGAGCACTCAATCGATTGAAGGCGATGATCGTGGCCAAGATTGAGGAAGAGCATCAGTCAGAACTCGACGCGATTGCCGGCAAGCAGGCCCAGGTCGGCTGGGGCAGCCAAATCCGTTCCTATGTGATGCAGCCATACCAGATGGTGAAGGATCTGCGCACCGAGGTCGAATCGGGCAACGTGTCAGCGGTGTTCGACGGTGACCTCGACCAGTTCATGGAGGGATACCTCCGCTGGCGACGCGCAGCCGCCAACGCCTAAATCGTTACCGATGGTGTCAGGCACCAGATGTAACACCGTTCGATTTGGAGGTGGTCATGAGGGACTTCGACACGCAGGGGCCGGTTTCGAGGGCGATGGTGGATCGAGCGCCGTTTGGGCCGATCGAGCGACTTGACTCGACCAAGCTGCGCGAGGCGCAGATGGGAACACTCGCCTCACCGCGTCGGAAGGCTTCGCTGAGCGCCAAGATTTTGTTCCTGATGATGGATCTCGTGTACGGCAAGTCACGGACGTTGGAAAAGTTTCGGGTGCTGGAGTTGATCGCCCGGGTTCCGTATCAAGCGTGGGAGAACGTCGCCTACGTTGCCGTGACGCACACCGCCAGCGAACCAGGTTTTGCCAGACGTGTGTTTGATTCCGTGCGAGTCAATCGATGGGAGCAGGACAACGAGCAATGGCATCTGCTGATCCTCGAAGAGCTGACGAGCTCGGACCGTCGGTCGTCGTGGCTGAAGGCCCGAGTATTCCCGCAAGTCATTGCGTTCGGTTACTACCAGCTTTCCTGGTTGCTGTACGCCGTCCGACCGGCTTGGTCGTATCGACTCAACGCCGACTTCGAGGACCACGCCGAACACGAATACGCGCTACTCGTCGAGGAACACCCCGAGTGGGAGACGACGCCGTTCACGAGCGAGTTCCAGGACGATTTCGGCACCTACGACTCACTTGCAGATCTGTTCCGTCAGATCGGATACGACGAACGTCTCCACAAGGAACAAAGCGAAGCGGCCATTCAGTCCCCCCGGTTTCGTTGATTGAACGCCGGACTGGCGGGGTGACTGGGCACGACGTCCCACCGGTCTCGGTCTCTTTCGTCGCTTCGATCCTCCAGCCGACTGCCTTGGTGCTGAACGAGTCAACGATCGCTCGAGCTTGGTGCCGACCGGACGTTGGTCGCCGAAAGGGTCGTTGAATTTCATCCCTGTCCCGAGTCGAAAGATTTCCCGGGTTTTGACAAAGGCAAAACATACGTATGGTATATTAAACCTATGTTCGCTGACGTTGTGACCGGGGTGGAGGAGCTCGACGATCTCGGGCTGCTGGCTCTGATGCGCAACGTTGAGGGGCGGCGCCGCGAGTTGGAAGCAGAACAGGCAGTCGTGCTGGCCGAGTTGGATCGTCGCCGATTGTTCCAGGCTGACGGGCACGCTTCGATGTGGGGTTTGTTGCGGGCATCGCTCGGTTGGTCCAATGCGGAATGCCGGTCGCGGATGCGGGTCGCCCGGCTTGTCACCGAGTTCGTGTCGGTCGGCGAGGCGCTGTTCGAAACCTGGATCCCGGTCGCGCACGCAGCAGAGATCGGTCGCGGGTTCGCCAATCCTCGTTGCGGTCAACAGATCGACTCGGTGATCGGCGTGTTGAGTCTCGAAGCTTCCCGGTTGGAGTTCGACGATTTCCGGCGGCTCGTGGAACGCTGGGAACTGCTCGCCGATACCGACGGTGCGCATCGTGATCGTGAGTCAACCCACCAGAACCGCAACGCCCATTGCGGCGTGTGGAACGGCGCAGGCAGTCTGGCTGCGGAGTGGGGCGATGTCGATGGCGTCCAAAACTTGGAGGTCTTCGAACGGTTCGTCGAGGCCGAGTTCCAAGCTGACTGGGAGTCAACTAAGAACACGTACGGCGAGCAAGCCTGCAAAGCGTTGATGCCGCGCACCGACGCACAACGTCGCGCCGATGCTGTCACGGCAATCTTCGCCACCGCAGCCTCGACACCGCCCGGTTCCAGACGCCCCGAACCGATCCTCAACGTGCTGATTAGCGAACACGACTTCCGTGACCTGCTGACCGAGCTACAAGTGTTGCCTGAACGTGTTGTCGATCCGTGGGAAGACACGACACCGCTGATCACCGATCGACGCTGCGAAACGACATCAGGAGTTCCTGTCGACCCGAAGATCGCGATCCAGATCGCCCTCCAAGGCCACATTCGTCGGGTGATCGTCAACTCGCAAGGCGCAGTCATCGATTGGGGCCGCCAACAACGTCTGTTCAAAGGTCCAGCACGCGACGCCGTGATGGCCCTGGTCCCGAGATGTACACATCCCGGCTGCAGAGTGCGCGCCGGGCGCTGCCAGGCAGATCACCTGATCGAATGGTCCAACGGTGGTCAAACACGCCCAGACAACGGTGCCCCACGCTGCCCACGACACAACCGATTCAAACACCACGGCTACCAAGCCCACCGAGACAACCAAGGCCACTGGCACACCTACCGACCCGACGGCACAGAAATCCACTGACCGCGTGCGTCAGCAGCTACCAGAATAGGGGCTTCACCGCGGCGTTCTGCCCTGACCCGAGCGGCGACGCGTCCAAGTCCGCAATCGACACAGATCGCCGGTTCTATGCGCGCTTACACGGGTGATCGGGAACGTTCTGGCCGCCGACGACGGAACGTTATGCGCTCGGGAACGAGGCGATGCCGGTCGGTTCGGATGGTCGCCACCGATCACCGGAATAACCGCGACCGATTACCGGAATAACCCGGACGTCGCTACTGGACGCGAAATTGGCTGGTCGGTTCGAGCCGTGTTCTGGAGCGCGTGTTCTGCTCGGCTCGCGTATCTGAGCGACCACGCAGATCGGCAGATCGGCGCTATCCGATCAGTGTCTTGAGAGCCTCATCGAGTCGGTCTGCGAATTGTTTGGCGTGGTCGATTTCGTGAGAGGCCTGAACTGGCTCATACCCCGGCATCCACGTCGAGAAGTCGGCCCAACCGACCGCATACGCGACGACTTCGGCCTCTGCACCATCGTCTCGATCGAGGCGAAAGCCAAGCGACATCGGCGCCGGGGCTGATGCTGTCAGGGTTAGGGTCGGTCGAGTGAAGAGTGCCGCATCGTGGCCGGAGCCGTTCGACAGACACGGAACATGGTGGAAACCATCGGCGCCGGACCACAAAGTCGGCGGCCGTCTGGTTTGCACCCCGAGCGATGGTGTGCGGTTGTTCACTGCGGCGGTGTGGCTAGAACCAGATGTGAACGACGACGGTCCAAGCGTCATCGTCGGCGTAGCGGAGGGGAGTCACTGGACTCTTGTCGGATGTCAGCGGTTCGGTCAGGGCATCGGTGAAGAGTTTCACGTTAGTTACGCGCTCGACGGGATCGAACAGACGGCGGACGAGGATCTCGCCTTTGATGAGATACGCCTGGGCTTCGACAGGGCATGGTCGATCGTGTCGCTCGGGCCACGAGGTCCCCGCCAGCTTGACACCCCGTCGGTCGCTCTCAGCGCGGACGTCGGTGCGGGCGTCACGATCGAGTTGCGATCTGAACTCGTGGACCGCGGTTCCACCGCCGAGGGCGACTTTGAGTTTCGGGATCGTCTGGTATTCGTTGGAAGGACTGCGGTGCCGGAGGCGTTCCCTGACCTCCGCCAGTCGGTTCTCGGCCCATTGCAAAATCTGATGACGCTCGCGCTGCAGCGGGGGGCGACGCTGAATCATTGCGAGGTCGCCGGACCGAGCACGACAACGAAGAGCGCAGCCGGCGAGGACCGCAAGTGCGCGACCGTGTACTGGCAACCCTTTGGGAATCCGGATTCCAGTGAACGAGGGGTGACCTTCCCGGCGGTTCGGTTGCCGATAGAGCCGCCGGAGTTCCAGACGTTCATGTCGAGGTGGTTCGGCCAGCACGAGGCGCTTCGCCTACCCATCGGCCTCCGAGTCGCCGATCTCGTCTCGGGGCCAACTTTCGCATCGACGAGATTTCTGCTTGTGGCGCAAGCGCTGGAAGCGTTGCACCGTCGGCTCTACCCCGACGAGACCAACGAGAAGGCGATCGATGCCCGAAAGGCGGCACTCGCCAGCATTGACTCCCAACATCACGAGACCCTGGAGCGTCTGTTGTCGCACGCCCACGAGCCAACGTTTCGACAACGCGTGAGACAGCTTGCCCGCGAAGGCGAGCCGGAGGTCGGCCAGATTGTCGGCCCCCTCCTCAAGCCAGCCATCAAAGCAATCGTTGATGCTCGAAACGACGTGACCCACTGGAGCGCCGATCGCGAAGAGCCTCGCGGCCTTCACCTTGTCGCCCTCAGGATGGTCGCCGATGCGCTGTTCGATGTGGTGCTCTTCAAGCGTGTCGGTGTCACCGACGACGTGGTGCGCTGCCACCGACCGAGTCACCTGCAGTACTGGCTCACGCGGGGCCTCGCGGAGTAGGTGCAACCCAACGGTGTCACCTGCGCCGGCACGTGGACATCGAGCGCCATATCGAATCCTCTTTGCGTCAAGTGGTTCTTTTCGAGGCGGGTTGGGGCGCGTCGAAGTGGCCCGGGGCGGTGACTTGGGCGGGTGGGTCTAGCGTGTTGTCGGGTTCGGGAGTGACTGTTCCGAAGAGTCGGGTCATGTGAGGTGCGATGCCGGCCACGCTGGATTTCAGTGACGTCCTCGCATTGTCCTCCCGGGCCCACCGGTCGAGCTTGAGCG
>JANMTV010000102.1:0-5329 GCA_031390905.1 Ilumatobacteraceae bacterium | reverse complement strand
CCGGGAGGTCGGGGACGCCGTCGCCGTCGGTGTCGCGGGTCATTTTCTCGTCTTGGGATGGGGCGCCGAGGTAGCTGGATGAATCGCGTTCGTTGGTGCCTTCTGACATTTCTTGGAGGTCGGGGACGCCGTCGCCGTCGGTGTCGCGGGTCATTTTCTCGTCTTGGGTAGGGGCAATGAGAAAGCTGGTTGGGTCGGTGGGGTTGGTGTCGTCGAGTGTTTCTTGGGTGTCGCTGATGCCGTCGCCGTCGCGGTCGCCTTGTCCGGTTGCGGTTGGGGTACCGACTTGTGCCTCGAGTGACGCATCCGTGAGGAACTGAGTGGCGAACTGATCGACCGCGACGCCTCCGGTATCCGGCGCACGGTGTTGTGTTCCGGCTCCCGTGACTGGCCTGATGGACGGGTCGCGAACATCTGCGACGAGAGTCGGGTCCTCGCCGACCGGCGCCACTGAGGCGATTCCAGCACCACCACCGGATCCTGCAGCCCTGATCCCAGGGGCACTGGTCTCGGTTACCGAGTCCGCCGTGGCAGCACTTGAGATGCCAGTAAGCCCGAGGTCGTCGTCGTCGCCATCATTGCCGCCTGGCGGCTGACCCCCTGGTGGCTGACCCCCTGGTGGCGGCACCACGATCCCGGCGTCCGGATTGATCGTGTGGACCACGGGCGCATCCGGCTTCCCCCGAGGAGTTGCGTCCGTCGTGTCGGTGCCACCGCTGTCCTCCCCGCCGTCGGTCACGAGATCGATGTACGGAACCGGCGGTTGGTCGCCCTCGATCTCGGGTCCTCCGCCGAAGCCCTCGACGAAGTCTGTGTCGCCGCCCCGAACGGAGACGACGCGCGAGAGTTCCTCCCCGGTCGAAATTCCGCCGGATTGACCCGGGTCGGCGTCGGGGTCCGTTGAGGTCTTCGGCGGGTCCGCCGGCGGCGGGGGCGGGGGAGGCGGCTCCGGCGTCGGGGTCGGCACTATTCTCGGCTCACCGAAGGTCAACGTGAGATCATCGGTGACTACTTTCGGCTCGCCGAAGGTCAACGTGAGGCCGTCGCTGACTACTTTCGGCTCGCCGAAGGTCAGCGTGAGGCCATCGGATTTCTTGCCCGACACAAGATCCCAGTCGGGTGCCCGCGAACCGAGGTCGGCACCGGCTGGCGGGGCGTTGCCGTGCCCGCTCGAGTCCGTGGTGCCCTTTGGCGGCGCAAGTGGGTCGCGATCCATACTCAGCGGCGAGTTGGCATCGAGTCGGCCGTCGAGGATCGCGTCCTCGCCGACACCGAAGTGGTTTGCTCCGGTCGACAAGTCGCTGCCGTCGAGATTCGTGAGGCCTTTCAGACTCGATTCGATACTCGTCCCGTCGGGAATCGTGGCCGTCGGGTCGAAGCCGACCTCGCGTTCAAGAGTGTCGGGGTCTAGGTCGGTGCGCGGATCGACAGCGTCCGGCTTCAATGTGGGACCGGGCGAGCGGTGATCGGACGCATCACCTGGATCGGTGCCCTCCAGTCGTTCCTGCATGTCACTGACGCCATCACCGTCGGTGTCAGCGGTGAGTGCTTCAAGGTCACCCAGGAGGATGTCGTCGCCTTTGGGCATGGCCCCTCGATTCGTGGAACCGGGTCGCCCGCTGGCGACGCTGGACCTCAACCATACGACAATGCGACGCGCAAGTCTGCTAGGAAAACCCCCGGTTCACTACGAATCCGAAACGATTCTGACGTCGGCGAATGACGCCGGGCATCGATCAACTTCTCGCGCTTCCCGGATCGCTTCAACCGGTGATCAGTGGCGGTTCGGCGTCATGTGCGAAGGTCAACACGACCCGGGTGCCGGTGGGGTCGTTCGAGGTGATCGTCGCCGAACCGCCGTGGGCGACAGCGACCTGATGGGCGATCGCCAGACCGAGACCTGATCCGCCGCCGGGGCCGCGCTCGAACCGACGCAGCATCCGATCTCGGTCGGCGAGCGGGATACCCGGGCCGTTGTCCTCGACGGTGACGCGGCGTCCGTCAACCGTCACCGTCACGTGCCCGGCGGCGCCGACGAGCGGTCGCCCGTGGAGCAGGGCGTTGCGGACGACGTTCCCGATCGCCAGCCGTGCCCCGTCGCGCCACAAATTGATCGGCTCGCTGGTCGTGGTGGGGAGTATGACGATCTCGACGGTTACGTCGCTTCTTCGGATTTCGCCTGCAACGGCAGCATCGACGAGGTCGGCGATATCGGTCGGCTCGAACCACGCTGGGTCGGCGAACTCGGCATCGGCCAACGCCTTCACGGCGGCCAGCGACGACGCAAGACGTTGTAACTGTTCGTGGGTGATCGCCTGAACCTCAGCTCGCATCGTCGGGTCGACCTGTTGGTTACGAGCAATGTCGAGATTTGTCATGGCACTCTGCAACGGAGTGCGTAACTCGTGGGCGGCCGAGGCCGCGAATGCTCGGGCGGCACCGAGCGCAGCCCCACGCCGTTCGGTTTCGTCGGCCAGTCGTTCGAGGTTGTGGTTCAACGTCGATGCAACATCATCGATCTCGGGTGAGCCGTAGACCCTGGCAACGCGCCACGTGGTCGGGTCGGCGTCGTCGAGTCTGTCAGCATCGTTGCGGAGCGCCGTGAGCGGTCGGGTCGCGATCCTCCCGAGGAGATATCCGCCAAGGCCTGCGGCGAGAGCAACCAACAGACCGACCATTGCCGCCCGGCGTCGCAGGGCTCGTGCCTGCGAATCGACGTCGCCGAGTGGCGCTGCGAGTTGCGCCAACGCACGGTCTCCCGGTCGAGGTACATCGAGGACTTCGATGGTGAGCAGTCGCCACCGTTCGCCATCAGCTGAAACGGTTTCCCAACCGGGTGCCGAAATCGCGGGAAGTGAGTCGTCTGGCAGGAGTCCGAATTCGATCGTCCTGCCGTCGGCCAGCACGCGGGTGCCTTCGACGGTGCCGCTGAGTTCCGAGCGTTCGAGACGATCAGCAATCGCCACCAGGATCGGCGCTGTGTCCGCGCGACTTTCGAGTTGGTCATCGACCCGAGCCTGCAGTACTCGCCCGAATTGTGCCTGGAACACCAGTCCGCTGATCAGCAACGCAACGGATGTCGCCGCGAAGGCGGCGATTCCGGTGCGTGTCGACAGCCGCACCTGTCTCAGCTCGCCCTCAGCACGAAACCAACACCACGGACCGTTTCGATCATGGCGGGTGCTTCAAGGGCTTCCAGCTTGCGGCGGAGATACCCGACGAATACGTCGACGACGTTGGTGTCGACCTCGAAGTCGTACCCCCAGACGATCTCCAGCAATCTGATTCGGCTGAGAACGATCCCGGGGTTTGACGCCAGCGTCGCGAGCAGGTCGAACTCGCGTCGTGAAAGCGCCAGCGACTTACCATCGACATGCGCCACACGTCGGTCGATGTCGATCCACAACGGGCCGGCGGTGAGCGTCGATGTCGCACCGTGCGGCGATGTCCGAGCTCGCCGGAGTAGGGCGCGGAGGCGCAGGCTGAGCTCGTCGAGGTCAAATGGCTTGACGAGGTAGTCGTCCGCTCCGGCAGCGAGTCCGGCGATGCGATCAGTGACCTGATCTCTGGCGGAGAGGATCAGGATCGGTAGATCGATGTCGAGCGCCCGGAGTCGCCCGCAGAGGTCGATGCCTGAGATTCCCGGCAGTCCCACGTCTGCGACGAGCACATCTGGTCGACGCCGACCGATGCGCTGGATCGCCTGTTCGGCGTCGGCAACCGCCTCAACGTTGAAGCCGTGCAACGTCAGACCGCGTTGCAGCGCCACTCGTACCGATTCGTCATCCTCTGTGACGAGCACGTACGCAGTGCTGGACGAACTGTCGGGAATCGCCACACCTCAATCTTGGCTCAAGTCGAGTTCGATTTCGGTGAGCACTTGATCGATCTCGTCGAGTTGCTGCTCGAGGTCTGCGACTTCGGCTTCGGTGACGGTCGGTTCCGGAACGGTCACGGTCGTCGTGGTTGCGATCGGGCTCGTCGTCGTGGTGGTCGCGCTGGCGGTCGCGCTGGCGGTCGCGCTGGTGGTCGCGCTGGTCGTCGTGCTGGTCGACGCCTGCTCCTCATCCCTCGCTATTGCGGGCGCTGACGTTGTGACCCTTGAGCTGTCCACCGGCGCGGAATCGGGCTGTGTCGACTGGGCGGCGTCGGCGGTGGGCAGTGACGATTCGTTGGCACTTCCGCCTTCACCGCCGCACGCTGCCCCAATCAGGAGCAGCGATACGGCCAGACCGATGGTCGTCAGCTTGATCGATCCACTCATGATTCGGCGTGGAGTTCTGCGCAGCGCTCGGCGAGTGTGACAAGCCTGACCTTGCGCTGCTCCAGGATCTCAACCTTGGCGGTGCGCACCACGAGACGGTTCTGCAGGAAGGTGACGAGTTGCGTTCGCCCTTTGGCATCAGCGTCGTCGATCTGTGCTTGTAGCCAGGCCAGCGATCCGCGGACAGTCGCATCACCGTTGATCCGTGCGAGCAGGTTGTCCGTGCGCAATTGAAGGTTCGGGACACGTGCGCACGCAAGTTCGAGGCGTGGACGCAGGTCGGCGGATCCGTCGTCTTGGGCCGAGGCGCTGGCCGTGCCCGGCAGCACGAGCACTGCCGCTGCCGCAAGTGTTGCGGCACCGAACTTGATCGATCGGCTGAACGAGTGTGAGTCGGAACTGGGTGATGAATTTCGTGATGTTGTCATTGGGGGGTCTCCTTGAATAGGGCCGGTCGGCAGTGTTGCCGACTCGACACCTCCCACAATGATTTCCGACTTTGTGACGACTCTGAGAGTTGGGTGTGACGTCGGTCACAGCATTTGAGGTCACGGATGTGACAGCCAGAGGCGTTACGGTCGCAGCCCGGCGATCGTCTTTCCGGCTCCCCAGTTGTTCTTCTCCAACGCCAGCAGAATTGCGGCCACGTTCGTGTCACGGATCCGTTCCAACTCACGTACGTCGTACTGGCCGGACTGTGCGTCGGACTGGGCGGCGATCGTGTCGATCAGCTCGTCGGTCAGTTCCGGCGTGTCCATCAGCTTTGTCCACGGCCACGACAGGCACTCACCGAACTGGCCGATGAAATGTCGCATCCCGCCGACGCCACCAGCGATTCGGTACGTCTCGAAGAGTCCCATCTGAGCCCACCTCAGGCCGAAGCCGTAGCGGATCGCGTCGTCGATTTCCTCGGTGGTGGCGATTCCGTCGTTGACCAGCCAAAGCGCTTCGCGCCAGACAGCTTCGAGCAGGCGGTCGGCGATGTGGGCGTCAATTTCGGCGCGCACGAGGAGCGGGTGCATCCCAAGTGCGCGGTAGATCTCGATCGCTCGGTCGGTGACGGCG
>JANMTV010000063.1:0-1568 GCA_031390905.1 Ilumatobacteraceae bacterium | reverse complement strand
ATGCAAGCTCGAAGCAGCACTGGCCGATACGCCCGCTGGCGACGTCGTGCAGTTCGAGCGGTTGGGGTACTTCGCCCATGACCCGCGCCAGCCGTTGCTGTTCCATCGAACGGTCGGCCTGCGCGACGAGTGGTCGAACATCCAAAAACGCACCGGTGATTGATCTTCAGGACTGGCCGACAGCGTACGAAGTCATGGATGTGCCGCAGATGCACGTCTACGAGCAGTTCCATGCCAACCCCGTCGAGGTCCACCGTTCACCGATTCCGGTACTGGTCGTCCCCAACGACGAGCAAGATCTCTGATAGGCCGGGCCGATGGTCGGCGATCAGGCGCTGACCACAACCTGTTGCAGAGCAAGTTCGCTGTCCACGAGCAGGCCGGCGATCTTCTCGATCGGGACTGGACGCGAGAACAGATAGCCCTGGGCGTATCCGCAATTCAGCGATTCGAGGAGAGCGAACTGTTCACGCTCCTCGATACCCTCGCCGACCGTTTGGAGGCCGAGTGCATTGGCCATCGTGATCAGGCTGTTGAGCAGGTTGACGTCGTGCTCCATCGTCGTGATGATGAACGACTGATCGAGCTTGACGACGTCGACCGGCAACGATCGCAGTTGACGGAGCGACGTGTAACCGGTGCCGAAGTCATCGAGCGCGATTCGAACGCCGAGTGCTCGCAACTGGGTCAGCGTTTCGGCCGCCTCCTCGAAATCGTGGATCATGACCGATTCGGTCAGCTCGAGCAGTAGACGATGGGGTGCGAGTCCCGTCGTCCGAAGCACCGTCTGGACATCGCCGATGAGGTCAGGAGAGCGCAGCTGGACGGCACTCAGGTTGACAGCGATGCTCCTACCGTCGTCCGCTGGATCGAGTTGCTGAATCTGGGTACACGCCTCGTTGAGAATCCATCGGCCCATCGGCACGATCAGGCCGGTTTCCTCCGCAAGGCCGATGAAGCGACCTGGCTCGATGCGACCTCGCGTCGGATGCTCCCACCGGACGAGCGCCTCGAACCCACTGATTCGGCCAGTCGAGACCTCGATGATCGGCTGATAATGCAACGCCAGTTCGTTGCGTTCGAGAGCGTGGGTCAGTTCGCCGCGCAGTTCGAGGCGATCCATGACGGTCTGACGCATACCAGGTTGGAAGATCGCCCAGCGGGCCTTGCCGTTGCTCTTGGCCAGATACATGGCGATGTCGGCATCACGGAGCAGATCTTCGACCGAGTCGTTGGAGTCACCGAAAGCGAGACCAATCGACGCTCCCGGATACACGGTCAAATCCTGATCCAGTACGAGCGGCCGCCGGATTTCGGCGAGTGCACGATTGGCGATCTCGACCGCCACCTCGGTCGACTCCGATTCGACCAGGATCGCAAATTCGTCGCCACCGAGCCGCGCCACGGAATCAGCGCGACGCACCACGGAGCGGAGCCGGTCTCCGACGACTTGCAGCAATCGATCGCCGGCGGCGTGTCCAAGGCTGTCGTTGACCATCTTGAAGTCGTCGAGGTCGATGCACAGCACCGCCGTACGGACGCCGGTGGTCGGCGTAGCCAACAGTGCA
>JANMTV010000044.1:0-19202 GCA_031390905.1 Ilumatobacteraceae bacterium | reverse complement strand
GTCGACAGCGATCGACGGCGAGAAGACGTTGGCCGGTTGCGTGCCATACCGCTCGGCGATCACATCACCGTGATGAAGCACCACCATCGCCAACGAGATGCCCTGATCGAAGGGACGTTCGAAGATCGAGTCGACCAGTTCCTGCACCGCCATCCCAGCGAACATATCCGCTCCGGCCGACTGGTGCCCGACCGGCAAACTGCGGGCATGCGTACGGGTGCTCCACCAGCGCCAGATGCGTGGGCTGGTGCTGGCGTTCTTTGCGTTCATGTTGATCGAAACGATTACGTGGACGGGCTCGCTGGTGTACGCCTACCAGCGCCTACCAGCAAGGTGGTGCACGTGAAGTCGGATTTCTGCGGCGACCGATTTCCTCGAGTACACGTGCTCGGCGTTAGCTACTTGTTGATCGGCATGTGCAGCGCTGCAGTGGCTGTCACGATCAACATCGGGTTGACATCGATCGCTGTATACATCGCCGCCAGCGCCACGGCGATGTCGTGCTGTATGAGTTCGACCGCGACGTGTTCCTCGAGGCGGTCACCGGACACCCACGCAGCTGGCAGCGCACCAACGCGACAGCTGACCAGCGCGCGCCGAACTTCAGTCCAGAGCGATGAGGGCGACCCCTACGAGCGCTGCCAACAGGCCAACCATCTGGCGGCCTCGAAGCCGGTCACCGTGGAACACCCAACCGAGTGCGATGGCGACGGCCGGATACATCGAGCCGGCTACCACGACCTGAGTAATCGAACCGCGCTGACCACCGAATACGACGGCGGCGACTCCGCTCGCTCCGCAGGCACCGGCAAGGGCACTCCAACGGATTGCGCTGCCAGTCGCGATCGGTCGGCGATGCATCACGAGCCCTGCACCACCGGCCAGCAGGAGCGCAGTTGCGCGTTGCGACACAATCGGCCAGGTGCCAGAGCCCTCTGATGTCGACACGGAGATGATAAGCATCGCTGCGAACGCCACCCCGGAGAGCCCGCCAAGGGTGACGCCGATCAGCATGTGCTCGCTATCGGCTGTCCATGACGTGAGCACGAGGGCAGCGATTCCGACCGAAATCCCGATCCAGCCGATCGGCCCCGGCACCTCCCCTGTCGCTGCGTCGTACAACACTGGCAACACCGTTGACACGACTGCCGCAACGGGGCCGGCGACGCCGAGCGACGATTCGGCATATCCGCGCCAAAGCGTCGTGAGGGCGACGCAAACTGCGATTCCGGATATCGCCCCGAGAGCCATGTCGCGGACGGTCGGCGTACCGAGCAGTGGCGAGTACGAGAGCACCACCAAACCTCCGCCAGCGAACGCCATCGTGGTCGCCTGCAGTGGGCTGGAACGACCGGCCGCCTTCGCCCCGAGAAAATCTGACGTACCGATCAGGAGCGAAGCCAGTAGCCCCAACAAGATCGACACAGCCCGAACCTACCCACTCCCCACCGCGATGAGCGATGAGGGGTTCTGCACCGCACAACGCTCATCGCGATTCGGACGTTTCGCTCATCGCACGCTTGGGTCGGACCATTTGCTGGGGGACGGTGGCGCAGGGCCGGTCGCAATCTCGAGCGCCCGCTCGACGCTCGCCGCCTGCTGGGCGATCGAGCGGTGGGCAGGCTTGATCAGCCCGGCGTCGACCGAATCATCGAAGAAACGGAACAGTGAGTCGAAGTAGCCATCGACGTTCAGAAATGCCACCGGTTTGGCGATTGTCCCGATCTGATTCCATGTCAGGATCTCGAGTACCTCGTCGAGAGTCCCGAAGCCGCCCGGCATCGCTACAAAGCCGTCGGCTCGATCCGCCATTGCTGCCTTTCGAGCGTGCATCGAATCAGTCACGACCAACTCGGTCAGCCCACGGTGACCGACCTCGCGATCGAGCAGATGTCGTGGAATGAATCCCGTCACGGCCCCACCTGCTGCGAGGGCGGCGTCGGCGACGATACCCATCAGCCCGACCCGTCCACCGCCGTACACGAGTCCGTGGCCTGCGAGAGCGATCGTCTGCCCAAGTTGGCCAGCGACTGCCTCGAACGAGAGCCGACTGCCGGTGTTCGCTCCACAGAACACGCAAATCTGTTTCGACTCGCTCAACATCATGGCGACAGGATGGCACCTGGAGTCGACCCATTCCACCCGAGTTACTGCGCAGTAGCTTGTCGAGCATGACGACCCCCGACCTGCAGGCCGCATCGGCCGCTCTCGACCTGGCCGATCAGGCGATTGCGACCGCCATCACCCGACTGACGGAACTCGGCGGGCCCGACCGACAACAGGTGTTCGCATACGAGTTGGCACACGCCGGTGCCGGAGTGGCGACGGCCAAGTCGATGCTGACGTACGCCGCTCACGGCGAGACAGAAACCAGACTGACGTGCGCATTCGCCGCCGACGTGATCCACGATCTGGTCGCCAAACTGATCGGACGAGACAAGTTGTGGGGTGTCGACCCGGCGCTGCTGGCACCGGCCAACGACTTCGTTGCAACATTTCGAGATCCAGAGATGATCGCCTCGTTGGCCACCACGCCGGGCGACCGCCATCTCGACGATGAAATGGAAATGGTGAGCGATTCGTTCAGAGCCTTCGCCACCGACGTGATCGCACCGCATGCGGAACACGTCCATCGAACCAACGGAGACGTGCCAGAGGAGATCGTTCGAGGCCTCGCCGAACTGGGGGCGTTCGGACTCAGCGTGCCGGCGGAATACGGTGGGTTCAGCGAAGGCGGCGACAACGAATACCTGGCGATGGTCGTCGCCACCGAGGAACTCAGCCGAGCCAGTCTCGGAATCGGCGGGTCACTCATCACCCGACCCGAAATCCTCACGCGGGCGCTCGTCAAGGGCGGGACCGAGGCACAAAAGCTCGAATGGTTACCAAAGCTGGCCACCGCTGAAGTGATGCCGGCGGTCGCAGTAACCGAGCCGGACTACGGCAGCGACGTCGCCAGCCTGACGGTCGCGGCGACGGCCGCAGACGGGCCAGACGGCCAGCCCGGTTTTGTGATCAATGGTGTCAAGACGTGGTGCACGTTCGGTGCCCGAGCCGATGCGTTGGCGTTGCTCGCCCGCACAGACCCCGATCGGTCGAAAGGTCACCGAGGTCTGAGCCTGTTCATCGTGCCCAAAGATCGTGGTGACGGACATGGGTTCCGGTTGCTACAGGAGGCCGTCGGTGACCGTATTGGATCGATGGAGGGCCGACCGATCGACACAATCGGCTACCGGGGAATGCACTCGTACGAGATCGCCCTCGACAACTGGTGGGTGCCCGCCGACAATCTGATCGGCGGTGCCGAGGGTCTCGGCCGTGGTTTCTATCTGCAGATGGCAGGGTTCGAGAACGGCCGGCTGCAAACAGCCGCGAGAGCACTCGGAGTGATGCAGGCCGCCTATGAGTCGGCCGTCGAATATGCCTCCAACCGCAATGTGTTCGAGTCGAACATCATCGAGTACCAACTCACACGAGCCAAGCTCGGTCGGATGGCGATGTTGATCCAGGCCAGCAGGCAGTTCGCCTATCGAGTTGCCATGCTGATGGGGCGCGGTGAGGGTGCGATGGAGGCCAGCATGGTCAAGGCCTACGTGTGCAAAGCCGCCGAATGGGTGACACGGGAGGCGATGCAGATCCACGGCGGGATGGGGTACGCCGAGGAATTCGCCGTCAGCCGTCTGTTCGTCGATGCACGAGTGCTCTCGATATTCGAAGGTGCCGACGAAACGCTGTGCTTGAAGGTGATCGCCCGACGGCTCACAACCGACTGAACGGCGACTCAGAACATCGAGACGATCTCGCCGACCGAGTGGATTCGCTCGAACGTGGCCCCGGGGTGGTGGTCGTAGGGGTCGACCAGGATCGGATGCAGTCCGGCGGCACTTGCTCCCCCGATGTCCATGGTCACCGAGTCACCGATGTAGGCGACGCGTGATCGCTCGAACTCGGAGAAATGCGCCAACGCAAGGCCGAAGATCCGGGGATCGGGCTTACTGATGCCGACGATGTCGCTGTCGATCACGCATCGCACCTCGACTCCGTCGCCGGCACCGACCTGGCAGATCTGACCGCGGCGGAGTTCCGCTTCGATCTGACCGCTTGCGTTCGACACGACACCCATCGGCACACCAGCTTCGGCTAGTGCCGCCAGGGCGACCAGCGTGGCGGGGATCGGCCAGCGCCAGAGGTGCGGGCTGCGGGTGACTTCCAAGGCTTCGACCGCATGGTCGAAGTAGTCGCTGAACACACCGAGCGATGTCACGTATGCCGTGTTGTAGCTGCCCCAATGCTTCTCGGTCGAACCGATCCGTGACTTGGCAGCCATTCCGGCGTAGTGCGCCCGACAGTGATCATCGATTTCGAGGCTGCCGCCATACGGAGCGAGCAGCGGACCAAGCACTGTCGGATCGGGCAGCACCAACACGCCACCCGCATCGAAGAGCACGGCATCGAACCGAGGCCCGCTCATTCGCCAGGTCCTGTCAATTCAGTCGGATCGACCCCGCACAGTTCGAACAAATCCGCCATCGCATCGAGGTCGGCTCCCAAATTGGGATCGGTGAAATCGCCGTTGTCGGCGAAGCATGTTGCCTGAACGTCGGTGAGTCCGAGTTGCATCAGTAGTGCTACCAGTTGCTCGGTGATCGTGCCAGCCGACGGATCGAAGTCAGCCGACGACGACTGATCCGACGAACCGGCTGCGATGCCGCACACCTGCTCGCCGTAGTGGTCGATGGTGTCGTTGGCGCCCGCAACCGAGGCGTCGTTCAGCACCGACAGGTCGGCGTCGAGTATGTCGTAGTCGGCGACGGCAAAAGCCTCGTCGAGTTGGTGAAAGCCGTCAACGGCCACTGCCACCTGAGTGGCGATCTCAGCTGGGGCTACCGTGAGGGCGGCATCGTATTTGGGTAGCACCTGTCCGAAGAACGCCGCTGCAGCCTCCGGTTGGCTCAGGGCGGATTCGATGTCGTTCGTGATCAAGTCCAACTCGCGAGCAGCCACGCACCAGTCGGAGTCGGCGTCACCGGTATAGACGACCTCATCGGCCGACATCTCGTCGACAGTTGACACGGTTGGCGACGCTGACGGAGAGTCCGGTTCCGTCGTCGCAGCAGTTTGCCCGGTGACGATGCCGCATTCGGCCTCGTTGTAGGCCTTGATCTTGGTAGTCGCCGACTGCATGTCGGCCGCGAGGCCCGTCAGATCCTCATCCAGCGCCACGGCTTCGACGTCGTAGTCGGCGTCTGCCAATGCCTGAGCCAGCTGATCGACGCCATCGACGGTCGTCTTGACCTCCGCTCGAATCTCGTCAGGTGCCGACCGAACGGCCTCGTCGAGCAGCTCCTGCCAGGCATCCAGACCGGCCCGCACGGAATCGTTGTCACCTTCGAGGGCGGTCTGGAATCCGCCCTCGCCGACCGCGACTCGTTCGGCTACAGCGCACCAATCTGCCAGTGTCACATCTCCGTCATCGTCACCGCTGCCGGCCTCGCACGCCGTAAACAGGCAAAGCGGAACTAGACACGCAATCGCCCGTTTCATCATCAAAACGCTATCGGCGCGCCCTATTGTCACCTTGATGGGCCTGTTCAATTGGATTTTCGGCAAGCATGAGCGACGACCTCCTGACCCTGACCGGACCTGTGAGGCAGCCTGGCTTCCGATGTGGCAGGCCCCAATGATTGTTGACGAACTCAACCAACAGGGCATCCCGGCGACGATGAGCGAGGACTTCACGTCGCACCTGAGATTCGGTGCCCGCGTCCCGATGGCGAGGATCTATGTGATGGAACCGCGACTCGTCGAGGCCGAGTTGATCATCGAGGAGATCACCGGTTACCCGCCCGCCCATCAAGGTTTGTAAACCGTTCGGCGATCCAGGCGGTGATCGAGTCAAGTGCTTCGATTGACTCGGGGACATCGGCCCACGCCGGGTACACGTGCCAGAGACCGTCGCCGACTGCGAGTTCGACATCGACGCCGACCGCTCTCGCGTTGGCAGTGATCCGTTCGGCGTCGTCGAGCAGAATCTCGACCGAACCGACCGAGCAGTACATCGGGGGCAAACCACTCAGGTCTGCATGGATTGGCGAAGCGTATGGATGGCGCAGATGGTCAGGGCCTGCGTAAGTGACGCCGGCGCTCCGAAGGCCGTGCGGTGTGACTGATGGATCATCGTGGCTCAACAAGTCGACATTGGCGCCTCGCACCTCAAGGTCGAGCCACGGCGAAAGCAGCGCCGCTCCGGCAGGCATGTGATTGCCGGCGTCACGAAGCGCTAGCAAGGTCGCCACCGCCAGCCCACCGCCGGCCGAGTCGCCGATCACCACGATCCGGTTGAGCGGGTATCGATCTGCCAGCCAGCGCGCCGCTGCGACGGCGTCCTCGACGGCAGCCGGGAACTGGTGCTCGGGGGCCAACCGGTAGCCGACCACCAAGACGTCAAGACCTGTCGTGCCAGACCAGCGAGCCGCCTGAGCTCGATGAGTGATGAGGCTCCCGGACACGTAACCGCCGCCGTGTAGGAGCAGGATCGCACCTGATCCGATCGCTGGACCGATTCGCACCAATTCACACGGTATGCCATCGATGTCGATCGGCTCGACGGATGTGCCTGGCGGCATCAACTCTCGCGCCGCTTCGAGTTCCCACGCCGCTCGGCCATCAAGGATCGACGGTTCGGGGGCGTCGCGGGCTGCACGTAGCCCGTCACGGACACGTTGCGCAATGGGGCTGAGCATTAAATCGGACTCCTTCTGAGCAGCTCAGGGGTAAACGGGCAGTCGGGGCTGAGCGCCCGCCCGACGAGATCACTGAGACCGTCGCACGACGCCACGTGAGTCACGAGGTCGAGCGGCAGATCATCGAGCACGACATCGAGCACGACATCGAGCACGACATCTCGCGAACCTGCTTGAATACCGACTCGTCCAGCGATCTCGTCGACATAGTGCGCTGGAAGTCGACGACCGAGTCCGACGGCCAACCAGACCGGCGTGCCGACTGAACGCGCCACGGCTGCCAAGACGTGCGATCCGATCGGAGTCAGCAGGCGCTCGGATGACACCGCCGCGGCATCAATCATCACGATGTCGGCCAGACCGACGGCGCGCGCGAGATTCTCGACTGGAATCGGATCACAGGCCACATCGGATCGTTCCAACCGTTGCATGAACGACGAGGCCTGATGATCGCTGTCGGCGCACCACACGGTCACATCACCACGCTGCATCAGCGCCTCGCCGGCGGTGATGGGCCAACCAATAGTCAGCACCACCGCTTCGTCAGGCAACGCGGTCGCGATTGCATTCGGGGCTGGATCGTCGTCGAGTTGGTCGATCAGCGTCCACGCCATCTCGGTTGGGTCCTCTGCGGTCAGTAGATGCGAGCACAGCCACCACAGCGGGGCTGCTTCCGGGTGCCGTTCAACGATCCGACGGCATGCGATCACAAGGTTGGCAGGGTCAGCGCGAAGCGATCCGAGCGCGATCGCCGTCTCGCGAGCGAGTGAAATCGGGTCAACGCCACGTGCTCTGGCGACGTAACGAAGATGCTCGATCGGATGCACATTCGTACGGTAGGTGATCCTCCTCGCTACGATCGCACGCCGTGGCGACAAAACTGCCGACCGATCTGACACTTTCACCGCTCGGCGGCAAACCCCGCGACCTCGACGAGTGGTTGACGACGTTCCACCTCGCCAGCGTCGTGCTCGACCCGTACACCAACGAAAGTTCGTGGATCCTGAAGACGGCCGTCCGCGTGTTGGATGCGTTGCGCGGATCGCACGCTCGGGTCAACTTCATCGTGACCGCTAATGACGATGACACGAAGGCATTTCTTGGCCCGGTCGCCGACCAGTTCCTCGTGTTCTGCGATCCAGATCGTTCAGTCGTGAAATCAATCGGGCTCGAACAACTTCCGGCGTTCGTGTTCATCCGCGTTGACGGTGAGGTGGTTGCCAAGGCTGAGGGATGGAAGTCTACCGAGTGGCGCGCTGTTGCCGAGTCGATCTCCGACGCCACGAAGTGGAACCCGCCGATGATTCCGGCCCCCGGCGACCCGCGCCCGTTCGCTGGATCACCGGCGCTTGGCTGATCATGCTTCCCGACCTTCCGGTCGCGGAAACATTTGAGGCACTCCGTAGCGCAATGATCGCCCCTGGACGGGCAGTGCTCGTCGCTCCTCCAGGTGCCGGCAAGACGACGCTCGTTCCTTTAGCGCTGCTCGACGAGGGATGGTTGCAGGGCCGCAAAATTCTCGTGCTCGAACCGCGACGATTGGCCACGAGGGCAGCGGCCCGCCGGATGGCGTCGCTGCTCGGTGAACTGGTCGGCGAGACCGTCGGCTATCAAACGCGCGACGAGCGCGAAATTGGTCCAGAGACCAGGGTCGAGGTGCTGACAGAGGGGATCCTGACGCGACGTCTGCAGAACGATCCGGAGTTGCCAGGGGTCGGGTTGGTGATCTTCGACGAGGTCCACGAACGCAACTTGCCGACCGATATCGGTCTGGCCCTGGCGCTGGACGTTGCCGCCACGCTGCGACCTGACCTCCGGATTCTGGCGATGTCAGCCACCGCAGACACGGCCGCACTCGTGAAGGTGCTCGGCGATGCGGTGGTGATCGAGAGTCAAGGCCGTATGTTCCCGGTCGAGATTCGATGGATGCCACGTGGCAAGCGCGATCGGATCGAAGACGTCACGACTGCGGCCGTGCTCCGAGCACTGCGCGAGGAGGCCGGAGACGTACTCGTGTTCCTGCCGGGGATCGGGGAAATCAACCGCACACAGCAAGCACTTCAGGGAGCGGTCGGTTCCGATGTCGACGTGTATCCGCTGGCAGGAGCGTTGTCTTTGGCCGAGCAGGACCACGCACTCGCACCTTCACCGCCCGGCCGTCGCCGAGTCGTGTTGTCGACCGATATTGCCGAGACTTCGCTGACCGTTGACGGTGTCCGCGTGGTCGTCGATTCAGGGCTGGCACGTGCGCCCCGCTTCGATGTGCGAACCGGGATGTCTCGGTTGACCACGATCACGACCAGCCGTTCCTCGGCCGATCAGCGGGCCGGTCGGGCTGGCCGGGTCGAACCAGGCGCGTGCTATCGGTTGTGGAGCAAGATCGAGCACGGCACCCGCCAAGCCCACCGCTCGGCGGAGATCGAGGAGGTCGACCTGGCCGGCCTGGCACTCGAGTTGGCTGCGTGGGGGACCGCAGCCACCGAGCTGCGGTTCATCACTCCCCCTCCTCGCAAAGCGTTGGCGGCCGCCGATGAGCTGCTTCGAACGATCGATGCGATCGACGAACACGGTCGGATCACATCCGTCGGCCGGTCGATGCTGAGGTCACCCGTTCATCCTCGGCTGGCGCGGATGCTGGTGGCCGAGCCGACCTCGCTGGGATGTGTGCTGGCGGTCCTGATCGACGAGCGCGACGTGATGCGCGGACGTCACGACGAACTGCCGTCAGACCTAGCGCTCCGAGTTCGCCTGATAGCCGGACGCGACGTACACGACCAAGCCGATCGACGGGCCGTGCAGCGGCTGCGCGACCGAGCTGCCGACCTGGCGCGCCGGATCGGGATCCGGTTCGATACGGACTTGATCGACGCAGACCGATCAGGGGCGGTGTTGCTGACGGCGTTCCCGGATCGGCTGGCTGCGCGTCGCCGGCCCGGTCAGTTTCAACTTCGTTCCGGAGGCGGGGCGTGGCTGCCGGAGTCGGATCCGCTCGCTCATGAGCCGTTCGTCGTCGCCGCAGATCTCGATGGGAAACGTGACCGCTCGCGCATCCGACTCGCCGCCGGGCTCGACGCTGACGACGTAGCGATGGCATTCGGCGACGAGGTCGACGAGCGTGTCCAAATCGTGTGGGACGATGCACGCGACGATCTGGTCGAGAAGGTCGAGCGGCGACTCGGGGCGATGCGCTTGGGGGAAACGATGCGCGCCACATCACCGAGCGAGGCAACCACCGCGGCGCTTCTCAACCGTGTTCGATCAACCGGCTTGGCGGTACTCGGCTGGTCGAGCGCCTCGATCAGCCTGCGTCAGCGCGTCGCCTACCTACATACGACGATCGGTGAACCGTGGCCAAACTGGAGTGTCGAGTCGCTGACGAACACGCTCGATAGATGGCTCGGGCCCTACCTGCCTGGTGCCAGCGGACGAGCCGATCTCGATCGACTTGATCTGGCGATGGTGTTGCGCTCGCAACTCCCCTGGCCTCACGGCGGTGACCTCGACGAACTTGCACCGCCGGAGCTGCAGCTGGCAACCGGACGGACGGTGCCGATCGACTATTCCGACGATCGCCCGATCGCACGCGTTCGGGTCCAGGACCTGTTTGGCACGAGAACGCACCCCGCCGCCGGGGGTCAGCCGATCGTGTTGCACCTGCTCTCACCAGCCGACCGGCCAATCCAGATCACGAGTGATCTGCCCGGATTCTGGTCAGGTTCGTGGGCCGACGTCCGCAAGGATCTAGCGGGCCGCTACCCCAAACACCAGTGGCCAGCTGATCCCGCGAATGCGCTACCCAAGCGCATGAAAGACCGCTAGAACGCCTGCCTTTCGTCAGGTAGGTCGTCAGGTAGGTCGTTAGGTAGGCGCGCAGCCGGCAGCGACATAGTGTTGGCGCCATGGCCGACGTTGACGATTTTGCGTTCACCGAAATGCTCCCGCTTGGACCCGACGACACGCCGTTCCGGTTGATCACGACCGAAGGTGTCGACACATTCGAGACGCCGGAGGGCACGTTTCTCAAGGTCGATCCTGAGGCAATCCGGAAACTCACGGCGGAGGCGATGCACGACATTGCCCACTTCCTGCGGCCTGCCCACCTGCAACAGCTCGCCAACATCCTCGATGACCCAGAGGCCAGCCCGAACGATCGGTTCGTGGCGGCCGACCTGCTCAAGAACTCGGCAATCTCGGCGGGCGGGATTCTCCCGATGTGTCAAGACACCGGCACAGCGATCGTGAAAGGCAAGAGAGGCCAGTTCGTGTTTACCGGGGGCGGCGATGAGCGGGCGATCGCGCAGGGGATCCAAGACACGTACCTGACCAGCAATCTGCGCTACAGCCAGATGGCACCGCTGACCATGTTCGACGAGGTCAATACCGGCACCAACCTGCCAGCAGAGATCAAGATCTCGGCCACCGATGGTGACGAGTACAAGTTCCTGTTCATCGCCAAAGGTGGCGGCAGCGCCAACAAGAGCTACCTCTTCCAGGAATCCAAGGCGTTACTCAACGAAGCGGCATTGCTGCCCTGGCTGTTCGAGAAGATGCAGTCGCTCGGGACCGCTGCCTGCCCGCCGTATCACCTGGCGATCGTGATTGGAGGAACGTCAGCCGAGTTTGCGCTCGAAACCGCCAAGCTGGCCTCGACGAAGTACCTCGACACGTTGCCGACCGTGGGGTCGGCGCTCGGGCATGGATTCCGCGATCTCGACCTCGAACAGAAGGTGCTCAAACTGTCTCAGACAACCGGGATCGGCGCCCAGTTCGGTGGCAAGTACTTCTGTCACGACGTTCGAATTGTGCGGCTTCCGCGGCATGGGGCGAGTTGCCCGGTGGCGATCGCCGTGTCGTGTTCTGCTGATCGCCAAGCGCTTGGCAAGATCACTCGCGACGGTGTGTTTCTCGAGGCGCTCGAACGCGACCCGGCCCGCTTCCTACCGGACACGACCGCGGACGATCTCGCAGAGGCTGACGTGGTTCATATCGATTTGAATCGGCCGATGAGCGAGATTCTCGCCGAACTCTCCAAACACCCGGTTCGAACCCGCGTGATGCTGACAGGGCCGATGGTCGTCGCCCGCGACATCGCCCACGCCAAGATCAAAGAGCTGCTCGACGCCGGTGAGCCGATGCCGCAGTACCTGAAGGACTATTGCGTCTACTATGCCGGCCCCGCCAAGACGCCTGCGGGTTACGCGTCTGGTTCGTTCGGCCCGACGACTGCGGGCCGAATGGATGCCTACGTCGATCAGTTCCAGGCGGCGGGAGGGTCGATGGTCATGCTTGCCAAGGGCAATCGATCACAGGGAGTTACTGCTGCCTGCAAGCTGCACGGTGGTTTCTATCTTGGCTCGATTGGTGGCCCAGCCGCACGCTTGGCGCTCGACAACATCAAACGTGTCGACGTGTTGGAGTATCCCGAGTTTGGAATGGAGGCCGTCTTCAAGATCCAAGTCGAAGACTTCCCCGCCTTCATCGTCGTCGACGACAAGGGCAACGACTTCTTCCAACAAGTTCGAGCGGAAGCAGCACAACGAGTCGCAGCAGTGCCCGTCAACATCCACTGACCACCCAACCCCACGTTCATGTCGCGCTGAACCCCCGCATCACGTGTCCATCGCGACTTGAACGGATCCAGTGTTCGTGGGCCCTTGTGTGGTCGACGCCGAAACCCAACGCGTCGCGGGCTTCGGCGAGGCGCGATGTAACGAGCGCGGCGACCGGGGCGTCGCGGTCCATCGCGGCAGCGAGTTCGTTGGCGATCCCGACATCCTTGGCGAGCAAACCGAGCGCGAAACCACTGGAGAACTGGCCGGAGATCACATGCTGTTTCATCACCATTTCGGTGTTGAAGCAACGGGCGGTCGAGACGTTCATGATGTCCATCATCACGCCCGGGTCGAGGCCGAACTTCTCCCCCACCATAATCGCCTCACTGGCGGCCACGAACGCTGTGCCGGCAACGAAGTTGTTGAGGCACTTCATGGCGTGACCGTTGCCGAGTCCGCCAACTTCGAACAGTCGATCACCCATCGCCGCCAGAATCGGCCTGGCCCGCTCGACTGCCTGAGAATCGCCACCGATCATGATCGCCAGCGTGCCTTCGATTGCCCGCGGTACGCCTCCTGACACCGGGGCGTCGACGAGATCGACACCTGTTCCCACGAGGTCAGCTCCAAGTTCACGAGTCCCAACGGGGTCGGCTGAACTCATGTCGATGGCCACCAAGCCGGGCTTGACCGCGGCAAGGAATGCACGGTCGGTCAGCACGTCACGCACCTCTCGACCGGTCGGCAGCATCGTCACTACTGCATCGATCTCGCCGGCGACGGCGGCCAGCGCGGTGGCGCCGCGACCACCGTGTGCCGCCGCCCATCCGTCGGCCCTCGAGGCATCGGTGTCAACAGCGATCACATCGAAACCGGCTGTAGCCAAATTGGCGGCCATCGGTGAACCCATGTTGCCGATCCCGACGAACGCAACGGTTCTGATCTCACTCATACCGTGGTCACTCATCGAGGTATCCCATCTCGCGTAATGTGTCGGCGGCAACTCGGAACCCCTCAACGGCTCGCGGGACACCGCAGTAGATCATGGCATGCAACATGACTTCTCGAATCTCGTCGGGCGTAACGCCGTTGGCGATCGCGCCTTGCACATGGACCTTGATTTCGTTCGGTCGGCCATATGCGACCAGCATCGCCAACGTGAGCATGCTGCGAATCGAGGGAGCGAGACCGTCGCGGGTCCAGGTTTCGCCGAAGCACCACCGCGTCACGTAGTCCTGCATCGGCCACATGAAGTCGGAGGCAGCGTTGATCTGATCATCGGCACCGCCCGGCCCGAACATCGCTCGTCGCATCGCTAACCCGGCTTCGAACGCCTCCTCCGCAGATGGCCAGCGATCCCCGGCCTTCACTCGCGCCGACTGAACTGTTGGATCGTCCGCTTCGTCTGTCACGTTCCCATCCCTCTCCTCATTCCCCACGCCTCATACGACTGACATGTTGGCCACCGATACTGGCCGAACCTGGTTGGATTCCTAGTATTCGCATCGACATGGAAGGAGCCCGATGAGAGCCGCAGTACTTCGCGATGGATCGAACAATCTGTTCATCGAAGAGATCGGATACACCGCGTTGGCGCCACGCGAGGTGCGAGTCGCCACGGCAGCGTGCGGACTGTGTCACAGCGACCTCCACATTCTTGCCGGAATTCTCGTACGGCCGCGCCCGCACGTACTCGGGCACGAGGCGGCCGGCATCGTCGAGGAGATCGGTTCGGGCGTGACGTCGGTGGCTGTCGGTGATCACGTCGTCACGTGCCTGGTGCAGGGATGCGGGACCTGCCGACGGTGTGAACGAGGCGAGCCGACTGGTTGCACGAACCCGAGCGCGACACGCCGGACCGCCGGTGAAGGAACGCGCTTACGCACGGCCGATGGTCTCGGTATCACCGTGATGGGCAACGTTGGCGGGCTGACGGAACAGATCGTGATCGACGAGCGTGGTCTCGTCGTGATCCCCAACGACATGCCGATGGAGTTGGCGGCGATTCTCGGCTGCGCTGTAGTCACAGGGCTTGGCGCGGTGTTCAACGTCGCCAAGGTGCAGCCTGGCGACATTGTCGCCGTGCTCGGGTGCGGCGGAGTCGGGTTGAACGTGATCCAGGGCGCTCGGATTGCTGGGGCGTCGCAGATCATCGCCATCGACGTGTCCGACGACAAGCTGTCGACCGCCACCACGTTGGGTGCGACCGACATCGTGAACGCCGCTCAGGTCGACCCGATTGCTGCGGTGCTGTCATTGTCGTCAGGTGGCGTCGACCACGCATTCGAGGTGATTGGTCGATCAGACACGGCTCAACAAGCGATGGGAATGGTCGCTCCAGGCCGCTCGGCATACGTCGTCGGCGTCATGGCGGACGATGCGACATTCGAAGTGACCAGCGAGTTCACGAAACGTGGGCGAACGATAGCTGGGGTGTTCATGGGCTCGGCGAGACCTCGAGTCGACATCCCGCGCTACGTCGAGATGTGGCGGCGCGGGCAACTCGATCTCGATGGGATGATCTCGCGACGGCTCCCGCTCGAGGACGTCAACGATGGATTTCGCGCTCTCGCCGCCGGCGAAGTCAACCGCGCCGTTGTGATCATGAAGGGATTTGGCAATGTCTGATCGGTTGGATGGACGTCGGGTTTTGGTGACGGGCGGAGCGAATGGGTTGGGTGCCGCAACTGCGACCCTGTTTGCGTCCGAAGGGGCGAACGTCGTGATTGCAGATCTGGCGCGCACGGCTGACGCCGCTGCTGGTGTGATCGCCGACATCCGCAACGGTGGCGGAACCGCTCACTTCGTCGAGATTGATGTGCGAGATGCCGGGGCGGCATCCGCTGCCGTTGACGAGGCTGCCAGCTTGATGGGCGGGATCGACACTGTGGTCGCATCGGCGGGTGTCGGCGCGCCGCCACAACCGAACGGTTCGGTCCGCCAGCTGCTCGACCTCGATGTCGCCGGGTTCGACCTCGTGATGGACATCAACGTGCGCGGAGTATTCGTGGTGTGCCAGCGCGCCGCACAGTTGATGATCGAGAACGGCGACACGGGTGCAATGGTCACTCTTGCTTCGATGGCGTCGAAACGGCCAACGGCCGGGGTGTATTCGATCTCGAAGGCGGCTGTCTGGATGTTGACTCGCTGCCTCGCTCACGAGTTGGGCGGCCACGGGATTCGGTTCAACGCGATCGGCCCCGGCTATGTCGACACCGACCTGTTCCAGAGCATGGTGGAGTCAGCCGCAGGCGATGATCCCGATGCTCAGCACGCCTGGCGCGAGGTCCGCCGGAATCAAGTCGCGCTCGGCCGATTCGGCACACCGGAGGATGTTGCAAAGACAGCTCTATTCCTGTGTTCCGACGAGGCCAGCTATTTCACCGGCTCGATCCTGCACCCCGATGGTGGATACACGTCGGCATTCGGCGGCGGCTGAATCTATGACAACCGAGGAATTCGATCTCGCGCGTTACGGCGCGGCCGTGTTCGACCTTGACGGAACTGTATGGCTGAGCGAGGTGCCGATTCCTGGCGCTGTCGACTGGGTCGAGCACTGCCGAGATCGCGGGCTCACGATCACGTTCGCCACCAATGCCACCTTCTACTCGGTCCCAGAGATCACCGCGCACCTACAGTCTTGCGGTCTCAGTCGACCCGGTGACGTTGTCGTGACAGGTGGTTTCGTTGTCGCCCGCTCGGTGGCGGCGCAAGGTGTCAACGAGGTCGTAGGTCTTGTTCCTCCTGCGATGCGTGTCAGCCTCGAGGCCGAAGGTGTCGCTGTACACCTGCCGAACGACATCGACAGAGGCATCGATAACTGGGTGTCGCCGATGCCGAGTAGAGCACTCGTGATGGGTGCCTCCCGCGAGGCGACGTTCGGCGAGATCGAGGTGATCGGCCGTCTCCACCAACATGGTCACTCGCTGTATGTGACATCACTCGACCCAGGGTTTCCAGGGCTCGGACGGATGGAACCGGGTGGTGGGATGATGGTGACGGCGGCTCGGGCGTTGTATCCGATTGACCCGATCGTGCTTGGCAAGCCGTCGAGGTACTACGCCGATGTCGTCGCCGATTCGGTTCGCTCGGACGGCGCGATCGTGATGTTCGGTGATTCGCAGCGGGCCGACATCGGGATCGCTGATTACCTCGGTGCCGATGGTGTGTTGATCAGCGGACCGGGTCGCACCGTCGCCAGAGACGATCAGCCGGTGCCGAAGTACGTGACCACTCGCCTCGGCGCTGCGATCACTGCTTACGTTCCAGAGGAGATCTGATGAGTTGTACCGTGGAACGAGCGATCGTGTTCGCCGAGAAGCCTGGCTATCGGGCGCTCCAACTCGACCTGTATCGGCCGACTCATGCGGACACGAGTCCGTTGCCGTTGATCCTCAACGTGCATGGTGGGGGATGGCGCGTGAGTGGACGCCACCGAGCGCCACGCGAGACACGCGCCTGGGAGACGAGTTTCTTCGAGCGGATGGTCGACGCCGGATTCGTCGTGGCTGCCAACGACTATCGATTCAGCAGTGAAGCCCTGTTTCCTGCCGCCGTCGAAGACAGCGCCGACGCCGTACGGTTCCTGCGAGCCAACGCCGATTCCTATGGGATCGACCCAACCAAGGTCGTGTTGTTCGGCCAATCGGCGGGCGGCTACCTCGCCGCCGCCGTCGGGCTCGGCACCGACGTTGGGCAGGTCCAGGGTGTGATCTGCTGGTACCCAATCACCGACTTCAGCGCATTCAGCGACGACGAGAGCGCCGCGGTATTCCCGTCGCAGTTCATCGGCGGCCCGCTCAGCGCGCTGCCCGCCGTCGTCGAACGGGCCCGTCTGCCACGGCTCGCCCGACCCGACGCCCCGCCCGTCCTACTCCAGCACGGCACCGCCGACACGATGGCTCCGTACGACCAGAGCATCCGTCTCCGAGATGCACTCGTCCAAGTTGGCGCGAGTGTCGAGCTCGAAACGGTCGAAGGTGCCGACCACTTCTTCGGCGGATCAACCGAAGTCGAAGCTATCTTTCAACGAGCAGTTACCTTTGCCCAGTCCTGCGTAACGAGTTAGTGCCGCGATACAAGCCCCCGTCTACAGCCACCCTTCAACTTTGCGGCAGGCATCACGACATCGATCGTTGCGATTCCTGCCGCAGAATCCCAACCTGGAGTTTGCGGCAGCCATTACGACGAAAGTTGTCACGATTCCTGCCACAAGATTGAGAGTGTGGCGGGCACCGCTACGGTCACGACGCAAGCCGAGGGCTATGTAGGCGACCAACCAGATTCTGGCTTCGGAGTTTCAGGTCGCGGCCGCGCTGCCCACTTCGCAAAACCTGGCAGCGAGAACATGAGTTGATCGCGCCCGGGCGAGTACAAGACCTCATGTCGGTTGATCAGCCGATCGCGGGTCCGACCGAGTTGTGACGGTTTGAGACCAAGACGGCGGGCAACGCGGGTTGAGGATGCCACCAGCATCGCCGGGTCGAGCTCCTCGACGACCGCCAGCACGTACTCCCGATCCAACTCGGTCATCTGGTTCCACCGCTGACCGAAGAGCTGTTCATTCAGCCGAACCGTTGCGTCCTCGACTGCCACTCGGGCGCTGGCCCGATCGATGGTTCCCTCATCGCCGGATCCATCCCACGCCAGCGCCGCCATCAACTGCACGGCATACGGGTATCCCTGCGATCCTTTCGCCAAAATCTGGAGTGCCTCGTCACCGATCAAACGCCCCGCCTCGACAACCGGAATCTTGATCGCGTCCTGCGAATCTGCGAGGTCCAGATTTCCGATCCGTATCAATGCCTGACGTTCAAGAAAGGTCGCCGCCGCCAACGTCGATGTCGTCGACGCCAGCCCCGCCGCCAGTAACGACACCGGAAGACCACGGACTTGAGCCAGCTCCTGGATCAAGGTGGCCAGCGACCGCACATCGTTCGGCGAAGCCATCTCCGCCTGGTCGACCAGGATCAGTACCGTCTGTCGCTGCGTCGACGCCACCTGCGTCAACCGTTCGACAGCGCCGTGAGCCGAGCGGGGCTGCTCGCTCGGCGGGACGTTTGCTGGTACTCCTGCACGGTCGGCGGCTTCACCGATCACGTCGTCGAAGCTGCCCGCACCTGCTGTCCACCACAGCGGAATTCCGCCATGTTGATCGCCCATCGTGTGCGCTATCTCGGCGAGCAATGCCGTCTTGCCGGTGCCACGCGGACCGACCAGGATGTGGTGAAAGTCTGTCGATCCAGGTCCGCGACGAATGTCAATCAGGATTTGCTGGATCAGCTCTCTGCGTCCCGCCATGAAAGGCGGACGGATACCGAATCCTGGGCGAAATGGATTCTCCAACGTCATGCGCACAAGGTTATACAACTCAGTTGTATGACGTTGTACGCAACGGCGGATTACGCCGCGTCGGTGTAGACGCTGTGGCCACCGCCTTGGTACTTGGCGAACACGTGCTCGAATACTGCCGCTGACTTGCGGGCGAACAGTGTTCGGTCGTAGACCTCTGGCAGACCACCGTCGAGCAGTTGCTCGATCGTGACCTGCACGGCAGCGCGGGTGGTTTGACGTTGTTTCCAGTCGAGCACCAGCAGCTCGCGTTTCAACTTGTCGAGTAACTCTCGGACCACGTTCTTGACCGATGTTTCCTGCGTCTTGGTCAGCACCGGGTCCGGCTGGGTAAGGAGGTCGAACATCGCCAGTTCCTCCTCGGTGAGTTCTTCACGGACGTGCCGTTCTTCCTCAACGGTCAACGACGCCGCCAGCTTTTTGAGCTCGTCGAAGAACTCCTCGATGTTCTTCGATCCCTGGTTGTATCGATCGATCATCTCGCGCAGCTTGTCGGCGAAGTTGACTCGCCCGGCGTTCAACCGGACCATCCGGTCGAGTCGCTGTTCGAGTGATG
>JANMTV010000009.1:0-35745 GCA_031390905.1 Ilumatobacteraceae bacterium | reverse complement strand
CCGGAATTCGATGACGACCGACCCGAAATGTGGGGAATCGGTACACGTGTACTTGGTTGACACATCGGTTCTCACCAGGCTTCGCCACCCACAAGTCGCTGAGCGGCTGCGAGAATTGGAAGACGTTCGATACTCGCCGATGTCAGGCCTCGAGTATCGATTCTCGGCGTCCAACGAAGTGCAATGGGATCTGCTCACGGAGGTTCTGGACGGCTTCGCCAGGGAGCCATTTGCGGCCGAAGTGTTCGAACGAGCCGACGAGGTTCAACGACTGCTCGCGGCGGCGTCGCTGAAGGGCCGCAAGCCGCCAGACCTTCTGATTGCCGCCCAGGCCGAAATTGCGGCGCTGACCGTGGTGCACTACGACCGCGGCTACGACTACATCTCATCCGTGACCGGACAGCCAACGCTTTGGATTGTTGCTCCCGGCACGGTCGATTGAAATGCCCAGCTCCCGCAGTTAGTCGTTGATCCGACGGCGTTTGTAGTGTCCCGTTTATGACCGTCACTTCGTTTCGTGCGTTTCAGGCCGACAACTCGGGGGACACGGTGAATCGGGGCGTCACCACGATGTCGGTTGACGATCTCCCGGCAGATGGCGTGCTCGTCGAGGTGCTCTGGTCGAGCGTCAATTACAAGGACGGGCTGGCGTCGACTCCCGCCGGGAAGGTGTCGCGCATCTCGCCGATCGTGCCGGGCATCGATCTCGCAGGGGTGCTCGTCGAAGATGCGCATGGGATGCCTGCCGGCACCGAGGTACTTGCCCACGGGTACGACCTCGGCGTTGCTCGCCACGGAGGTTTCGCAGAATACGCCCGCGTCCCGGCCGAATGGCTGGTCGCACTGCCGGCCGGACTCACGACTCGCGAGGCAATGATCGTCGGCACCGCCGGGTACACCGCGGCGCTCTCAGTGATCGCCCTCCAAGATGCCGGCGTCACACCGGCGTCCGGCCCGGTTCTCGTGACCGGTGCGACCGGCGGCGTCGGGAGCACAGCGGTCGGCATGCTCGCCGCGCTTGGCTACGAGGTCGTGGCTAGCACCGGCAAACCCGAAGCCGGCGACTTCCTGCGATCGCTCGGGGCGTCGTCACTGATCGATCGAGCAGAACTTGCCGAGGAAGGCAAGCGCCCGCTGGAGTCGACCGTCTGGGCCGGTGCGGTCGACTGCGTTGGTGGCGTGCCGCTGGCCAACGTACTCAAGAAGATCCACTACGGCGGCGCAGTGGCGGCGAGCGGGTTGACCGGTGGTGCAGGTCTCCCGACCACGGTCTTGCCGTTCATCCTGCGTGGCGTCTCGCTGCTCGGCATCGACTCGGTGTTGACGCCGATCGAACGACGGCGCGCCGTGTGGAGCCGGATCGCCAGCGACTTGAAGCCGACCGGTCTGGCCGAGATCGCCCATGACGTCGGCCATGACGTCGCCCTTGGCGAACTCGAAGCGGCACTCGATGGAATCCTCGCTGGCGCTGCCACCGGACGCAGCGTGGTCGACGTTCGGAGATAGCGATATGACCGTCATTCAACGTCCCGGTAAGCCCGACATGCTCAACCACGTCGCCTACATCACGCACGACACGCGTACGGCGGCAACAAGGCGGCGCTGCATCATCTCACGCAATGCGTGACGATCGAGATGCAAGCCCACGGCATCGCCGTCAACGTGCTGTCACCGTCGGAGCCGGTGATCACACCCGGCAATCTGTCCGCCGACGCGGCTGGCTTCGGTGATGATCAGGATTCTTCGCTGCCGGCTTCGGTGATCCAGCGGGCGAAGCCGGGGATGTCGAAGACGACTTGTCCGTAGCGCGTTGGACGCAAAATTAGGCGGCGGTCGATCAGGTCGGCTCTCACGGGCGACAGTTGGGAGTGCTTGAGTCCGAGTTGCCCGGCGATGTCGCCCGTACTGATCTCGCCATCGGCGTCGACCAGCCGGGCCGCAACTCGCAGATATCGGCGCTCTGCAATCACTAGCTCGCTCCAACGCGGCTCGTACACGTATTTCGCCATGTCGGCGACCGTTTGCTTGGCTCCACTGCGAGCATGACCGAGCGTGATCTCATCTCCGGTCTTGGCCGCTTCCCACGTGTACTTGCCAGCCAGCTGGATGGCATGCGGGTAGCCCTCGGTGACTGACACGAGGTGATCGAGAGCTGAACGCGAAATCGTGCGACCGGCGGATTCGATTGGTCGTTGCAGCGCCTCGATCGTGGACTCTGGTTCGAGGTTGCCAATCCGCAACGGGTCCCTCTGCTCCAGAAACGACGTACCAGGAATCGCTCCGATCACCGACCTCGTGTTGGAGAGCCCTGCGGCGACCAAGCCGATCGGAAGCTGTTCGGTGTTGGCAAGCGTATGCAGCGACCCGCTCAGTAGTGCGATATCGGACGGGCCGAGGGCATGCAGATCGTCGACCACGAACAGCAGTGTGCGACCGTGTTCGAGAGCCAGTGTCCCGAGTTGACGAAGCCGCGAGATCACTGTCTGCCCGAGTAGGTCATTGGGATGGATCGCTCGGCTGGCAGGGGTCGGGTCTGGCACAATTGGCTTCGGAACGCGGCGCGTCTTGGCTACCAGCGCGGCTTCGATGCGCGGTTTCTCGTCGATCAGTAGCTGTTTGAATGACCCACCAGTCCCGCCCTGCCAGCTGACCGTCGTCCACCGCCATTCGTCTTGGGCGTGGGCTGCGATGCGACGTAGCAGGACGCTCTTGCCCGTCCCTTCGCCACCCACGATCAGGCGGTGATACTCAAGCCCCCCGGGGCCGCGTTGCAAACCGAGCAGAACGTCATGGAAAATGACATGACGACCAGCAAAGTAGGGCGGCTCTTCGCCGGACCCAGGGCGAAATGGGTTTTCAATTGCGGTCACTAGATTTCCGATCTCTCTTGTCCATAAATACTGATCTACCTGGACATATATACTACTAGACTTTCAGGCCTTCGGCTCACAACCGTCAGCCAATTGTTGAGCTCGTGACCTGCGGTGCACCGAGGCCCAGGAAGAAGATGCCCGGGTAGCCGGCGGTCTCGAACCCGAGACTCGGGTTGCGTTCCAACGTCGAGCTGGCAATCCGGAGTTCGCCCGTCCGGTTGTTGGAGACGAAGAAGATCGCGCCACCGCCCTCGTTGGCGATGTTATCGCTGACGATGCTGCCCGCCAGGTCGAGCGTGAACCGGTTTCCATCAAGGCAGATCGCCCCTCCATTACCTCCGCCAGGGGTTCCCGAACGAGCAGGGTTGGCGCCGATCCCGATTGCGGTGTTGTTGGTGAGGACGCTGTTGTAGACCTGCCACGACACACCGATACTCGAGAGCGCCCCACCGTTCGAGCAGCTGTTGGCTTGCGCCGGAGTGCCGCCGAACGTGCTTGTCGCCACGATCACCGGTAGCCCGTTGTATTGGCTGAGCACGCGCAGTGCCCCACCTCCCACATCGGGTCCGGTCGAGTCACATCGGTTGGCGGTGAACGTGCTGTCGATCACCTTTACCCGACCACCGCGGACAAACACCGCTCCCCCGCCGCCTCCTTCGCGCAGATCGCCGCTGCTGTTGCCATCAGTGAAGTGCAAACCCTGAATCGTGAGCTGGGGTTGATCTTGGTTCTGGCAATGCGAGGTCGTCCATATCTGCGCCTGGTCACACGTGTTCATGTACAGGATGCGCCGCTGCCCCGCGCCGCTGAGCGTCACCTTCCCACCCCCGTCGAGTACAACGACCGAGGAGGTATTGACCACCTTGGCGGTTTCGGTCATCACGATCGCCACTGGGATCGGTCCGCAGTCGAAGGTGATGATCCCGCCGAGCGCGACGGCGCTCACGACGGCCTGCGACGTACAGCTTTCTGGTGTTCCGGAGCCGATCACCCGATCGGGCCGAGATGTGTCGGTCGGAAACGCCTCGGCCGGTAACGCCCCGCCCCCAGGATTCCCTGGCGGCGGGGGTGACGATCGTTCCGCCAAAGCCCCGACGGTCGCCGGCCCGTCAATCCGAGTCGCGCCAAGCGCGACCGCCACCAACCCGCTGACGGCAATACCGCCAACGAGTGCACACACGGCGATGATGATCGCTCGACTTCTCACGCCCCCAGTATCGCCGAGTAGCCAACCGTGAGGCGGCTACCGCCGGTGATTTGGATCGTTTCACCGTTGATCCAACTGGCTTCGTCGGATGCAAGAAAGGCGCACGCAGCGCCGGTGTCGTCGACCGTCCCGAGACGACGCATCGGAACAGTCTCGATCTGGCGTGCGACCCGGCTTGGCTTACTCATGCTGCCACCGCGAGCAAGACTCTCTTCGGTCGGCACCAGGCCCGGAGCGACGGCGTTGACCCGAATCCCGTGGTGGCCCCATTCGACCGCGATCGTGGCCGTAAGGTTCTCGATACCGGCCTTGGCGGCCCCGTACTGGCCAGTCATCGGGTTCGGCTGCGAACCACTCCGTGAGGAACTGTTGACAATTGACCCGCCCCGCTCGCCCATCGCTCGTGCTGCCGCCTGAGCGTGATTGTAACCCGTCAGACGACCGGTCCGACTCGTTCGCCATCGTGGTAGTGCACAACGCTGCGAACGGTGCCGTCCAGCCTTCTTCGCAGGATCGCCGGTGACTCGCGCGCATCGTGGCGGCGTCCGTATCGGAAATGTTCGACGTAGCGCGGTGTTCCATCGGCGAAGTACCCGCGCACGGCGGGCTGCCCGGGCTCAGGGTCATGCAGCTTGCCGAGCCGGTAATGGCACTCCTGTTTTGGAAGCCCTGTCGCCCGATAACGGATGAATGCCGGGGTGCGCGGTGCCGGATTCTCCATCACACCTTTGTTGAACCAGGCGACGTACTCCAAGACGCCGTTCGCCGACTTGCGGACGCGCCCGGTGAACCTCGCGGGTATTTGCGACTCCGAGTCGACATCCAATGTGGTGACGACACGAAACGAAAGGGTGTTAGGGAACAAGTCCACCACACATATATCGAACCACCAGGTATCAGACTTGAGTGGTGACGACTACCGACCCAGCTCTGCCGACGATTGGCGTTCGAGCCAAGGGATCCAGAAGTCGGCCACTCGTTGCACTCCCTCGGGCGTGGTCGAGCGTCGGGCCACCACCGAACGGCACGCCGGGTATGTCGAGTTCGCTGAACCCGTCACGATGCAGGCATTCACCACCGGGTCGTCACCGACCACGCCCTTCGGTCGAATCCAGAATCGCGCCGGCCTACCACTCCGAGGTTCAACATCACGATTGGGCCAGCGGGGTCGACTACGGGATGGACTGGCCGGTCAAGATCTTCGCCTGCAAGCACGACGTCGTCACGCGCGCATGGCAGGAAGTCGACACAGCCCTCGACCTGACCGGAGGGTCGGGGATCTTCAAGCGCAGCCGCCTCGGGCGAATCCACCCAGGCACCGCGCTGCTCACGCACGAACTGGTTGGCAAACTGAGCCTCGGAATCAACCCCGACGAACAACCCCGCTGGGGTTGATGCTGGGTTGATGCGCTGACGATCACGACATTACTCGCGATTTCCAGTTGACAACCTGCCGCCAGCAGATTATAAGTTTGTTCACACCGCTTGACGAATGCTTGAGAACAAGACCGGTGGGATTCACCTTCAGCGTTCGATCGTCAGGGTTTGTTCGCTGAACGTATAAAAGCTGAAACTGTAGAAGGTTGGACGGCTCCTAACCCGTGGCGGGACGGGAACCGCTAGGGGACGGGACAACAATATGCGGTGGTTGATTGGGTTTGGCCTTCGGGATCGGCGAACTGTCGTCGGATTCTCTTTGTTGATTTTGCTGCTGGGGATCTGGCAGTTCCCGAAGATGAAGACAGACGTACTGCCGGAGTTCACGCCGACGACCGTCGAGGTACAGACCGAGGCGCTCGGCTTGTCAGCCTCCGAGGTCGAGCAGTTGATCACGGTTCCGTTGGAGCAGGATCTGCTGAATGGCGTGGCCTGGATGGAATCAATCCGGTCTCGTTCGGTTCCTGGTCTGTCGTCGATCGAGATGATCTTCGAGCCGGGCACACCGATTCTGAGGGCTCGACAGGTCGTCCAGGAGCGCCTCACCGGGGCCGCCGCCCTACCGAACGTCTCCAAGCCGCCGCAGATGCTGCAACCTGTTTCGTCGACCAGCCGAGTGATGATGGTCGGAATTTCTTCCGACACGCTGACCCCAATCCAACTGGGTGTGCTGGCGCGCTGGACGCTGCGCCCGAACCTACTCGGTGTCGACGGCGTCTCGAATGTGGCAATCTTCGGACAGCGGGAACGTCAGCTTCAAGTACAGGTCGATCCGGTCAGGCTGGCCGCGCACGGGGTTCGGCTTGATCAAATCATCGAGACCACGGGGAACGCGCTCTGGGTTTCGCCGCTGACGTACATCGAGGCTTCAACGCCTGGCGCCGGTGGCTTCATCGAGACCCCGAACCAGCGTCTGACGGTCCAACACGAATCGCCGATCGTCAACGCCGAACAACTCGCTGCAGTCGCCGTCGAGGGTGCCGGGACCACCGGCCTGACCCTCGGCGACGTTGCAAATGTGGTCGAGGACCATCAGCCGCTGATCGGCGACGCGGTCTTCGCCGATCAGCCCGGCATGCTCCTGGTGATCGAGAAGTACCCCGGGCAGAGCACGGTCGAAGTCGCCGAGAACGTCGAGGAGGCGCTCGAACTGCTCACTCCCGGCCTCACCGAAGTGACCCTCGACACCGAGATCTATCAACCGTCGCTCTACATCGAACGCTCGATCGACGCGCTCCGGGTAGCGCTCGCGATCGGTGCCATCGCCGGTGCATTGCTGCTGTTCGCATTGTTCATGCAGTGGCGCAGCGCCGTCATCGCCGGCATCTCAGTCGCGATCTCCGGCGCGGTCGCCGTGATGGTGCTCTACGCCCGCCAGGCGACGATCAACTCGATGGTGCTCGCCGGCCTCGTGCTGGCCCTCGTGTTGGTGGTCGACGATGCGATCTCGGTCACAGCTTCCGTGACCCGGCGCCTACAGGGCGTTGCGCACAACAACGACGAGTCTTCGACGCCGACGGTCCTGATCCGCGAGGGTGTGTTCGATCAGCGGCACCCGGCCCTGTATGCCTTGGCGATCACGATTGTCGCCGCCGTTCCGCTGCTGCTGGTCGACGGCCTTGCCGGTGAGTCGTTCTTCCCGGTTATCGCAACGTCGTACATGCTGGCGATCGTGGCCTCCTCGGCAGTCGCGATCATCCTCGTGCCAGCGGTGAGCATCCTGATCTTTGGCCGTTCCGCGACTGTCCCGGCCGAGCCATGGGCGGCCCGGATCGTTGGTCGCACGTATGCCAGAGTCGCAGCGCGTCGGCTTGGTCAGCCAGTGCTGGCGATCGCCGGCTGCGTTCTGTTACTGGGTGTCGGCGGCGTCGGCCTCAGTCAGCTCGATACCGACACCGTCCCCGGATTCAAGGAGACCGACCTGCTCGTTCAAGTCGAGGCTGCGCCTGGCACATCGCTCGACGAGATGGAGCGGATCGGCACCACGATCAACGCCGAGCTGATGACGGTCGAAGGCGTCCGACAGGTCGGGACTCACTTTGGTCGGGCTGTCACTTCCGACCAGGTGGTCAACGTCAGCTCGGGCGAGATTTGGGTTCGAGTCGACGACGATGCCGATTACCAGCGCTCGATCAACGGTATCACTCGCGTGATCAACAGTTACCCGGGTGTACGCGCCGAACTGATGACCTACACCGACCAGCGACTGACAGACGTCATCGAACCTGGTCTGGCGCCGATCGATGTACGGATCTTTGGCGAGGATCGTGAGGTCCTGATCTCCAAGGCCGACGAGGTCAGAGCTGCGATCGCCAGCATCGAAGGCGTCGACGACGCGCGCGTTGTGATCGCCCCGAACGAACCGAGCATACGGATCAAGGTTGATCTCGATGCCGCCCAACAGGTCGGCGTTCTCCCCGGTGACGTTCGCCGGGCGGCTGCCACGCTGCTTCAGGGCCTCGAGGTCGGCAACCTGTTCGAAGACCAGCGCGTGTTCGAGGTGGTTGTGCTCGGAACGCCCGAACTCCGTCAGAGCATCACGACGGTCGAGGACCTGATGATCAGCGCGCCCGATGGTGGTCTCGTCAGACTTGGCGATGTTGCCTCCGTGTCTGTCGCTCCGACTCCGACGGTCATCGAGCGCGACGCCTCGGCCCGTGTCATCGACGTCGTGGCATCGGTCAACGGTCGCAACGCCGACAGCGTCTCGGCCGCCGTCGATCGGGCGATCGCCGACATCGAGTTCCCACTGGCGGTTCACGCCGAGCTGATCGGCGACTACGAGGCCCACCGCGACGCGGTCAATCGAGTGTGGGTCACGGTGATCGTGGCTGCTGTAATGATCCTGTTGATCCTGCAAGCGGCCGTGAGCAGTTGGACGCTCGCCAGTCTAATGTTCCTCACCGTGCTCGCGTCCGCCGCCGGTGGCGTGATCGTGGCGCTGATCGACGGTGGAGATCTCACAATCGGTCACATCGTCGGCCTCGTTGGTGCCATCGGGCTGGGTGTCCGCAATGTGCTGGCGATCGTCCTGACGAGCCAACGGCGTGAACTCGATCAACCCGACATCGAACCTGCGGCGATCGTATTGGAGGTTGCGGCCGAGCGTGCCGGTTCGATCGTCATGTCCACCATTGTCGGCATTGCCGCCCTGATCCCGATTGCCCTGCTGCACAACTCGGCGGGCGGCGAAATCGTGTCGCCGATGGCTTTCGTGCTCGTTGGCGGGCTCGTCAGCAGCATGGTGGTCGGTCTGTGGATCATTCCCACGCTCTACCTCCGGTTCGAACCGGATGTTCGTGCCAACCAACTCTTCGTCGAACTTCAATCCGACCCGGCCCCCACTGGAGGAATCCATGCGTAACAACCGCATGACCGCACTCACCACCTGCATCGCCGCGGTGGCGGGCCTGCTCGCTTCGTGCGGCGCCGATTCCACGACCTCCGAGAAGATCCAGCCTGCCGTGATCGTCTCGATCCCGGGCAGCATGGTCCAGCAGGTCACACTCACCCAGGACGCCGCCGAACGGATCTCGCTCGAGACGAGCGAGATCACAGCTGGAGCTGGTTCCGAAATGGTGATGCCGTACGGGGCCGTGATCTACGACGCCGAGGGTCTTGCCTGGGCTTTCGTGGTCAAAGGCGACAATGTGTTCGTCAGGGAACAGGTCGAAATCGACCGTATCGAGGGTGACAGCGCGTTTCTGACCGGTGGCCCGAAGGTTGGTACTTCGGTCGCCGTTGTCGGGGTTGCCGAGCTGTTCGGGGCTGAAACCGGCATCGGGAAATAGGCGATCGAAATGATGATGCGGTGGGTCGTCGCCAATAGCCTGCGCTTCCGCTACGTGGTCGTGGCGCTCAGCGCCTCCATGATGGTGTTCGGGTTTGGTCAGCTGCAACGAATGCCTGTCGACGTGTTCCCGGAGTTTGCTCCACCACGCGTCGAGGTGCAGACGATGTCATTCGGTCTCTCTGCGACTGAGGTCGAGTCGCTCATCACAGTGCCTCTCGAGCAAGTCCTGGCCGGGGTTCCCGGGCTCGACCAAATGCGTTCCAAGTCGGTCGTGCAGCTCTCGTCGATCGAGTTGATTTTCGATCGCGGCACCGACCTGATGGCCGCACGCCAGAACGTGCAGGAACGGTTAGCTACGATCTCGGCAACTTTGCCGACGTGGGCAGCTCCGCCGGTCATGCTGCAGCCTCTGTCAGCTACCAGTCGGGCAATGAAGGTTGGCGTTTCGTCGGACGAGCTATCAGTGATCGACATGTCGATGCTGTCGTACTGGAAGATCAGAGCACGGCTGCTGAGGGTTCCAGGGGTCGCCAACGTGACCATTTATGGCGAGCGAATCCGGATGATGCAGGTCCAGGTGCAGCCTGCCAAGCTCGTGGAACACGACGTCACACTCGACAAGGTGATGGAGGTCACTTCCAACGCGCTTGCGGCCGGAATCTTGCGCTACGAGCCCGGTCATGTGATCGGTACCGGTGGATTCATTGAGACGCCAAACCAACGTCTACAGGTCGAGCACGTGTTGCCGATCGTCAAGCCTGAGGATCTTGGTGAGGTCGTCGTCGAGAACCGACCGGATGGACCGCTCCTGCTCTCCGACGTGGCGATCGTCGAGGAGGGACCGCAACCGATGTTCGGTGACGCCGTCATCAACGGCGGACCGGGGTTGATGCTGATCGTCGAGAAACTGCCGTGGGGCAACACGCTCGACGTCACCAAGGGCGTCGAGGACGCGATCGACGAGATGCGTCCCGGGCTGCCCGGCGTCGAGATCGACACCACGATCTTCCGGCCGGCGACCTACGTACAAACGTCGATCGACAACCTCACGAGATCGTTGCTGATCGGCTCGCTGCTCGTGCTCGTCGTGCTGTTGCTGTTCCTGTTCGACTGGCGCAGCGCGCTGATCAGCGTGATCACCATCCCGCTGTCGCTGATGGCGGCGATGATGGTGCTTGCTTGGCGCGACACCACGATCAATACCATGATTCTCGCCGGGCTGATCATTGCCCTCGGTGCCGTGGTCGACGACGCGATCGTCGACATCGAGAACATTGTCCGGCGATTACGCGAAGCGCGTGAGCTCGGCAGCCCACAATCGACGGCGTCGATCATCCTCGAAGGGTCGTTGGAGGTCCGTGGCGCGGTTGTGTACGCCTCGTTGATCGAGGCTTTGGCGCTGCTGCCGGTGTTCTTCCTCACCGGCCTGACCGGGTCGTTCTTCCGACCGTTGGCGTTCTCGTACGCCCTCGCCGTGATCGTGTCGATGTCGATCGCCCTCGTCGTGACACCGGCGCTCAGCCTGATCCTCCTGTCGATCGGCAAGCTCCGCCACGGGACTTCGCCATTGGTGCGAGTGCTGACGAGAACGTATACCAAGATGCTCACACCGATCGTGCGCAACCCGCTTCCGGCGCTGATCGGCACCGGTGCAATCGTCCTAACGGGATTCGTTGTCGTGCCGCGCCTCGGCCAGGAGTTGCTCCCCGATTTCAAAGAACGCGACTTCCTGATGCACTGGTTGACCAAGCCGGGGACGTCGCTCGACGAGGAGGTGCGAATCAGTGAAGCGGCCTACGACGATCTGATCAAGATCCCTGGTGTCAGGAACTTCGGGTCACACATCGGTCAGGCGATGCAGGCCGACGAGGTGTACGGCGTGGACTTCGGCGAGAACTGGATCAGTGTCGATCCGTCCGTCGACTACGACGAAACGTTGGCGGAGATCCAAAAAGTCGTCGACCGCTACCCGGGACTGAGACGTGACGTACAGACCTACCTCAAGGAACGCACCAGGGAAGTATTAGCTGGTTCATCGCATCCGATCGTGATTCGGCTGTACGGCGATGACATCGAGGTGCTCCAGGGCAAAGCCGATGAACTGGTCACGATCCTCGGCGGTATCGACGGTGTCATCGACGAGCAAAAAGAACTCGTGACGAAGATGACGCAGATGCAGGTCGAGGTCGACTTGGGGAAGGCACAGCAGTACGGGCTCAAGCCTGGCGACGTTCGCCGGGCCGCCTCGACGATGATCTCCGGCGAGGAGGTCGGCGACTTCTTCAACGCCGGTCAGGCATTCGACGTCAACGTTTGGACCCCGCCGAGTGAGCGCGACAGCATCACCGATGTCGAGAACATGCTGCTCGACACCCCCGACGGCGAACACGTCAGGCTGGGCGAAATCGCCGACGTCAGGCTGGCGCCGACATACAACAGCGTGAAACGTGAAAACTCCCAGCGGCGACTCGATGTCGATGCCGAGGTGGAGGGTCGTGACCTCGGTTCGGTCGTCGACGAATTGGAGGATCAGCTGGACAACGTCGACTTCGAGATCGGCTACAGCTACAAGCTGTTAGGTGACTACACCGCCCGCCAAGAGGCCTCGGCCAACCTCAGCAAGTGGGCGTTCGTCGCCGCTGCCGGCATATTCCTGTTGCTGATGGTTGCACTGAAGAATGCACGAGCCTCGATCTTGTCGTATGTCACGCTCCCGATGGCGTTGATCGGCGGTGCGATCGCGGTCTGGATGCAGGGCGGAATCATCTCGCTCGGATCGCTCGTCGGGTTCTTTACTGTGCTGGGCATCGTGGCCAGAAACGGCATCATGCTGCTGAGTCACTATCAACACCTCGAGCAGTACGAGGGGGAGATCTTCGGTCCCCAACTCGTGATCCGTGGTGCAGCAGAACGGCTGGCGCCGATCTTGATGACTGCGCTCACCACCGGCCTCGCCCTGATCCCGCTGGTACTCACCGGCAATCTGCCAGGGCAGGAAATCGAGTATCCGATGGCGATCGTGATCCTCGGTGGCCTGCTGGTCGCCACGATCCTGAACCTGTTCATCGTGCCGGCCCTGTACCTCCGGTTCGGACGTAACAAGATCGGCCGCGAGATCGCCGCATCCGAGATTGCCGCCCTGTCCGCGCCTCAGTAAACCGAGGGCCGCGCCGTCGATCACCAAATCACTAACGTGGGGGTTCGTGACCCCGACGCTGACCCGACTCCGCGTCGCGACGGCGATGGTGGCGTTCGTGTTCGTCGGCGGTACCGGCGGATACTGGCTGCTTGGGCTCTCGCCGATCGATGCCGCATACCAGACGGTCACAACGGTCAGCACCGTCGGATTCCGCGAAATCGTCACGTTTGACACACGGTTGAAGATCTTTACGATGGTGTTGATCGGCTTCGGCGTCGGCACTGTGCTGTACACGTTTACGCTCGCCGTGCAGATGGTGGTCGAGGGACAACTTCGAGAAATTGTTGGAAGGCGACGAATGGACAAGCAGATCGCTGACCTACGCGGGCATGTCGTGCTGTGCGGGTGGGGCCGCGTCGGTCGAGCGGTGGCTTTCGACCTCGAGCGGGAGGGTCGCCACGTGGTCGTGGTCGATAGTGACCCGACGCGAGTTGCCGATATCGCGCTGCCCACGGTCTTGGGCGATGCCACCCAGGACGCCGCCTTAAGGGCGGCCGGCATCGAACGCGCTCAAACGCTGGTCGCAGCGCTCGCCGACGATGCTGACAACCTGTTCGTCACTCTGTCAGGACGGTCACTCAACCCGGACCTGTTCATCGTCGCTCGCGCACGGCAGGACGAGAGCATCGGCAAGCTCACTCGGGCTGGTGCCGACCGTGTGGTCAACCCGCAGGAGTTGGGGGCAGCACGAATGGCCAGTTTCGTCGTGCGTCCCCATGTCGCAGAGTTCATCGACGTCGTGATGCACGAGCGGAGCATGGAGTTCCGGATGCAGGAGGTCGAGATCCCGGCCCACTCGCCGCTCGACGGGAAGACGCTCCGCGACGCCAACCTGCGGCAGCATTCGGGCACGCTCGTGCTGGCCCTACGCGACGCCGATGGCGCCTTCACCACCAACCCGGAACCTGACATCGTGCTGCGCGCCCACCACATCGTGATCGCCGTCGGCACCGAGTCCGACCTGCAACGGCTGGTCCGGCTCGTCAATCCTGCCGCGGCTCGGTGAACTGTGACGAACGATTTCGGTCATTGCGTTCACGCCGTCGGTGGCAACGGCACATCGGCACGATCGGCCACGATCAACTACCCAAGCTGACGAGCACTTTGCCCTCGTCATTCGGGTGCTTGAGCGCCTCATACGCTGCGGGCAATGCTTCGAGTGTGACGCGATGCGTGATCATCGATTCGAACGGCAGTCGATCACGGGCCACGGCGTCGATCGTATGGGTGAACTCGGCGGTCGTATACCACGAGGTGAAGACGATCTCGAGTTCCTTCACGAGCGCGATTTGGGTGTCGACCGGAACGGGATGGTGGTGATAGCCAGCGACAACGATGCGGCCATCGCGTGACACCAGTCCGACAGCGTCGCCGAGCCGACCACCAGCACAATCGAAGATCACGTCGGGTTTGTGACCGCACGCCGACCTGAACTGGCGGGCCACGTCACCGCTGACCGGATCGATCGCCGCCGAGGCCCCGAAGCCGATCGCCAGTATCCGGCGGGCGGCAACCGGATCACTCACGACAACAGCGTGAACACCTTCGGCGACCAGCCATGCGACTACGGCAAGCCCGATCGGGCCACCACCAATCACGAGCACTCGCTCGGAACCACCGAGCCGGCCCCTACGCACCGTGTGTAACCCGATTGCCAACGGTTCGACGAGGGCGCCGAGATCGTGACCGAGATGATCGGGTAGCCGAAACGTCTCACGGTCACCGGCCACGACGAGGTCGGCGAACCCGCCAGCGGCAGTGACTCCGAGGGCACGATACGTCCGGCAGTGGGTTGGGTCACCGCCCAGACACGGGCCACACATGCCGCACCCGATCACCGGCATCACGGCGACGCGTTGCCCGATAGGTGTCGGCATGCAGATCAGAACCACATACCCCGACATGATCGACGGCGATCAGCAACTCTCCTTTCGCCGGCGTTGGCTCAGGTCGTTCTTCGATCCTGAGTTCGTTCCCGTACAGACATGCTGATCTCACTTTGAACCCTCCGCTCAGCGGAGGACCGAAGGCGTCGCAGGTCTCCTCGGCCGCCAGCATCTCGGCCGCATCGCGACCCATCCCCTTGCTACCCCCGGTGAAGAACAGACCTTGCCCGAAATCCCGAGATCCATGATTCGACAGTAACCGAGCCCGGCACGCCCCGTTCAAAAGTAGGTCACTGATTTCGACAGCGTTCCAACTTTCGCGGGCGGTAGGGTCGAACGGACATGGCTTCGGCGTCGCTCGCACCGTTTCGATCAACCAACTTTCGGTTGATGTGGATCGGGGCGCTTGTCTCGAACATCGGCACCTGGATGGAAACCGTGGCATTGACATACTACGTCGCCGACACCACGGGAAAGGCGTCGTGGTCGGCGATCGTCGGGGCGGCCGGCTTCCTACCGAACGGCCTGCTCGGACCGATCGGATCGGCAATGGCTGACCGCTGGAGTCGGCGACGGATGCTGATCATCGGCGGCGCTGCGGCGGCGATCGTCGCCGCCATCCTCGCCGTGTGGGTCGGCGGCGGCGGAGCGACTCCATTGGGCATCGCGGGCTTGAGCTTGGTCGCAGGGTGCATCGGAGCGTTCACGTTCCCGGCGTTTCAATCGATCCTGCCCGACCTCGTCCCGCGTGAAGACCTCGTGGCCGGCGTCGGGTTGTCGAACGCGCAATGGAACCTCGGGCGAATCGTCGGGCCCGGGCTTGCCGCCGTGGCGATCTCGATCGGCGGTATCGGCACAGCGTTGTGGTGCAACGCGATCAGCTTCTTGGCCGTGATCGTTGCTGTCGCGCTGGTGAAGGTGCCCAGCCGAGTCAGTGAGCACCGCAAGGTCTTCAGTGCGCTGGGCGACGGATTCCGTTTCGCCACCAACCACCCGGCAATGCGCCGAATGCTGGTCGTGATGCTGTTGACGATCCTGATTGCGTCACCGTTCATCGCGTTCGTGGCGCAAATGGCAACCAACGTGCTCGAGGGTGATGCGAAGACGACCTCGGTGTTGGTCACCGCCCAAGGATTCGGAGCGGTCGCGGCCGCGTTCACGCTCGGCGCAGTGTCCAAACGACTCGGCGTCACGAACCTGATGTTCGTAGCCGTGGGACTGCTCGGCCCAGCCCTGGTCGCCTACGCCGTTGCGCCCAACATCTGGGCATCAGCACCGGCGCTGCTGGTGCTCGGGCTGTGCTACGGCTACGCCTTCACCTCATTTTCGAGCATCGCTCAACAGGCGGCACCAGACGCGATGCGTGGCCGGGTGATGGCGGTCAACTTCATGATCCTTGGCATCGGGTTCCCGGTTGGCTCGTTGATCCAGGGTCAGATCGCAGACGCCATCGGACTGCGTTGGACCACAGCCGGTTCGGGAGTCGTGCTCGCCGCCGGTTTGGTTGTGTTGGTTCCATGGCAGCGTCGCGCCGCCGCCTTCGTTGCTTCTTGACAATTCAGCGCTGCCCGCCTGCGACGAGGAGTTCCTCACCGATGATGTAGCTCGCCCGATCGGACAGCAGAAAGATGCTTCCAGCAAACTCTTGTGTCTCAGTCATGGCCGAACCGTATTCGGTGACTACTCCCAACGAAAGATCGGTGCCCGCTTTTCGAGGAAGGCCATGCGAGCTTCGTCGGAATCGGCGTGACGCTTGACTCGTCCGGTGTAGTCCTGTTCCAGGCGGTAGCCATCCTGCAACGACAGATGCTCGACGCGGTTGGCTGATTCCTTTGCGAGCCGAACGGCGAGCGGGCTCTTGGCGGCGACCGCGCGAGCGATCGCAAGTGCCGTATCCATCAACTCCGCCCGAGGAACCACCGCTTCAATACCTCCCCGTCGGTAGATTTCACCGGCGTCGACGAACTCGCCGGTCAGGAACATCCGCTTGGCGAGGAATGGCCCGACGAACCGCTGTGCGTGGCGGACACCACCCAGCACGCCCACGTTGATCTCGGTCAAAGCAAAGCTGGCGTCGTCCGATGCGACCACCAGATCACAGGAGGCGACGATCGCCACGCCGGCACCGATTGCCTTGCCGTGCACGGCGGCGATCACCGGAATCCCGCACTCAAAGATCGACCAAAAGCAGTCCCTGGCGACCTTGCCTGGGTCGATCTGATAGCGCGCGTCGAACTGCGGCGCTCCGTCCTCGAATCTGCCGTCTGGTCGAAAGCGTTTCGGCGAATCTTGCAGATCAACACCACCACAGAACAGCTTGAGATCTGGCGACGACCGAAGAATCGCCACCGACGCGTCACGCGACGAGTTCAACGAATCGAAGACCTGCTTGATCTCATCGAACGTCTGAAACGACAACGCATTCACCGGCGGACGCTTGAGCGTCACCAGCGCGATCCGGTCTTCGACTTCGAGTGTGACGTGTTCCATGATGGCGTTCCTCAATGACGATCAAATGGTGCGCTGGTGGTACTACTTGACAGTAACGTCATGTCTATGCACACCACGCTTCCGACATCCGACGCCGATCTGTCGAACGGTGACGCAGCGTTCCTGACACCGGCGTCGATTCGGCAGCCTGCCAACGCACTCGGGCTACGAGCGCAACGCACAATTACCCGAATCATCGAGGCGACGCGCGACGTGTTCTTGACCCGCGGCTACTCCGGCACGACGATCGACGAGATTGCCCGACTTGCCGATGTCTCAAGGGCTTCGTTCTATACGTACTTCCCGTCGAAGCGCGAGGTGTTGCTGGCGGTAGGTGCGCATTCCGCAAGCGAATGTTCCAGCATGATTGACCGACTGGATCAGATCGGAACAGGTCGAACTGGCCTGACACAGTGGGTCAACGACTACTTCGACTTCCTCGATACGCACGGCAGTTTTTCGTTCGCTTGGACGCAAGCCGCTCGCGAGGACGAGGAGATTCGGTTGGCTGGCATGAAGCGACACCTCGGTTTGTGTAAGCACCTCGGTGCGGCGCTGTCGGCCACGTCGGGCAAACCCTCACAAGATCCAGTGACGCTCGGTTTGACCGCGATGAGCACGCTCGAACGCGGGTGGAACTACTCGCAGTTGTACGCCGGCACAATCGGGCGCGACGACATGATTCGTTCGATCGCCAACACGTTGTGGGGCGCTGCACGCCAACCCGGCAAATGATGCGCGACCTGTTCGCGCTGGACGCGACTGATGATCCGTTGCGGTTCCGGTGGACGCCTGGGACGGGGTTGTTCACCCCTGGCTCGACATTGCAGGGCGGTGCCGGTCTGGGTGCCGCCGTTCGTGCGATGGAGGCAGCAACCGATCGTCCACTGATCTGGGCGACCGCTCAGTATCTGTCATTTGCTGCCCTCGGGGGCGAGATCGACTTGACGGTCACGATCGAGGTCACAGGCCACAACACCACGCAGGCGCGCTGCGTGGTGTCGCGTCACGGTGCCGAGATCCTCACGACGCACGGGGCGCTCGGCCGCCGCCGGTTCGAGATCGACGGAGTCTGGTGCACGCCACCTCACGTCGGTCGGCCTGACGATTGCGAGCCGTTCCGTTTCTTTGTCCCCGGCCGCGGCGATCTCGGTGATCTCGTCGAAGTTCGGTTGGCTCGCGGCCGTCAACTGGCCGACGTCGAGAGCGGGCGCGGTGCTGGTGACGCCACCTTCTGGGTTCGTTGCTGGACCGGAACCCACCACGTGACCGTCGCTGACCTGGCGTTCATCGGCGATTTCATGCCGCTCGGATTTGCCGATGCGATCGGTGCTCGTTACGCCGGGAACAGTCTCGACAACACGATCCGAGTCGGTCAACTGGCTCCGACCGAATGGGTGCTACTGGCGACTCACGTACAGCAGATCGCCAACGGCTTCGGCTACGGCCGTGCCGAGTTGTGGGCCGACGATGGGACCCTGCTCGGCGAGGTCAGCCAGTCAGCCGTAGTCCGCCATCACGATTCGATCCACGGCCGCACCGGCGACCACCAGACTTAGCGTTGTGGCGGGCGACGCTGGAGCGAGGCGAGCAAGGGTTGGCTGTATGCCACTCGGCCGGTGATCTTGGCGGGGTCGCAGCTGCACAACACGAGCGCAGCCTCGGTCATCCACGAGATGTCCTCGGTCGGGAAGCCCTTGACCAGGTCGTGTGCCCCAGCGCCTGGAGTAATCACGTTGTCCCACGGCGCCAAAGAGTTGACCGCGATTCCGTCGTCGAACACCTCGGCGGCAAGCCCCGTGGTGAAACGATCGAGGGCCGCCTTGACCATTCCGTAGACGGAGAAGCCGCGCTTGTAAAGCTCCAAGTAGGGCGGGCCCTGTGGATGAATTCCGGCACGGCTGGTGATGTTGAGGATCCAACCCTGCTTGCGTTGGCGCATCCCAGGCACCACGAACTGTGCAAGTTCGAACGGTGCCCGAACCTGGACTTCGAACATCAGGTTGTAACGCTTCTCGGGGAACTCCTCGAACGGTACGTAGAACGTGACTGCGGCGTTGTTGACGAGGATGTCGATCGGCCCCAACTGCGCGACTGTTTCGTCGACCATCCGGCGACGATCAGCTGACTTGGAGATATCTGCTTGGATCGGAATGACGGTTCCGCCGGCATCGGAGATTCGCTTGACCACGTCGGACAGCGACCCGTCATAGTTCGGATCAGGATCGAGTGTGCGAGCGGCGACAGCCACTTTGGCACCAGCCTCGGCGAGCCTCTCGGCAATCCCGGCTCCGATCCCACGACTTGCGCCGGTGACCAACGCAACCTTGCCCTCACACTCCAAGTTGTTGGCGATCGACATGGCAGGCCCTTTCAACGCTCCAAGAAACGAGAGTTGACGTTACTGTCAGATGAAGCGCCTGAACGAACCCGTCATGCCCGCTCCAGTTCCTGACATCTTCGTCAACTGGCGTACGCTCGTCTCCGTGACAAACAAAATGTGTGATGGACGGGTGTGCATTGTGACCGGGGCCGGGCGCGGAATTGGTCGCGAGTACTCCCTCATGTTGGCCCACCATGGAGCGAAGGTCGTGGTCAACGACTTCGGTGGTGCTCGCGACGGCACGGGTGCCGACGTGGGCCCGGCACAGGAAGTCGTCAACAAGATCATCGCCGCGGGTGGCGAGGCGGTCGCTCACGTCGGCGACGTGAGCAGCCTCGATGACTCGCGAGTAATGGTGCAGTTGGCGATCGATACGTTCGGCGGGCTCGATGTGCTCGTCAACAACGCCGGCATCCTGCGTGACCGAATGCTGTTCTCGATGGCCGAGGACGAGTGGGACGCGGTCATCAAGGTCCACCTCAAAGGCACCTGGGCACCCAGTCGCGTCGCTTCGGAGTACTGGCGCAACCGCGCCAAGGAGGGGCTCACCAACGACGCCCGCTTGATCAACACGACTTCGGTGTCTGGGATCTACGGCAATCCCGGTCAGACCAACTACGGCGCAGCCAAGGGCGGCATCGCCACATTCACGTTGATCGCCGCTGAGGAACTCGCCCGCTACGGCGTCACAGCCAACGCCATTGCTCCCGGAGCGCTCACGCGTCTCACCGAGGACCTCGGGCTCCCTGACGAGATGATCGGCCGGTTCGGCCCGGAGTGGGTCGCCCCGGTGATCACGTGGTTGGCTTCCACGCAATCGGCCGACGTGACCGGCCAAGTCTTCGAGTCGTCCGGGATGATCCTCGGGATCGCCGAGGGTTGGCGGCGCGGCCCGCATGTCGACAATCCGCCGGCGGATCCGGAAGAGGTCGACGCGATCATCCGTGAACTGCTCTCCCGAGCGACGCCTCGCACCAAGATGTCGGAACTCAGCTGATGGGCGAGGCCTGGATCATCGATGGTGCCCGCTCGCCGCGCGGTAAGGGCAAGTCGAACGGCTCGCTGCACCACATCCACCCCCAGGAATTGCTCGGCCAGGTACTCAACGCGCTCGCCGAGCGAAATGGGATCGACGTCCGCGACATCGACGATGTGATCGTCGGCAACGGGAACCCGGCAGGCGACCATGGTGCCTGCATCGGCCGGATGGCGGTACTCGCCGCCGGTTGGCCGGTCGAGGTGCCGGGCGTCACGCTCAACCGGTTCTGTGGCTCCGGTCAGCAGGCCGTCACGTTCGCCGCGATGGGAATCCGGGCAGGTCACCAGCAACTGGTTGTCGGTGGTGGCATCGAATCGATGTCGCGGTGGCCAGTGCCTGATGGACCGCCTGACTTCACGTCGGGCAACGCCGCCCTCCGCGAGCAATTTCCGCTCGTTCCGCAGGGGATCTCAGCCGACCTGATCGCAACGATCGAAGGCTTCACCCGCGACGAGGTCGACGCGTTCGCGTTACGCAGTCAAGACCTCGCGGCCAAGGCGATGGCTGAGGGCGCCTTCGACAAGAGCGTCGTGCCGATCAAGAACCCTGACGGTTCGATCGCCCTCGCCGTCGACGAGTTCCCGCGCCCTGGCAGCACCCTCGAAGCAATGGCCAACTTACGGGCGTCGTTCGAGACGATGGGTACACAGGTGTTCGGCGGGTATGACCGCAGCTTCGACAACATGTGCAAGCAGGTCTATCCGCACGTCGATGCCGTCAACCATGTGCACCACGCCGGAAACTCGTCAGGCGTCGTTGACGGTGGCAGCGCTGTGTTGCTGGCATCGCCCGAGTACGCCAAGGCACACGGCCTCAAGCCACGCGCCCGGATCGTGATGAGCGCCGTCGCCGGTGCCGAGCCGGTGATCATGCTCACGGCGCCCGGCCCGGCGTCACGTAAGTGTCTCGAGCGGGCCGGGATGACCGTCGACGACATCGATCTATGGGAGATCAACGAAGCGTTCGCAGCGATTCCGATGAAGGCGATCCGCGACCTCGGGATCGACCCCGACAAGGTCAACGTCAACGGCGGCGCGATCGCACTTGGCCACCCGATTGGTGCCACCGGCGGCATCCTGATCCAAACCGCCCTCGATGAACTCGAACGCCGCAACCTCAGCAGCGCCCTGATCACGATGTGCACCGGCGGCGGGATGGGCACCGCCACGATCATCGAAAGAATCTGAATGATCGAGTTCCGGCCGGTCGAACTCACCTCGGCTGAGCGCCAGCTCCGCACCGAGGTCATCGAGTTCCTGAAAGCCGAACTCCCGCTCGGTTCGTTCATACCCGGGCTCGGCATGAACGCAGCAATCGATCGAGAGTTCTCGCGCAAACTGGGCGAACACGGCTATCTCGGGATGGCGTTGCCGACCCTCTATGGCGGCCACGACCGTTCTGCCGTGGATCGGTTCATCGTCGTCGAGCAACTGCTTCGCTGGGGTGCCCCGGTCGGGCACCACTGGGTCGCCGATCGGCAATCAGGTCCTGTGATCGCCAAGTTTGGCACCGAGGCGCAGAAGCAACGGTTCCTGCCGGACATCTGCAGCGGCGAACTCGGGTTCTGCATCGGTATGAGCGAGCCCGACAGCGGCAGCGACCTCGCATCGATCTCGTCGAAGGCGACCAAAGACGGGAACGGATGGGTGCTCGAGGGTCGCAAGATCTGGACCACGAGCGCCCACGAGCACGACTGGATCATCGTGTTGTGCCGAACCACGCGGCGCGACGACGTCGATGACAAACGTCAGGGTCTGAGTCAGCTGATCGTTGACCTCAAGGCCCCTGGTGTGCAGGCGACGCCGATCCCCTTCATCGACGGGACCGCCGATTTCTGCGAGGTCGTGTTCGACAACGTGTTCGTTCCCGACGATCTCGTGCTCGGCGAGATCGGCCAGGGCTGGACCCAGAACACGTCCGAACTCGCCTACGAGCGCGGTGGACCTGACCGATGGCTCAGCAGCTACCTGCTGCTCGAAGAGTTGCTGCGCGACGAGGCATCTGCCGGCACGGACGTTCCCACGGCCCTGCTCGATCTGGTCGGCGACGCCGTCGCCAACTACTGGGTGCTGCATCACCTATCGCTGTCGGTGGCACGCGCGATCGATCAAGGCGGCGCGCCGGCGATCGAATCGTCGCTCGTGAAGGAGATGGGCACCCGCTTCGAGCAGGACGCCGTCACCGCCGTGCTCGCCTATCTGGACGAGGCACCCAATACGTCTGATCGCTCGACCCTCGGTCGCTTGTTGATCACCGCCGCGCTCACCCAACCGTCGTTCACGATCCGCGGCGGCACCAACGAGGTACTGCGCTCGGTGGCCGCAAAGGGCCTGCGACCGTCGGGAGTCACCCGATGAGCGCCGCAGACCCACTGCTTGTCGAGACCGTGGAGCGTTTGCTCGCGAATGTGTGCACGTTCGACGAAATCGAACACGCCGAGCCCGAGGGCTGGTCGGCTGCCACGTGGACGGCGCTTGCCGACGCAGGCTTTCCGCTGGTTGGCATCGACGAAGCCACTGGTGGGTCGGGCGGCACCATCTTCGACGCCGCCGCAATCCTCTCCGCGATCGGCCGTTTCGCGGCTCCCGTTCCCGTCGCCGAGACTGCCCTGACCGGCGGCTGGTTGCTCGCCCGGGCCGGGTTGGCTCTCCCCGACGGCCCGGTGACCGTCGTCGATGACCAGTCGTCGATCACTCTCGTCGGTGATCGTTTGCAATTCGACACGACCGTTGCCTGGGCGCGCCACGCCGAGCGGATCGCTGTACTCGCGACTGCCAACGGCAGCACCACGGTCGTGTCACTGCGCTCCGATCAGGTCACGGTCACACCCGGTTCCAACCTCGCCGGCGAGGCCCGCGATCGAGTCGTTTGCAACCTCGCCCTTCGTCAAGCCGAAACGAACATCGTCGATATCACGTCGTCGTCGCTGGTCGAGCGCGGCGCACTGTCACGCGTTGTGATGGCCGCTGGTGCGCTTGGTGCTGTCGCGCAGATGACCGTCGACTACACCAATCAGCGCCACCAATTCGGCAAACCGGTGGCGACATTTCAGGCGGTGCAGCTGCACCTGATCACCGCCGCGCAGTCGGCGGTGCGGGCGCAGATGGCGGCCGACATCGCCGTTCGAGCGCTCGCTATGGGCGACGCCTCGTTCGAGATCGCCGCCGCTCGTGTGATCGTCGATGACGCGATCACACTGGGGACCCGGGCCGCCCACCAAGCGCACGGCGCGATGGGTGTCACCCGCGAGTACCCGCTCCACCATTTCACACGCCGACTGTGGGCGTGGCGTCACGAATGGGGCACCACCCGCGATTGGCGGCGCCGCGTCGGCGAACGATCAATCGCCGTCGGCCCCGACAATCTGTTCGCCTTCGCCGCTGATTGACGCACGGGTCAGCGAGGGGAGGTGTACGTCGGAGAGGTGCGGACCTTACGGAACACGAATTGCCAGAGCTGGATGCTTCGAGCTCTGAACGAACCCGCAGTACCGAGCAGGTAGTAGTCCCACATCCGCCGGAATCGCTCGTCGTAGTCCGGCAACTCGGGCCATGCGGCGGTCACATTGGCGTGCCACGCGAGCAGTGTGCGGTCGTAGTCTGGCCCGAAACTGTGCAGGTCCTCCAGCACCCATTTCTTCTCGGCCGCCGAGGCGATGTGTGCAATCGACGGCAAGTTGCCGCCAGGGAAGATGTACTTGTCGAACCACGGATCGATGTGTGACTTCGACTCGTTCGACCCAATCGTGTGATGCAACATGATCCCGTTGTCGACAAGGTGGGCATCACACACATCGAAGAATCGCTGCAGATTCTTCGGTCCGACGTGTTCCATCATGCCGATCGACGTGATCCGGTCGAACGTGCCGGAAACCTCTCGATAGTCCTGTTGTCGGATCTCGACAGGCAGCCCATCACATCGTTCAGTCGCCACTTTGACCTGCTCGACAGCCGGGGAAATACCCACGACAACGGCGCCGTATCGCTCAGCCGCGAACTTGGCAAGCCCACCCCACCCGCAACCGATATCGAGCAGCCGCATACCCGATTCGAGCTGCAGCTTGCGACAGATCAGATCGAGCTTGGCCTCCTGGGCCTGATCGAGCGTGTCGAGCTCGACTCCTTCGCGGCGCCAATAGGCACAGCTGTACACCATTCGCTCACCCAGCATTCGCTCGTACAGGTCGTTGCCGATGTTGTAGTGATAGCCGGCGTTCTTGGCGGCTTTACGGATCGTCTGGTTGTTGAGCACGACAGATCGAGCGGCGTGAAACGCCAGCGCCGGCGAGATCCGAACTTGATCGCGCAAGTTGGCGCCTTGCACCTTGGTGATCAAGTCGTCGAGCGCCTCGCACTCCCACCAACCATCCATGTAGGACTCGCCGAAACCGAGTTCGCGTTGGCTGACGATCCGATCCCAGAACCGCTCGTCGAGCACACGCATATCTGACGGTCGATCACCATCGACTCGAATATCGGCCCTCTCGAGCAGGCCGATCAGCAATTCTTTCGTGGCCACGAAAGCGCACGTTATCGCAACCGATTCAACGGCTGGCGAGACGAGCGTCGAGTTGTTTCTGGAGTTTGCCACGGGTCAGTATCCCGACCGTGTCGTAGTCGTCCGAAGCGGCGAACTGGCGCTTCACCATTTCGACGCCATTGCGCTGACCCCACTGATTGATGTTGCCAGGCCAGGGCCTGTGTTCCGTAGGCGGGCCAACGCATGAACTGCCGCCATGCCTCGTCGCCATCGGGCACTCCGAGTGCTGCGGTGGCGACCAACCGCTGCGAGCTGACCGGTGAGCCAGGCTGGGGTCACCTGTTCGGGTATGGGCCATCAACGGCGAACGGTTGAGCCATGTCACCCATCACTCCTGTCCGGCAGATGTGTCCCAGAACATCGCCCACGTGGGATAGGCGTCGGGCAGCAGCCGTTCGCGGATCAGGTTGCCGAAGTCGTTGACCCCGACACCGTGGGCTGGTCGATCCAAGGCGTCCGCGAGGGCCACTACCCAGCCCGCATATTCATCGCCACGATCCTGACCTCAGACGAGCTGATTGCCGCTTGGGCCTGAACATGTGGTTTTACTTCATTTTGCTTTTGAAGTTGTCGATCGTGGTTTTGATGTCGTCGGTGGCGAATGACTCCGATTCGGCCGTGAGCGCGAATGGGGCGACGAGCAGGATCATCTGTTGCAGGTGGAGGTTGAGGGCGCGCTTGGTTTCCTGAATCGCCTGACGCGGCTGAGCGGCAAGTCGGGCGGCGAACGCCTTGGCCTGATCGAGCAACTCGGCGTCGGGAACGACGCGGTTGGCGAGCCCGAGTTCGACCGCCTTGACGGCGGGGATCCGATCACCGGTCAACAGGTACTCCTTGCACTTCAGGAGCCCCATCAGGATCGGCCAGAACACGGCACCGCCGTCACCGCACACGAGGCCGATACTGACGTGCGTGTCGGCCATGAACGAACTCTCGGCCATGAAAACGATGTCGCACAGCAGCGCAAGATTGCAGCCGAGTCCGACGGCAGGCCCGTTGATCGCGGCGACGACCGGCTTCGGGAACTCGGCCTGCGCCTCCATCAATCGACGGGCACCGCGCAACGACTTGCGGCGGTAATCGGCATCCTCGTAGCTCCTGATGAACGCTGGAATATCACCGCCGGCGCTGAACGCTCGACCAGCACCCGTCAGTACAACGGCACGCACCGAGTCGTCGATCGCAAGATGCCACCAGATCTCTGTCATGCCCTCATGCATGTCGTCGAGGAACGCATTCATCATGTCGGGGTTGTTGAGTGTGATCGTGGCGACTGGCCCATCCTGCTCGATCAGGATGTGCTCATTAGGTGCGTACGGCATGACAAGTCTCCCAAAGTTTCAGTGCGATCTGACAGTTTCGTCAAGTATGACGCAACAACCGGCGCGAGGGAGAAATCGTGACGGGAATGGGAGGATGTCGACGGCGATGACCTGCGCGCCTTCCCCCGCAAGGCGGATGCAATGACTCTTGCCCTGCTTCTTGGCGTCGGTCTCGCGACGAGATCGTCGGCCCACGGCTGACGCAGTTCGCCCGCGAGCAGCGCCCCAGCTGGAAACTCGACAGTTGTGTCAAGTTACACTCCGGGCATGAGTGACAACCTGTCCGATCTGGGCTTCGAACGACCGGCTCGACCCGAACGGGATTCCCTACGAGTTCGTCCAGCGGCCGAGATCGGCGTTCCGATGATCAGTTCGATCGGTACGTATCTGCCGTGCTGGGGCACCGCGACAGCGCGCCTCGCCGGCGTTGACGAAGATGCAATCACGCTGGCAGTCGCCGCCGGTATCGCCGCACTTCGCTCGGTCGACGTCAACGATGTGCAGCATGTCGTCATCGTGAGCCGAGAGCTTCCCTTGTTGGAAGGTGGCAACAGTGCGGCGTTGCTGGCCGGTCTCGGCGTGTCATCGCACGTCCGAGTCAGCGAGGTGAGCGGCGGAGCACCGGCGACTCTTGACGCACTCACCTCTGCGGTGCTTGGCACCCTCGTGATCGGTACGGAGGTCACCCCGACGGCCGGAGCGGCAGCGGCGTTCTGCGGTGCCGACGGTCCGTCACTGACAGCCGTCGATCGGGTCACTCGCAGCATGCCTGTCGCCACCCGCGACTCCAGCGGTCGTCGCAGCGACTATTCCGACCCACGCCTGCTCCGAGTTCGTGGGCTTGGCGAGTCGCTCGAACAACTCGACAAGTCAGAACCGATCATCGCAGCCGCCGGGCTGGCCGTTCGCGACGCTGCCGCGCTCTGCGACGGCACGCCTCCGGCGCTCCCAACGATCGGGGCCAGCGCAACGATCTTCGCCATCGCCGCCCTGATCGAACAGCGTCGCGCAGGTCGGATCGCCGGCGTCGAGCAAGCTGCACTCAGCGTCGCAACGCTCGGAGCACAAACGTCGACAATCGCGCGTGACGAACGGTCGCCCCAACCGAGACCGACGGGCGAACCAACGCCGGGGCTTGATCTCCCGGTGTCGTTGGCGGCGTACGACCGAGCATTCGACGCCAAGTTACGACTTGATGCTGCCAAGTGCACCACGTGTGGCACGCTCTCGTACCCGCATCGTTACCGCTGCCTCGGCTGTGGATCAGAAGCACCGACCGCCACGGTTGCGCTTCCCCGCGATGCCGAGATCTACACGCTGGCGACCATCAGAGTTCCCGTCCCTGGTCTGATCAGCCCGTACACGCTGACCCTCGTCGAACTCGGCGACAGCGGCGTGCGGGTGCTCGTCAAACTCACCGGCGCCGAGGCCGGCTCGGTAAAGATCGGCGACGCGGGTCGGCTTGTCTTCCGGCTCGTAGCGACGAGATCCGGCGTGCCCGACTACGGCTACAACCTGCTCCCCACGAGGGTGGCGGCATGAGGCGGGTGGCGATGGTCGGAGCCGGCATGACGGCATTTGGCGAACTGTTCGATCTGGGCATCAAGGACATGTTGCCGATGGCGGTCACCGAAGCGGTCACGAGCGTCGACAAAGGCTTTGATCGTGCTGACATCCAGGCCGCCTGGTTCGGCGAACTGGTGTCGACCGATGGGTTCGCGACCGGCATCCTGGCCGACTCGTGCGGGCTGCTCGAGATCCCCGTCTCGCGGCTCGAAAACGCCTGTGCCACGGGCAATGACGCCGTTCGGCACGGCGCGATGGCGATCGCCAGCGGCATGTTCGACGTCGTGCTCGTGGTCGGCGCCGACAAGGTCCGCGAGACATCGACACGCACGACGTTCTGGGACTGGATGGGGATGACCCGCGACAGTGCCTGGGATTTCCCGCTTGGCCTCGTAGCGCCGGCCAACTTCGCCCTGCACGCCGCCCGCTATCTGCACGAGTCGCCGACAGCCACACGTGAGCATCTCGCAATGGTCGCCGTCAAGAACCACAAACACGGGGTCACGAATCCGAAGGCACAGATGCGGTTCGAGATCACGATCGAGCAGGTCCTCAACGCGCCGATGGTTGTCGATCCATTCGGACTGTACGACTGCACGCCGCAAAGTGACGGCGCCGCGGCGGTGATCCTCGTCGCCGAGGAGATCGCCGACAAGTACACCGACAACCCGGTGTGGGTTCGTGGTGTCGGCCTCGGAATCGACCGAGTGATGCACCAGCACAAGCCCGACATGACCACGTTTCCGCCAACGGTGAAAGCCGCCAAGGCGGCATACGCGATGGCTGGTATCGGGCCCAACGACATCGATGTGGCCGAGGTCCACGACTGCTTCACCGGCGTCGAACTGATCAACTACGAAGATCTCGGCTTCTGCGAGAAGTTCGGTGCCGACAAGCTGATCGAAAACCGCGAGACCTATGTCGGTGGCCGAATCCCCGTCAACCCGAGCGGAGGGCTCAAGGCCAAGGGTCACCCGCCCGGTGCCACGGGCGTCGCCCAGTGCGTCGAGATCTTCGAGCAAATGCGCGGCGAATCGACCAATCAGGTCGACGGAGCCCGGATCGGTCTCACACACAACATCGGCGGCCCAACAGCCGTGTCGGCAATCACGATCCTGAGCCGCGACAGAGCCTGACACGAGCGAGCATGCAAGGTGTTCGCGTAGGAACGAGCTTTCAGCAAGGCAGACATCCGACGGTTCGGGGACGCCAGCCCACCCGACGGACCGATTCTGCGGTTCAACCGATTTATGGCAAGGTAGAGCGATGCAACTGACTCCGCGATACGGGGCCGATCCGATCATCACGCTCGACAGCTCGCCATCGGAGATCGCAGAACCAATCATCCGTCAGCGCCGCCGACTCGCTACCGCGCTTGCCTCGTTGACCGACGGGCAATGGGCGCATCCCAGCCGGTGCGAGGGATGGTCGAGTCGAGACGTGATTGTCCACCTCGACAGCACGAACAGTTTCTGGGCCTACTCGATCGCTGCCGGCCTGCGGGGTGAACCCACGCAGTTCCTCGCCGGGTTCGACCCGGTGGCGTCGCCGGCTCAGCTCGTCGCCGGATCGCCTGACAGCTCGGCGAGCGAGGTGCTTGACCGGTTTACAGCCTCAACCGACACGCTCGTGAGCCTGTTGGCGTCGCTCAACGACGACGACTGGTCGGCTCTGGCCGAAGCGCCGCCAGGGCACCTCAGCGTCAGCGCAGTCGCTCACCATGCCCTATGGGATTCCTGGGTGCACGAGCGCGACATCCTGCTTCCGCTCGGTATCGCTCCCGCCGAGGAGACCGACGAGATCGCCGCCTGCCTGCGCTATGCGGCTGCCCTCGCACCGGCGTTCGCGATCAGCCGCGGGGCTGTCGGCACGGGCATCCTCGCCGTCGATGTCATAGCACCCGACACCTCGTTCGTGGTCGAGATCGGCGACCGGGCCGCAGTACGCTCCGGCATTGCCGCCGATGTCGACCTCAGACTCACCGGTGCCGCCGTCGACCTGCTCGAGGCACTCAGCATCCGCAGACCGATCGACCAACCGATCCCGGCCGACTTGTCATGGATGGTCAATGGTCTCGCCGACATATTCGACGTCGATGGGCGCGATATCTAGCGGATTTCGGTGCCGTCGGGTCGATAGGTGTGCCAGCCGCCGTAGCGGTCGCGATGTGACGCGTACCCGACGTTCCGGAACCGGTTGTGCTTTCGACATCGCGGGCCGCCGTTAGTCGGTTCGGTCTCGCCGAGTCGTGACCACGGAGTGAGGTGGTCGGCTTCGCTGTGCGTGGCAGAGACGCGGCATCCCGGGTGGGTGCACCGATTCGACAGCATCATCACAGCGTCGCGGGCTGCTCCTTCGAACAGGCGCCGCTTGCGGCCCCACCGAATCGGGATTCCTTCGTCGTTGAGCACGATAAACCGTACGTACCCTTCGAGCGCTGCCTGGAGCATCGCGTGCGGATCGATCAACCCACCATCACCGGTCTCACAACGCAGCTGAGTAGCGACAAGATCACCGTGTTCGAACGGGTCGGCCTGGCGTTCCGGGAACAGCCCCTGCACTGCCATGAGGTCGGAGAAGGTCTGATAGTCGAGGTGAAGATTGACGACCGTCCTCGGAGCCTTCCCGCCTCGTTCGACTGAGCCTGCGCGACGCAGAATTGCCGATGCTGCATCGGCGCGGCGCTGACCCTCGGTCCGCGGCATCAACGCCTTGCAGGCTTCGGTTTCGCCGTAGGTGTCGACGGTCCATTTCCAATCGGCATCCCATTCGGCCTGGACGAAGCGTTCGAACACCTGCTTGTTGATTGCCGTATCGATGTCACCCCATTGCGCGAGCAGCGTGCCTTGGCCCTGCCATTCGGTGAAGTGTGCATCGCGGTTCTCATGGATCTGTTCACGATCGCGATGTGCCCCCTCGGTGTCGGCGAGCAGCTCCCAACGACGTACGACGTGCCGAAAGTCGTCGTACTCCATTCGCTGTGCATTGGTCAGCAGCGTGCCAAGCACATCGCTGATCTGATCACCGCACCGTGGGTTGGCGAATGCTCGTGCGATCGCCTCGGCATTGGCAACCGGAATCCACGTCTCGTACATCGATTCACCAACCTCGGGGTGGGCCTCGATCAGGCGCGCCAGCTGTGTGCGATCACGGCACTCGGCGTTCGACCAACCCAGCGATGCTCGCAGCAGCCCCCACATCGAGGCGTGCCCATCACGTCTGTATGCCTTGCGGCGCTCGCCGACGGCCAGCATCGCCGCCCGCCTGGCATCAAGCTGGCGCTGCTCGGCCTCGATCTGTCGCAACCCCGCCAACCACCCAGCATCGTCGAGCCCCTCGACCTCGACCACCACGTCAGCAAACATACGTTTACTATAACTAAGGGGTGTTACAGAGTTGCTAGGCCCCGACTAACCTCGATCGATGATCCGCTATGACGCGCAGATGTGGATTCGTAAACACCTGTGGGCGGTGGCGGTGATCGGGGTCGTCCTGGGTCTCGTCATGTCATCGCTATTGGGCGACGTTTTGGGTTTGCTGGTTGCTTTCGCAGGTTTCGCCGTCGTCGCTCCTGCGATGGCTGCACGATCGCGCAAGCACGATCCGCGAAAGTGACCCGCAGTTTTGGCACTCGCCGAGGAGGAATTCGTGCTCGTGAACGATGGTCTCGGCCTCGGCCGCGCAGCTACGTCATTTGGTCTTGCGGTCGCGGTTGAGTTCAGCGGGTCCGAAGTCTGTGAATCGCATCGTGATCGTTAGGGTTTCGGCATGACCGACATTCAGAACATTCCCCTGACCACGATCACCGGCGCCACCACCTCGCTGGGCGAGTTCGCCGGCGACGTGCTGCTCGTCGTCAACGTCGCTTCGAAGTGCGGGCTGACAGCGCAGTACGAGTCGCTCGAAGCGATCCACTCACAGCATCGCCAGCGTGGCTTCCAGGTGCTCGGGTTCCCGGCCAACAACTTTCGTGAGCAAGAGCCCGGCAGCAACGATGAGATAGCCGAGTTCTGTAAGGCGACGTACGCCATCGACTTTCCGATGTTCGCCAAGATCAGTGTGGCGGGCGACGACCAGCACCCGCTCTATCAGCAGCTCACCAGCGTCGTACCACGGGCCGAGGGCGACCCCGATGCCCAGCGCGAGCGGCTGCGTGGCTTCGGCATCGAGACCAACAGCGATCCCGATGTGCTCTGGAACTTCGAGAAGTTCCTCATCGCCCGCGACGGCAGCGTTGCGCGACGCTTCGCGCCGACGATGACACCTGATGACCCGACGATCCTCGCCGCGATCGAGGACGAACTCGCCAAGTGAGCGGATGACCCGAACAGGAAGCAGCTGACATGTACGACGTGATCATCCGAGGCGGGGACGTGATCGACGGAACAGGCGCGCCGCGACAACGTGCCGATGTCGGGATTCACGCCGATCGGATCACCAGGATCGGCGATCTCTCCAACGACCCCGCCACTCGGATCATCGACGCCACCGATCGTGTCGTCACGCCCGGCTTCGTCGACGTTCACACGCACATCGACGCCCGGGTGTTCTGGGACACCACAGTGTCGCCGTCACCACTCCACGGTGTGACCACCGTGATCGGCGGAAACTGCGGCTTCAGCGTGCAGCCGCTCGGCACCGACCCGGCCGATGCCGAGTCCCGATGGGCGGGCAGTGATCGGCGCCTTTGATGTTGGTGCCCATCTCGACATGTTCTTCAGCGGCAACTACGCCACCGTGACCCTCCGCGAGGCGGTCGTCAAGCGCCACCTGCTCCCCTTGGAGGAGACTGTCAACCTGCTGACGGTGGTCCCGGCCGACCTCTACATGCTGCGTGACCGAGGTCGCCTCGTCGAAGCGGCGTTCGCCGATGTGATCGTGTTCGACGAGCACACGATCGGATCAGGGCCGATGGCGATGCGCAACGACGTGCCGGCCGGGGCGGCCCGGCTGTACGCCGAGGCCGAGGGCATCGATTGCGTGTTGTGCAACGGGGTCGAAATCGTGCGCGCCGGCGAGTTCACGTCGGCCCGCCCCGGCACGATCCTGCGCTCCGGCACACACACCGGCCGCTCGGTGGCAATCTGACAGAAGTGTCAAGTTAAACTCGGGAGATGAGCGAAGACGTCCTGAACGACGACACCGTCGGCACCTTCACGATCGGCAGCGACCTCACAGTGCGTCGGCTGGGGTTCGGCGCGATGCGGATCTCTGGAGCACGCAATCCCGAGGGAGCCAGGGATCGCGACGCCGCCCGCAACCTCGTTCGACGCGTCGTCGACCGCGGCGTCAACTTCATCGACACTGCCAACACATACGGGTACGGCGAGCGACAAGACCTCGCCGGCCTGCTCGGCGAGCGCAACCTCGGCCTGCCGAAGGAACCGCGATGACGGAGATCAACTGATGGAACTCGGCTTCTCGACGATGAACACGCCGGAGGATGTGCGGCCGGATGTGCTGGCGTTCGCGCTCGAGCAGCGCGGGTACACCTCGCTGTTCATCGGCGAGCACTCACACATCCCGGCGTCGCGGCGCACCCCCTACCCGACCGGTGGTCAGATGCCGGATCAGTACCGGCGGATGATGGACCCGTTCGTCAGTCTCACGATGGCGGCGAGCGCGACCGAGCGGTTACAGCTCGGGCTAGGTGTCTGCCTCGTGCTCGAACATCACGTGCTCGACCTTGCCAAGTCGGTCGCCACATTGGACCTGCTCTCCGGGGGCCGCGTGCTATTCGGTGTGGGTGTCGGTTGGAACGCAGAGGAGCTAGAGAACCACCGGCCGGACATTGCGTGGGCGCAGCGCTATCGAGCCACCGAGGAATGCGTCGCCGCGTTGCGAAGTTGCTGGACCGACGAGCACAGCGAGTTCCACGGCGAGTTCTTCGGCTTCGAACCGGTGTGGTCGTTCCCGAAACCGGCGCAGCGCCCGCACCCGCCGATCCTGCTCGGCACCGGCGGCAAGCTTGGCACCCAACACGCAGTGCGCTGGGCCGACGAATGGATGCCGATGGACGTCGCTCTCGGGAACGTCGCCAAGAAGATCGGGCGGTTTCGTGAGGCAGCGGACGACGTCGGGCGAGAGATCCCGATCTCACTGGTCACATCCGGCGACCCGACGCCCGAGACGCTGCATCACTATCGCGAATTGGGGGTCGTTCGAACGATCATCGGAGCGTCGCGGGTCGGGTGGGACGACCCCGGCACGACAATGCCGTTCATCGATCGATATGCCCCGTTGATTGCCGAACTCGCCTGACACATGGCTCCCGTCGAACGGTTCACCGAGCGCAGCGGCGTCCGGATTCGCTACCTAGACAATGCGCCGAGCGAACCGCGTGGCCTCCCGATCCTGTTCGCACCAGGGGTCACCGATTTCGCCGACGAGTACATCGAAGTGCTCGAGTTCTTCCTGCCGCGCCGAGCACTCGTGGTTGAGGTGCGAGGTCGTGGTCAGAGCGAGGCTCCGCCAACCGGATATTCCGTCGGCGACCACTTGACCGACCTGCACGCCGTACTCGACGAGGAGGGCATCGATCGGTTCCATCTGATGACGTTCTCACGAGGCACATCGTGGGGCCTGGATCTCGCCCTGACGTCACCGGAACGGATCGAGACGATGTCGATCGGCGACTACCGAGCAGCCGAACACGGCATGGGGCCTGACTTCGCCGAGATGATGATGGCGAGTCGATTCCGCGGCAAGCCGATGACCGAGCGGATCCAACCGCACGTGCTGGTCGAACTGGGTCGGGCATCACGGGACCGGACATTGTGGAATGAACTTGGCGCGACCGGAATTCCCTTGCTCGTCGCATACGGAACCGAACCGGGGGTGCTGATCGAGCCCGGAAATGTGCGGCAATACCGTGATCACGTGCCCGGCGTCGAAATCGTCGTGATCCACGGGTCAGGCCACGACCTGTTCCGCCCCGACCGGCTCGCCTACCCAAGAGCCGTCGCCGACTTCATCACCCGCCGAGCCCCTGGCACCTGACGTCGAGGTCGTACAGTGGTTGTCGATGACAACTACGGTCGGTTCGCTTGGCGATGGCATCCAGTCGATCGCCGAAACCTGGAAGCTCGAACGCAGCGAGCGCCAAGCGCGCCGACATCTGGAGCCGGTCGACTTCGATTCATTGCGCGAGGCGGGCTTCCTCCGGGCGGTAGTGCCGGAGGACATGGGCGGTCTCTGGCACGACACGGCCTCGTCGGCGCGGACGGTTTGCGAGCTGGTGCGTGTGCTGGCGGCAGCCGACCCCGCGGTCGCTCTGGTGTCGGCAATGCATCCGTCGGTCGTGGCGTTCTGGCTGCTCAACCCCGACCCGACCCAACCGGCTTGGGAGGCCCAACGGCAAGCAGTCTTTGCCAGTGCGGCGGCGGGTGAACAGTGGGGCACGATCACGTCCGAACCCGGCAGCGGCGGTGATATCGGCCGCACCCGGGCAACGGCGACGCCGACCAACGACGTGGCGACGATCGTCGGACCCTCGTACGCGGTGACCGGCGACAAACATTTCGGAAGTGGCTCGGGAATCGCCGATCGGATGATCACCACCGCCATCCCCCTAGGCGAGGACGCGCCGACGATCTTCGCCCTCGATGTGTCTGACCGGTGCTGGGACGGCACGACCGGCTTGACCTTGATCTCCGAGTGGGACGGTGTTGGTATGGCTGCCACACAAAGCCATGCGATGCGCCTCGAGCGGGCGCCCGGGGTGCGGTTGGCTCGGCAGGGTCCGTTGACCGACATCACTGCCGGTGCTGGCGCGTTCGTGGCCACGCTGTTCACCGCCGTGATCGTCGGCGTGCTCGACGAGGCGGTTGCGGTCGCCAAGCATCAGTTGCGCCCGAGAGCAGCGGATTTACGCGCCTACGAGCAGGTCGAATGGACCCGCGCTGTCAACGATCACTGGCTGGCGGTACAGGCTTACGAAGGATCGCTGCGGACGTTGGAGGCCGGCGATCCAACAGCTCTGTTCGCGGCGCTCTGCGCCAAGGAGGCCGTG